>JAFQMP010000055.1 GCA_017396225.1 Clostridia bacterium | reverse complement strand
TTTCACGCCGTCGGTGTCAATTGAGTTGAGTACAACCTCACCCGCGCCCAAATCCACACAGCGCTTAATCCAGGAGATTGCCTCCATGCCCGTGTTCTCGCGTCCGCCCTTGGCAAATACGCGATAGACGCCGTCCACGCGCTTGACATCTGCGGAAATCACAACGCACTGGTTGCCGTAGCGCTCTGCCGCAGCACGAATCAGGTCGGGGTTGCGGATTGCACCCGAATTGACGCTGACCTTGTCCGCACCGCATTTGAGCACGCGGTCAAAGTCATCAAGCGTATTGATGCCGCCACCCACTGTCAGGGGGATAAAGATTTTACTCGCCACCTCGGTGAGAATATCGGTAAAGAGGGCGCGTCCCTCTGCAGAGGCGGTGATGTCGTAGAAAACCAGCTCATCGGCGCCGCATTCGCTGTAATAGCGCGCAAGCTCCACAGGAGAGGAAACGTCGGAAAGCCCTTCAAAATTTACACCCTTGACCACGCGTCCGTTTTTGACGTCAAGGCAGGGAATAATGCGTTTGGTAATCATCTGTTCGCCTCCTTTATTGCGGCTGCCAGGTCAATGGCACCTGTGTAGTAGGCCTTGCCCACAATGGCGCCGTACAGCCCCATATCGGCAAGCGCACCCACGTCTGCCATAGAGGAAACGCCGCCTGAGGCGACAATTTGCATAGCAAAGCGTGTTGAGAGTTCGCGGTAGAGCGCGTGGTTGGCACCGCGCATCGCGCCGTCACGGGAAATGTCGGTGCAAATCAGGGTTTTGACGCCGAGACGCTGCATTTTTTCGCAGAAACCGAGGGCGTCCTCGGTGGATTTTTCCACCCAACCCTTAATGGCAACCATACCGTCCTTGATGTCAACGCCAACGGCGATGCGCGCGCCGTACTTGGCGACCGCCTCGGCCAAAAAATCGGGGTCGTTTACCGCCGCCGTGCCGAGAATCACGCGGTCAAGCCCTGCCGCCATATAGCGGTCAATGACCTCCATACTGCGGATACCGCCGCCAATTTCACAAAACAGACCACATTCGGCCTTGATGCGGCTGACGGTATCAAGATTCGGGGTGTTTCCGTCACGCGCGCCCTCCAAATCCACCAGATGCACGTGGGTGGCACCTGCTCGCACGAAGTCGCGTGCAACGGCGACAGGGTCGTGATGATAAACCGTCATTTGGTTGTAGTCGCCCTTGTAAAGACGGACGGCCTTGCCCTCGTAGAGGTCAATAGCGGGGAAAATCAGCATAGCGTCACCCCCTCTACAAAGGCACGCAGGATAGAAAGCCCTGCCTTGCCGCTTTTTTCGGGGTGGAACTGACAGCCCATGACGTTGCCCTTTGCCACGGCTGCCGTCAGCGGCACGCCGTATTCTGCTGTGGCAATCACACTTTCGGTGCAGCTTGTGCCGTAGTAGGAGTGGACAAAATAAACGCAGTCGCCCTCGCTTAAATAGCGGAACAGGGGGTGCTTGCGTTCGCCAAAGGCAAGCGCGTTCCAGCCGATGTGCGGAATTTTGAGATTTTCGGGAATTGCCTCAGAAATGGGGCGGATTTCGCCTTGAATCAATCCAAGGCCTGCGTGGTCGCCGTATTCCAGGCTGCGCTCAAACAAAAGCTGCATACCAAGGCAGATGCCGAGCAAGGGCTTGCCTGCGGCGGCCTCATCAAGCACCACGCGGTCAAGACCTGTTTCGCGGAGCTTGGCGATGGCGTCGCCAAAGGCGCCCACGCCGGGCAGAACAACGCGCTCTGCCGCGCGGATTATGGCGGGGTCGGCAGTGACAACTGCCTCTGCACCGATGGCGGCAAAGGAGCTTTTCAGCGAGAAAAGATTGCCGACACCGTAGTCGATAATTGCTACCATCAAAGAACCTCTTTCGTGGAAAGGACGGTGCCTGCAAGCGACTCGTCGGGGGTAAGGGCCTTCTTCAGGCTGTGTGCAACCGATTTGAAGATGCCCTCAATAATGTGGTGTGTATTGTTACCTGCCAGCTGCCCGATGTGCAGGGTAATACGTGCCTCGCGGACAAATGCCAGCCAGAATTCCTCAACAAGCTCGGTGTCAAAGGTGCCGACCTGCGGGGTGGGCATTTCGGCATCATAGCCGAGGTAGGCGCGACCGGAAAGGTCAACGGCAGAGAGAATCAGCGCCTCGTCCATCGGTAAAATCATATAGCCGTAACGGGCAAGTCCTTTTTTATCGCCTGCAAGCTCTGCAACGGCGCGACCGAGGCAGATGCCGATATCCTCTGTGGTGTGATGTGCATCAACTGCAAGGTCGCCCTTGCAGGTCAAGGTGAGGTCAAACCCGCCGTGGCGGGTGAAAAGCGTGAGCATATGGTCAAGAAAGCCACAGCCCGTGTGAATGTCTGCCTTGCCTGTGCCGCGTGCGAGCGTCAGGGCAATATCTGTTTCGGCGGTTTTGCGTACGATAGTTGCTTCGTTCATATCAGGACTCCTTCAGAATATCGGCCAGCGTGTCAATCAGTGTCTGCATATCAGCACGCGTGCCAACGGTAATACGGTTGTAGTCAGCAATAGGGGCGCGGTCGAAATGGCGCACCAGAATGCCGCGCTGCTTGAGGGCAAGATAAATGGCCTCACCGCCCATTTTCGGGTGACGGACAAAGAGGAAATTGCCCTTGGCATCGGTCATCTCAAAGCCGAGCTTTTTTAACCCCGTCATGGCATATACACGGGTTTCCATAATTTCCTTGCAGCAGAAAACGGTATATGCCTCATCTGCCATAACGCCAAGTCCCGCGGCGGCGGACATACTGTTCACGTTATAGGGATTGGTGGAATATTTGATGGTGTTGAGGTCGGCAATCAGGGCAGGGGAGCCTATGCCGTAGCCCAGACGCGCGCCCGCCATAGAACGCGACTTGGAGAAGGTGCGCGTGACAAGCAGGTTGTCATAGCGCTCTAAAAGAGATACGGCGCTCTCGGTGCCAAAGTCAACATACGCCTCGTCAATGACGACCACGCGCTCTCTGTCTGCGGCAAGCAGGCGCTCGATTTCGGACAAGGGGAGTGCCAGACCCGTGGGCGCATTGGGGTTTGCAATAAAGACCGTACCCTTCCTGCCGATGTAATCGTCAACCGAGAGTGAAAAGTCCGATTTCAGCGGAATCTCCGTATACGGTACGTGATTCAGGCTCGCAAAAACGCTGTAAAAGCCGTAGGTGATGTCGGCAAAGAGTGCGGGGCTTTCCGCATCGCAAAATGCCATAAAGGCAAAATTGAGAATCTCGTCCGAGCCGTTGGTGGCAAGCACCATATCAGAGGTCACGCCGTGGTAAGCGGCAAGCGTCTCATGTAGTGCCTTATAGGTTGGGTCGGGGTAGAGCTGCAGGCGTTCCGCAGCCCTTGCGGCAGCCTCAATGGCTTTCTTTGAGGGGGCGAAGGGGGATTCGTTTGTGTTCAGCTTGATATATTGCATATCGCGGGGCTGCTCACCCGGTGTGTAGGGGGTCAGCGCCTGATAGCGGCTTGTGAAAAACTTACTCATGTAAACTCCTGAAAAACTCAAAAAACAATACCCATTGGGGGATTTATTCCTCGTCAAGGCGTACCGTTGCACTCTTGGCGTGTGCGGTAAGACCTTCCTTGGCAGCGAAATATGCAACGTCCCTTGCCACACCCTCGAAGGCCTCCTTGGTGTAGTAGGTGTACTGCATCTTCTTGACAAAATCGTCCACCGACAGGGGGCTGAAGAAGCGTGCCGTGCCACTGGTGGGCAGCGTGTGGTTGGGACCTGCCAGATAGTCACCCAGTGCCTCAGGGCAGTAGTGACCCATAAAGACCGAGCCTGCGTGACGCACCTGCTCCAGGTAACGGAAGGGGTCGGCAACCACCAGCTCAAGGTGCTCGGGGGCAAGCTCGTTGGAAACGTCAATGGCGGTATCCAGATTTTCCACCACAATGATTTTGCCGTTGTTGTCAATTGAGGCGCGGGCAATCTCTGCACGGGAAAGCAGGGGAATCTGCTTTTCCAATTCGGCGCTCACTGCCTCGGCAAGCACCTTGCTGTCGGTAATCAGAACGGCGGAGGCAAGCTTGTCGTGCTCTGCCTGGGAAAGCAGGTCGGCCGCCACATGTACGGGGTTGGCGGTATTGTCGGCGACCACCAGAATTTCGCTGGGGCCTGCAATCATATCAATGGAAACCGACCCGAAAACCTGCTTTTTTGCCTCTGCAACAAAGGCATTACCGGGGCCGACAATCTTGTCCACGCGTGGGATACTCTCGGTGCCGAAGGCGAGCGCGGCAATCGCCTGTGCGCCGCCAACCTTGAAGATGCGGTCAATGCCTGCTAT
The DNA here is from genome assembly GCA_017396225.1 of Clostridia bacterium. Taxonomy (GTDB): domain Bacteria; phylum Bacillota; class Clostridia; order Oscillospirales; family CAG-272; genus Firm-07. The sequence continues at coordinate 21,051 of JAFQMP010000055.1, read as the reverse complement.
TTCCGCAGCAGCGAGAATCACGGGATTCACGCGTCCGTCGGGCAGCGGAGGCGTGACCATAACCACTTCCTTACAGCCTGCAATCTTTGCGGGAATCGAGTCCATCAGGACGGTGGAGGGGTAAGCGGCGGTGCCACCGGGCACGTAAAGACCTGCGCGGTCAATCGGAATCACGCGCTGACCGACCACGGTGCCGTCAGCCTCCTTGATAGCGTAGCCCTCACGGAGCTGCTTTGCGTGGTAGGCACGGATATTGTCTGCTGCGCGGCGCAGGACAGTGAGAAATGCGGGGTCAACAGCCGCCATTGCCTCGGCGCGCTCCGCAGGGGTGACGGCGAGCGCTTCAAGCCTTGCCTTGTCAAATTTTTCGGTATAGGCAAGCAGCGCCCTATCACCGTCCCTTTTGACGGTGGCAATAATGTCTGCTACAATTTCTGCCACGTTGACCGTGGGCGTGACACGTGCGAAGATTTCGTCGTTCGACACTTCACCGTAGGTTAGAATTTTAATCATGATTTTGCGTTTATCTGTGCAGCGATGCCGCGCACGATCTCCTCAATGGTTTCATTTTTGAATTTGTAGCCCGATTTGTTGGCAATCAGACGGGCGCTGATGGGGACGACGGTGGCAATTACCTCAAGGTCGTTTTCCTTCAGGGTGGTGCCGGTCTCCACGATATCCACAATAACATCGGAAAGCCCGATAATGGGGGCGATTTCAATGCTGCCGTTCAGGTGGATAATGTCAATTTCACGCCCCTGTGCTGCGTAGTAATTGGCGGCAATGCGGGAGAACTTTGTCGCCACGCGCAGGGTGCGGCGTGGGTCGTCGTGAAAGCTCTTGGGTGCGGCAACCGCCATGCGGCATTTGCCGAGGTCAAGGTCCAAAAGCTCGTATACATCGGGGCGGTACTCTAAAAGAATATCCTTGCCCGCAACACCGATATCGGCGACACCGCGCTCAACATAAATCGGCACGTCAGAGGGCTTTGCCCAGAAGAAGCGGAGCCCAAGCTCCTCATTTTCAAAAATCAGCTTGCGGTTGTCCTCGTGAATGGCGGGGCAGGGGAACCCCGCTTTTTCAAACATGGCATAAACCTTTTCGCCAAGTCTGCCCTTCGGCAGGGCAATATTCAGCATTTGCTTCATTACGCATTCCCCCTTCCGTCAAATTTACGCAGCGTGCGGTAGCGCAGCTTTTCAGGCAGTGCGCCAAGCGCAAGGACGGCTTTGCCGTCAGCGCTCTCTGCCTCGACAAATGCGGCAAGCGCGGCAGGGTCAGCGCTATCATCGTAGAGCACAACGGTATCCACATCAAAGGAAAGGTCGCTTTCTAAATGGCGCTCCAGTGCGTCAAGATAAACAGCAAAGCCGATGGCGCGGTCGGTGCGACCCATTTTCTTCATCAGACCGTTATATTCACCGCCTGAGAGCAGCCCTGCGGGTACACCTGCAACAAAGCCCTTGAAAACGATGCCGTTATAGTAGCCCATATCGCTGACGACAGAGAAATCGATGTGTACGGTGCAGCCCTGTACGCTTTCTTCAAGGGACTGTGCAAGCGCTGCAAAATCCTGCAGCATAGCGCTGTCCACAAGGGAGGAAAGGGCGGGGACGAGCGTGGGGAGAATGTCACTTGGCTTGCCGCTTGCCGCTACCAGACGTGCAAGCAGTGCAATGCGGTCGGCATCAGCCCCTGCATTGGCGGCAATGGTCGTCATTTCGTGCAGGTTCTTTTCCCCGATGCAGCGCAGGAGTGCGCTGCGGGTGGTGCCGTCTACGGCGAGTGCGTCAAGCACGGCGGAAACAATGCCGAGGTGAGAAATATCAAGCACTGTGTCGGCAGAAATTGCCGCAAGGCTTTTTGCAGCAAGCTGCAGCACCTCAAAGATGCAGTAACGGTCAACCTGACCGATGCATTCAAGACCCACCTGCATAATCTCGCGGAAGCTGCCGCTGCGGTCGGAAATGCGGTAGACATTTTCCTGATAGTAGACCTTTTCCACGCCTGCGTCAAGGCGGCTGTTCTTGACAATCGAAAGTGTGACGTCGGGCTTCAGCGCCATGAGCTTGCCGCCGGTGTCGGTGAAGGTGATGATGTTGTCGGAAATGAGGAAGTCCTTGTTTCTCACATAGAGGTCGTATTCCTCAAATTTGTTCATTTTATATTGTGTATAGCCGTAGCGGCTGTAAAGGGCACGCAGGGCAAGTGCGGCGCGCTCGTCACCGCGCAAAACAGAGACGTTTGTCATGAGGGGTCTGCCTCCTTTGTCTTGTTTATGACAAGTGCGTAGCCGCCGCTGCCATAGTTCAGGCATTTGCTGACGCGGCTGATTGTTGCCGTACTGGCACCCGTCAGTCCCGAAATTTCCTGATAGTTTTTGCCTGCGGCGAGATATTTGGCAACATCAAGGCGCTGTGCGATTTCGCAAAGCTCCTTCACCGTGCAAATATCCTCAAAGAAGCGGTAGCATTCTTCGAGCGAGTCGAGGCTGAGAATTGCCTCAAACAGTCTGTCGAAGGATTCGTTACGCATATTAATCATAGAGTTTCTCCTTTTTGACGGCAAGCCGTCTGTCAATATCTCACATTTTAGCACTGTACTGCGATAAAGTCAATACCTTTTCCGACTTTTTTTGAGAAAACTTTTCGGCATTTTTGGCTGATGCATAGAGGGTATTGAAAAAGGATTGTTCAGATGCGGGGTGGAGAGGGAAAATATTACCTATTTTTTTAACGCGCGCGCGTGCGAGTGTGACAAAACTGCGCGATTTGCATAAAATTTGAATTTTTATCCGCATTTTTTCTCTTAAAAATGTGCGTTAAATGTAGAAAATGCACAAAATTTGTCGTGCAACGCAAAAAATGTTGTGCTAAGGTGATGAAAAATGTTTTTTGGGTATTGACATCATACAATCACCGTGCTATAATAGCAACATATTATTTTATTTACAGGTTGAGGTGTAACTATGGCTTCCTTCGCTCCCTTGTTCAGCGTAGCCATTATGTGCACTATTCTAGGTCTAGTCGTGCTTGTAGGCGACACCCGGGATAGTGCTGAAAGTTATGCCAAGATTTGCAAATCCAAAGCTTCCGTTTGACGGCTTGAGGTTCCGAGAAAGGGAACATCACCTGATTTACCGTTGGCCGAAGTTTATGATAAGAGTTGAAATGCAAACCTTACGGACTGAACTTTCAGGCCGTAAGGTTTTTGTTTTCTAAGAGGAGGGCAAGATTATGAAATTGACGGGCGCACAAATTTTGATGGAGTGCTTGCTTGAGCAGGAGGTCGACACCGTATTCGGTTATCCGGGCGGTACAATCCTTAATGTTTATGATGCGCTGTACCGCTACGGTGATAAAATTCATCACGTGCTGACCGCACACGAGCAGGGTGCCGCACACGCGGCAGACGGCTACGCACGCAGCACGGGCAAGGTGGGCGTATGCTTCGCAACCTCAGGTCCCGGTGCCACTAATCTGACAACGGGTATTGCAACGGCGTATATGGATTCCTCTCCCGTTGTTTTTATCTCCTGTAACGTGGCACGCAACCTCATCGGAAAGGATTCCTTCCAGGAGGTTGATATTACGGGTATTACGATGCCTATCACCAAGTGTAACTATATTGTAGACAGCGTGGAAAAGCTGGCAGATACCGTGCGTACCGCCTTCGCGATCGCAAAAAGCGGTCGCCCCGGTCCCGTGTTTATTGATATTCTCAAAAATGCCACCGGCGAGAAGACCGAGTATGAGCCGCTGCCCCGCGAGCAGCACTACAACCACGGTCGCCTGGCTGCCATGATGCGCAGGTCCTCGCAGGACTTCAAGGCACCTGAGGTAGATATCGAGAGCATCAAGACGCTGGCTGAGATGATTAAGAAGGCTGAAAAGCCCCTGCTCATCTGTGGCGGCGGCGTGGTACGTGGCAGAGCCGATAAGGAGTTTTTGGAGTTTGCCGAGAAGATTGATGCACCTGTTGCAATTACCCTGATGGGTGGCGGCGGTATCTGCGGCAGAAATCCGCTGGCAACCGGTATGATTGGTATGCACGGCACCCAGGCCTCCAATATGGCGTGCGATGCGTGCGATTTGCTGATTGCTGTTGGCTGTCGTTTCTCAGACCGCGTGGCACTGTCTCCCAAGACCTTCGCGAAGCAAGCAAAGATTGTGCAGATTGATATTGACCGTTCTGAGATTAACAAGAACGTGCGCACCGACCATCATATTGTAGGCGATGCCAAGCGTGTGCTGGCAATGCTTAACGAGATTGTCGAGCCTGCGGAGCACCCTGATTGGAAGAAGTACGTCTTCTCCTTCAAGACTGAGACGGTGTACGATGACAGCGAGGATACCCTGACGCCTAAGCAGATTCTTTCCTCGATTGCAAAGCTTCTTCCTCAGAATACCGTTGTGGCAACCGACGTCGGTCAGCACCAGATGTGGGCAACGCAGCACTTCCGCTTTGATTATCCCGGTCAGCTTCTGACCTCGGGCGGCTTCGGTACAATGGGCTTCGGTCTGGGCGCTGCGATTGGTGCCAAGGTCGGCAATCCCGATAAGACGGTTATTCATATCACGGGTGACGGCAGCTTCCGTATGAATTGTAATGAGCTTGCAACCGTGCAGGATTACGGCGTGCCGATTATCACCTTCGTGTTTAACAATAAGACCCTTGGCATGGTGCGTCAGTGGCAGACGCTGATTTATGATAAGCGCTACTCTGAAACCACCCTGACCGAGCGCGGTCCCGATTTTGTGGCACTTGCAAAGGCTTACGGTCTTGGCGGTGCACACGTCACCAATGTTGAGGAGCTGGAGACCGCTATCAAGGAGGCAATTGCCTGCGGGCACGGTTACATCATTGACTGTGCAATTGATATTGACGAGAAGGTTCGTCCCATGGTTGGCGGCGGCTCTCACATTACCGATTTCCTGCTGAGCTGAAAGGAGGCCTATGATGACAACCGAAATGAAAAGACAAACGCTTGCCATTCTCGTAGATAACGAGTCGGGCGTGCTTTCCCAGATTTCCCGTCTGTTCTCGCGCAAGGGCTATAACATTGAAAGCCTTGCCGTGGGTGCTACCGAGCACCCTGAAACCTCGCGTATCACCATTGAGGTTATGGCGGACGAGGACCAGATTAAATTGCTTGCAAACCAGCTGCGCAAGCTCTTCCCCGTACATTCGGTGAAGGTGCTTACACCCGAAACCTCAATTCGCCGTGAGCTGGTGCTTTACAAGGTGCGCACCCCGGACAGTGCTGTGCGTAACGAGATTATCGGCATTGCAAATATTTTCCGCGCCAACATCATTGATGTGGCGATTGGCTCGATTACCCTTTCCGTCATCGGTGCTGAATCCAAGACCGATGCGATTGAAAAGCTTTTGCGCGAGTACGAGATACTCGAGCTTGTGAGAACCGGCGTTATTGCCCTTGAGAGAGGACAAGAAACTATAAAAGATGAAACCGTAGAAAAAGGAGAATTTGATTATGGCAAGAATGTATTATGAAAAGGATTGTGACCTGAATAAACTGAATGGTAAAACCATCGCAATCGTTGGTTACGGCTCTCAGGGCCACGCACACGCACTGAACCTTCGCGACTCCGGCTGCAACGTCATTATCGGTCTGCGTCAGGGCGGCAAGTCCTGGCCTGTTGCTGAAAAGGACGGCTTTGAGGTTTACACCGTTGCCGAGGCAACCAAGAAGGCTGACATTATTATGATTCTCATCAATGATGAGGCACAGGGTGATATGTACAAGAAGGACATCGCGCCCTACCTGACTGCAGGCAAGGCACTTGCATTTGCACACGGCTTCAATATCCGCTACAAGCAGATTGTTCCCCCTGCTGACGTAGACGTATTTATGGCTGCGCCCAAGGGCCCCGGCCACACCGTACGCGGTCAGTACATGGCAGGCAAGGGCGTTCCCTGCCTGGTTGCCGTTGAGCAGAACGCTACCGGCAAGGCCTACGACATCGCACTTGCATACATCGCAGGTATCGGCGGTGCACGCGCAGGTATTATGGAAACCACCATGCACGATGAGACCGAAACCGACCTCTTTGGTGAGCAGGCAGTCCTTTGCGGCGGCGTTGTTGATTTGATGCGCTGCGGCTTTGAGACCCTCGTTGAGGCAGGCTATGAGCCCGAGAACGCTTACTTTGAGTGCATTCACGAGATGAAGCTCATCATCGACCTGATTAACAAGGGCGGCGTTGCTGCGATGAACTATTCGATTTCCGATACCGCAGAGTTCGGCGAGTATGTCAGCGGTCCCCGCGTGCTTCCTTATGAGCAGACCAAGGCAAACATGAAGGCTGTTCTTGCTGACATTCAGGACGGCACCTTCGCAGGTCGTTGGATTGCAGAGAATAAGACCGGTCGTTGCTTCTTCAACTCCAAGCGCGAGCAGCTTGCACGTCACCCCATGGAGGTTGTTGGCAAGCGTCTTCGTGAGCAGATGCTGTGGAAGAATGACTCCGACCTTGACACCGCTTCTAACTAAGGCTTGTATCTTTTGCGCCTGACACCCTTGGGCGATGCTTGAAGTAGTTACTACATCTGCGCATCGCCCAAGGGCGCCATGCATCAAAATCTACGGCGCCTTCGGCTTGTACTTTTGCGCCTGATGCCCTTGTGCAGTGCTCGGAGTAGTTACGACATCTGCGCATCGCCCAAGGGCGCCATGCATCAAAATCTACGGCGTCTTCGGCTTGTGCTTTTTGATACTTTAGGCTTTCCCTTGATAGGTCATTTGTCAGACAAGTGGCCGGCCAAGAGAAAGTCTTGCGTGCTTTTCACTAAATTAACCTTATCCTCACGGAGGTATTACGTATGAATTCCGACCAGATTAAGCTGGGTGTAGAGCGCACCCCCAACCGCAGCCTTTTGTATGCACTGGGCTATACTGATGAGGAGCTTTCCCGCCCACTCGTTGGTGTGGTCTGCTCCTACAATGAGATTGTTCCCGGTCATATGCACCTGGATAAAATTGCTGAGGCCGTCAAGGCAGGCGTACGCGCCGCAGGCGGCACGCCCGTGATGTTCCCTGCGATTGCTGTTTGCGACGGTATTGCCATGGGTCACGTGGGTATGAAATATTCGCTTGTCACCCGCGACCTGATTGCCGATTCCACCGAGGCTATGGTGATGGCGCATCAGTTTGACGGTCTGGTGATGATTCCCAACTGCGATAAGAACGTGCCCGGCCTTCTGATGGCTGCCGCACGTCTGAATATTCCCACCATTTTCTGCTCGGGCGGCCCGATGCTTGCTGGCCGTCTGCAGGACGGCACCCGCACCTGCCTCAGCCACATGTTTGAGGCTGTTGGTGCATATAAGGCAGGTGCCATTGACGAGGCAACTGTTGCTGATTACACTGAGAATGCTTGCCCCAGCTGCGGCTCCTGCTCGGGTATGTATACCGCCAATTCGATGAACTGCCTGACCGAGGCAATCGGCATGGCGCTGTCGGGTAACGGCACGGTGCCCGCACCCCTCTCTGCCCGTATTCGTCTTGCGAAGAAGGCGGGCATGCAGATTATGACGCTGATTGAGAGGAATATTCGTCCTCGCGACATTATGACCGAGGCAGCATTCCACAATGCAGAGGCTGTTGATATGGCGCTTGGCTGCTCCACCAACACGATGCTGCACCTGCCTGCTATCGCACATGAGGCGGGCGTGGAAATCAGCCTGGATATGTCCAATGAAATCAGCAAGAGAACGCCGAATCTCTGTCACCTTGCACCCGCAGGCAACACCTATATGGAGGACCTTGACCGTGCAGGCGGTGTCTACGCTGTTATGAAGGAGCTGACCAAAAAGGGCCTGCTTGACACGACAGTGATGACCGTGACCGGTAAGACCTTTGGCGAAAATCTTGCAGCTGTTGTAAACCGTGATGAGAGCGTGATTCGCCCCATTGACAATCCCTATTCTCAGAGTGGCGGTATTGCCGTCCTCAAGGGCAACCTTGCCCCTGACGGCTGCGTTGTCAAGCAAGCTGCCGTTGCGCCTGAAATGATGGTGCACGAGGGCCCTGCGCGCGTATTTGATTCCGAGGACGATGCCATTGCCGCAATCTACAAGGGTGCTATCAAGGCGGGCGACGTGGTTGTCATTCGGTACGAGGGCCCCAAGGGCGGCCCCGGTATGCGCGAGATGCTCAATCCCACCTCTGCGATTTGCGGCATGGGGCTTGGCGAGAGCGTGGCACTGATTACCGACGGACGCTTTTCGGGTGCAACCCGCGGTGCTTCTATCGGACACGTCAGCCCTGAGGCTGCATCGGGTGGTCCGATTGCCCTTGTGAAGGAAGGCGACATCATCGCCATTGATATTACGGCTTGCAGCATCACCCTGAAGGTAGATGAAACCGAGCTTGCCGCACGTCGTGCTGCTTGGGTTGCACCCGAACCCCGCGTCAAGACGGGTTACCTTGCCCGTTACGCGAAGCTTGTCAGCTCGGCAGACAAGGGTGCAATTCTCACGGTTTGATAAACGGAGGACTTTATGGACCGCGTAAAAATATTTGATACCACGCTGCGTGACGGCGAGCAATCGCCCGGCTGCAGCATGAACCTTTCTGAAAAGATTGAGGTTGCCAAGCAGTTGGAGCGCCTGCGCGTTGACGTGATTGAGGCGGGCTTTGCCATTTCCTCGCCCGGCGATTTTGAATCTGTACATACCATCGCAAAGACGGTAAAGGATTGCAGCGTTGCCTCGCTTGCCCGCGCCACCGTGAAGGATATTGACGTGGCATGGGACGCTGTAAAGGTTGCAGCAGACCCCCGTATTCACCTCTTTATCGCCACCTCTCCCTTGCATATGGAGTATAAGCTCCGTATGACCCCCGAGCAGGTGCTGGAAAAGACGGCTGCTATGGTTGCCCACGCACGCAAGTATTGCGCCAACATTGAGTTTTCGGCAGAGGACGCGACGCGCTCAGATTGGGAGTTCCTGGCAAGAGTTGTCAACACCGCGATTGCCAATGGTGCAACCGTTATCAATCTGCCCGATACGGTTGGTTATACCACGCCCAATGAGATGCGTGCGCTGATTGAGTACATGATGAAGCATACCGACCACGCAGGTCGCGCTGAGTTCTCGGTGCACTGCCACAACGACCTCGGTATGGCAGTTGCCAACTCCCTTGCAGGTGTGCTTGGCGGTGCTCGCCAGATTGAGTGCACCATCAACGGCCTTGGCGAGCGCGCAGGTAACACCGCGCTTGAGGAGGTTGTCATGGCAATGCATACCCGCCCCGACCTTTTCCCCATACAGACGCGCATTGAAACCACGCGCATTTCGCGTGCCAGCAAGACCGTTTACAATATCATCGGTCAGGGTGCGCCCCTCAATAAGCCCATTGTCGGTCAGAACGCCTTCCTGCATGAGTCAGGCATTCACCAGCACGGTGTGCTCGCCAACAAGCAGACCTACGAGATTCTGACCCCTGAATCTGTCGGCATTGTGGCGAAGAACCTGGTGCTTGGTAAGCACTCCGGCAAGCACGCCTTTGAAAGCCGCCTGGCGGAGCTTGGTTATCACCTCTCCGCAGAGGAGCTGCTTTCCTGCTTTGAGGATTTCAAGGTGCTTTGCGACAAGAAAAAGACAATCAGCGACGAGGATATCGAGGCGATTGTTCTGCATAAGACCACCATTGGTGATATGCCCGAGGACGCAGGCTTCAAGCTTGACCGCTTTGTGGTACATACCAGTAACTTTACCACCTCTACCAGCACCGTCGTGCTGATGAAGGACGGCGAGAAGTATGAGGAGGTCAGCCTTGGCGACGGTCCTATTGACGCTTCCTTCAAGGCGATTGATAAGATTGTAAATCCTGAGGCGCACACCTTCAAGACCTACACCATTCATTCGATTTCCGAGGGCAAGGATACCCTCGGTGACGTCACCGTGCGCCTTGCCGCGGGTGGTCGCACCTACACGGGCAAGGGTCTTTCCACCGATATTATCGAGGCAAGTATTCTTGCCTACATCAATGCAATCAACAAGATGCAATACGCTGCCGAGCAGGCAAGAGCAAGAGAGGAGTAAGCGAATATGGGAATGACGATGACACAAAAAATTCTCGCCGCACACGCAGGTCTTGACACAGTCAAGGCGGGCGACCTCATCGAGGCAAAGCTTGATATCGTGCTCGGCAATGACGTCACCACCCCCGTGGCGGTAGATGTGTTTGACAAGGCAGGCTTTACCCGCGTTTTTGACAAGGATAAGATTGCCATTGTGCTTGACCACTATACCCCCTGTAAGGATATCAAATCCGCAGAGCTTTGCGCCACCGCGCGTAATTTTGCAAAGCGCTTTGATATCACACATTTTTATGATGTCGGTGCCGTTGGTATCGAGCACGCACTCCTGCCTGAAAAGGGCATTGTCGGCCCCGGCGATATGATTATCGGTGCCGACTCCCACACCTGCACCTACGGTGCACTTGGTGCCTTCTCGACGGGTGTCGGCTCTACCGATATGGCGGCAGGCATGGCAACCGGTGAAAACTGGTTCAAGGTTCCAGCTGCCATTAAGGTTATCCTGAAGGGTAAGCTGCAGCCTTATGTCAGCGGCAAGGACGTTATTTTGCACCTGATTGGCCTCATTGGCGTGGACGGTGCGCTTTACAAGTCGCTCGAGTTTGTGGGAGAGGGCGTTGCCGCACTCACCATGGACGACCGCTGTGCGATTGCCAATATGGCGATTGAGGCGGGTGCCAAGAACGGCATTTTCCCCGTAGACGAGCAGACCATGGCTTATGTTGCGGGCCGCTTTAAGCGCCCTGTACGTGTGTTTGAGGCTGATGCCGATGCTCTCTATGAGCGTGAGGTTGTGATTGACCTTAATACGCTCGCGCCCACTGTGGCACTCCCCCACCTGCCCTCGAATACCAGAACGGTTGACGAGGTCAAGGGGCTGCCCATTGACCAGGTTGTCATCGGCTCCTGCACCAACGGTCGTATCGGTGACCTGCGTGCTGCCGCAGCGATTCTCAAGGGTCGCAAGGTTGCAAAGGGCGTACGTTGTATCGTGATTCCCGCAACCGAGGAAATTTATCTGCAATCTATCCGCGAGGGCCTGACTGAGATTTTCATTGAGGCAGGCTGCGCGGTTTCTACCCCCACCTGCGGCCCCTGCCTGGGTGGTCACATGGGCTGTATGGCGGCAGGCGAGCGCGCCGTTGCCACCACAAACCGTAACTTTGTTGGCCGTATGGGTCACGTCAAGAGCGAGGTCATTCTTGCCAGCCCCGCAGTTGCTGCCGCTTCTGCTGTGGCAGGTGCTGTGGCATCGCCCTACGATATGGAGGTGTAAGTATGTATCAGGGAACTGCTTTTTGGTACGGAGATAATGTTGATACCGACGTTATCATTCCCGCACGTTACTTGAACGCCCCCTCTGCTACCGAGCTTGCCAAGCACTGCATGGAGGATATTGACCCCAACTTCGTGCGTGAGGTCAAGACAGGCGATATTATGGTCGGCGGCGAGAATTTCGGCTGCGGCTCCTCTCGCGAGCATGCGCCCATTGCCATTCGCGCCAGCGGTATTTCCTGTGTGATTGCTGCAAGCTTTGCACGCATCTTTTACCGCAATGCAATCAACATCGGCTTCCCGATTTTAGAGTGTCCTGAGGCTGTGAAGGGCATTAAAAAGGGGGACGAGGTGCAGGTTGATGCCGATACAGGCTTGATTACCAACCTGACGACTGGCAAGACCTTCCGGGCAACGCCTTTCCCCGCCTTTATCAATCGTATTATTGAGCAGGGCGGCCTGCTGCCCTATCTTGTGGCAAAAGAGAAGGGGGAAATTTGATGAATTACAATATTGCACTCGTACGTGGTGACGGCATCGGCCCCGAAATTGTCGACAGCGCTGTCCGCGTGCTTGAAAAAATCGGTGAAAAGTACGGTCACACATTCAATTTCACTCGCTACCTCGCAGGTGGTGCTGCCATTGACGCTTGTGGCGAGCCCCTGCCGCAAGAAACCGTAGAGGGCTGCAAAAACAGCGATAGCGTGCTGCTGGGTGCCGTGGGCGGCCCCAAGTGGGATACACTCCCCGGCAATATCCGTCCCGAGAAGGCGCTGCTTGGTCTGCGTGCCGCACTCGGTCTTTACACCAATCTGCGCCCTGCGCGTATTTTCCCTGCGCTGAAGGGTGCCTGTGCACTCCGCCCTGATATCATTGACCGCGGCTTTGACCTCGTCATCGTCCGTGAGCTGACGGGTGGTATTTACTTTGGTGAGCGCGGTCGCCGCGAGGGCAAGTACGGCCCTGAGGCGTATGATACTGAGGCATACAGCGTGCACGAGGTAGAGCGTATTGCGCGCGTTGCCTTTGAAACTGCCAGAAAGCGTCGTAAGAACGTCGTGAGCATTGATAAGGCAAACGTATTGGAAAGCTCCAGACTCTGGCGCGAAACGGTGCACCGCATCGCCGCCGAATATCCCGACGTAGCCGTTTCGGATATGCTGGTGGACAATGCCGCCATGCAGTTAATCCGCGACCCCTCGCGCTTTGACGTTGTTGTCACCTCGAATATGTTTGGCGATATCCTCTCTGATGAGGCATCGCAGATTACAGGCTCTATCGGCCTTTTGGCATCTGCTTCGCTCGGTGCCACAAAGTGTGGCCTTTACGAGCCGATTCACGGCTCTGCCCCCGATATTGCAGGGCAGAACAAAGCAAACCCCATTGCCACCATTCTTTCCGCCGCAATGATGCTCCGTTATTCCTTTGACCTTACCCGTGAGGCAGATGATATCGAGGCGGCAGTTGCCGGCGTGATTGATGACGGCTACCGCACGGCGGATATTCTGACCGATCCCACCATGGAACCGCTCACCTGTACCGCCATGACAGATAAGATCATGGAAAGGATTTAAGCGTATGCTTGATATTAAAGTAACCAAAACGACGGCGCCCAAGGAAAAGCCCGCGGGTGCACTTGGCTTCGGTAAAATCTTTACCGACCATATGTTTGTGATGAACTATACCGAGGGGTTGGGCTGGCACGATGCCCGCATCGAGCCCTTTGCCGATATCTCTCTTTCTCCTGCCTGCGTGGTATTCCACTACGGTCAGGAGATGTTTGAGGGTATGAAGGCATACCGCGGTGAGAATGGCGAAACCTACCTGTTCCGCCCCGAGAGAAACGCGGCACGCGCCAATGAGAGCAACCGCCGCCTTTGCATTCCCGAAATTCCTACGGATATTTTTGTGGAGGCTGTGAAGGCAGTTGTCAAGGTTGACGAGGATTGGATTCCCACCGAGCCAGGCACCTCTCTTTACATTCGCCCCTTCGTGATTGCAACCGATGCCTTCCTCGGCGTTGCACCCTCTAAGACCTACCTCTTTATGGTGATTCTTTCTCCCAGCGGTGCTTATTACAGCGAGGGGCTTGCCCCCGTGGGTATCTGGATTGAGGACGATTATGTCCGCGCCGTGAAGGGTGGTATGGGCTATGCCAAGACGGGCGGCAACTACGCTTGCTCGCTTGCCGCACAGGTTAAGGCGCATGATGCAGGCTTCTCTCAGGTGCTCTGGCTTGACGGTGTTGAGCGCCGTTACATTGAGGAGGTCGGTGCGATGAACATCTTCTTCAAGATTGACGGCAAGGTTGTCACGCCGATGCTCAACGGCTCGATTCTGCCCGGTGTAACCCGTAATTCTGTGTTGCAGCTTCTGACCTCCTGGGGCATTCCCTGCGAGGAAAGACGCATTTCCGTTGATGAATTGCTGGAGGCACAGGCAGCAGGCAAGCTTGAGGAGGTCTTCGGTACGGGTACCGCTGCAGTGATTTCTCCCGTTGGCAAGCTCCGCTACAAGGACGATGTTATGACCATCGGCGACGGTGGTATCGGCGAGCTGAGTCAAAAAATCTACGACACCATCACAGGTATTCAGACCGGTAAGCTTGACGACCCGTTTGGCTGGCGTGTGATGATTTAAGAGGGACGTATGCTGACACTTGATAAAATTTATCAGGCGGCCTTTGTGCTGCGTGATGTGGCACGCAGGACCGACCTCATTCAGGCGCGCAATATGTCTACCGATTGCGATTTGTACCTGAAAACCGAAAACCTGCAGCTCACGGGCAGCTTCAAGCTGCGCGGTGCGTACTATAAAATCAGCCAGCTGACCGCGGCGGAGCGCGCCAAGGGTATTATTGCCTGCAGCGCGGGTAACCACGCACAGGGCGTGGCACTTGCCGCACAGAAAATGGGCATCAGGAGTGTCATCTGTATGCCTGACGGTGCTCCTATCAGCAAGGTGGAGGCAACAAAGGCGTTTGGTGCAGAAACCTGCCTTGTCCCCGGTGCGTATGATGATGCCTACGCTAAGGCAATTGAGCTGCGTGATCGGACGGGCGCAACCTTTATTCACCCCTTTGACGATGACGACGTGATTGCAGGGCAGGGCACGATTGGTCTTGAAATTCTTGAACAGATTGCCGATGCTGATGCGGTTGTTGTGCCGATTGGTGGTGGCGGCCTGATTTCGGGCGTGGCGTTTGCCATAAAGCACCTCAATCCCCGTGTTAAGGTCTACGGCGTACAGGCAGAGCGCGCTGCCAGCATGGCAGAGAGCGTCAAGCTTGGCAAGCAGATTACTCTTGACAGTGTATCCACCTTTGCAGACGGTATTGCCGTCAAGCACCCCGGTGACAACACCTTCAAGCTCATCAATGAGTATGTAGATGAAATCGTCACGGTATCCGAGGACGAGATTGCAACTGCAATTCTCACGCTGATGGAAAAGCAGAAGCTGGTTGCCGAGGGCGCGGGTGCCGTTGGCGTGGCTGCCGTGATGTTTGGCAAGCTCCCTGTGAAGGGTAAGAAGGTTGTTGCCGTTGTTTCGGGCGGTAACATTGACGTAAATATTCTTTCCCGTGTGGTTACGCGCGGTCTTGTCACCACGGGCAGAAATGCAACGCTGCAGATTGCCCTGGAGGATAAGCCCGGTCAGCTTTTGGGCGTCAGCAGCATCATTTCCCGCTGCGGCGGTAATGTTGTCAGCGTGCATCACGAGCGCTCCGATGCCAATATGGCGGTGGCAAGCTGCTTCCTTAAAATTGGTATGGAAACCCGCGATTTCGCCCAGATTGAGCATATCCGCGAGGAGCTGACGAAGGCCGGCTTCAAGATTGTTTCTTAAGGAGAAGATATGATGATAAAGCAAATTATGACCGATAAGGCGCCTGCCGCAATCGGCCCCTATTCTCAGGCGCTCGACCTCGGTAATATGGTCTTTGTATCGGGTCAGATTCCCGTTGACCCTGCCACGGGTAAAATGGCGGATACGGTGGAGGAGCAGGCTATGCAAGTGCTCACCAATCTGAAAAACGTGCTGGCAGCCGCAGGCTGTGAGATGACGCAGGTTGTCAAGACGGTTGTATTCCTTGCTGACCTTGCCGACTTTGCTACGGTGAATAGCATTTATGAAAGCTTTTTCGAGGCTCCCTATCCTGCACGCAGCTGCGTACAGGTGGCGGCTATCCCGAAGGGCGCCAAGCTCGAAATTGAGTGCATTGCCGTCAAATGATTGATGATAAAAAAGGTGTCGCTGTCGCGGCACCTTTTTTGCGTTTTATGGCGAAAAACACCTATAATTAGAATTTTTGTAATACTAGGTTTTGTAAAATTGGAAAATTACATAAATAAATTGGAAAAATTTAAGCGTCAACCGGCGCGGCAGAAGGGTGCTTGCGCTGCGCCCGTGTGTGACAGTGTATGTGTAATGCGTTTTTTTCTTAATAAAAATTCATTTTATGCAGCCCTGCTCCTCGCGCGCGTCGGGCGAAAAGCTTGAAATAGAAAACTTTTTGATTATTCTTTAATATAAATACTTGACAACGGTGTGCATGGCGTGTATAATATTATATATGTTTGCTTCGAATTGCATATTTATGCAAATATAATGACTATTTTTGCACGCCGAAAGGATTTTACCGTGAAAACCGTATTTATAGATGGCAGCGCAGGCACAACGGGCCTTCGTATCCGTGAACGACTGGCAGCGCGTGAGGATATTTCGCTCCTCGTTTTACCCGAGGAGCAAAGAAAGGATATCGCCGCCCGCCGCGAGGCGCTGAACAGCGCAGATATTGCATTTCTTTGCCTGCCCGATGCCGCAGCAATTGAGGCTGTGACCCTTGTCGACAATCCGCATACTGCCGTGATTGATACCTCGACCGCACACCGTACCAACGCCACTTGGGCGTACGGTATGCCGGAGCTTGCAGGTAAGCGTGAGCTGATTGCCGCATCGAAGCGGATTGCCAATCCCGGCTGTCACGCCAGCGGCTTCGTGGCGCTGGTTGCACCGCTGGTGGCGGCAGGTGTGCTCTCATGTGACGTGGCACTGACTGCCTTTTCCCTGACCGGCTATTCGGGCGGCGGCAAGAATATGATTGCTGCTTATGAGGACGCGGCGCGCGATACGCGACTTGACGCGCCTCGTCAGTACGGACTTTCTCAGACGCACAAGCATCTGCCCGAGATGCAGGCACTTTGCGGTCTTTCAAAGGCGCCGCTGTTCTCCCCCATTGTGGCGGACTATTACGCGGGCATGGAGGTAACCGTGCCGCTTTTTGCAGAAGACGTCAAGGGCGGTGTCACGGCAATCAAAGAGGTTTATCGCGCGGTTTACGGCGAGGGCATGATTCGCTATGTCTGTGACGACGGTGAAGGGGGCTTCCTTTCCGCTGCGACCTTCGCAGGGCGCGATGACATGGAGGTGCGCGTGCTTGGCAACGAGGCACGTATCCTGCTGGTATCCCGTTTTGATAATCTTGGCAAGGGCGCTTCCGGCGCGGCCATTCAGAATATGAACATTTTACTCGGCGTTGCTGAAAATAAAGGACTTGTAACAGGAGAATGATGATGAAATTTATTGAAGGTGGCGTTTGTGCCGCGCAGGGCTTTCGCGCAAACGGCGTACATTGCGGTATCCGCAAGAATAAAATCAAAAAGGACCTTGCACTGATTGTATCCGATGTGCCTGCTGCTGCGGCAGCCGTTTACACGACCAACCTTGTCAAGGGCGCCCCCCTGCTGGTAACCAAAAAGCACCTCGCCAACGGCGTGGCGCAGGCGATTATCTGCAACAGTGGCAATGCCAACACCTGCAATGCAAACGGTGTGGAGATTGCCGAGTCCATGTGTGAGCTGGTCAGTGAGGTGACGGGCGTACCTGCCACCGATGTGGTGGTTGCATCTACCGGTGTCATCGGTCAGCCGCTTGATATTACCCCTATCAGACGCGAGCTGCCCGCGCTTGTTGCAGGTCTGACTGCCGACCATCTCGGCGCACGCGCTGCAGCCGATGCCATTATCACCACCGATACGGTGGCGAAGGAGGTTGCGGTTGAGTTTACGGTTGGCGGTAAGGTCTGCCACCTGGGCGGTATTGCCAAGGGCAGCGGTATGATTCACCCCAATATGGCAACGATGCTGGTGTTTATTACCACCGACGTAGCAATTTCTGCGGAGATGCTCGGTAAGGCGCTTTCGGGTGATATCAAAAAGACCTTCAACATGGTCAGCATCGACGGCGACACCTCGACCAACGATATGGTGACAGTGCTTGCCAACGGTATGGCGGAAAATGAGAAGATCGTCGCAGAGGGTGCCGATTTTGACACCTTTATGCAGGCGCTGAATTCGGTGAACGTGGCACTTTGCCGTATGCTTGCCGGTGATGGCGAGGGTGCAACCAAGCTGCTTGAATGTAAGGTGACGGGTGCTAAATGCCCGCACTGTGCGGCGCGCGTGGCAAAGAGCGTCATTTGCTCAAGCCTTCTGAAATCTGCCATGTTTGGCGCCGATGCCAACTGGGGTCGTGTGCTCTGTGCAATCGGTTACAGCGGTGCCGATGTTGATGTGAATACCATTGCGGTTTCCTTCCGTTCCGCAAAGGGCACGGTGGTTGTTTGTGAGAATGGCGCAGGCGTGCCCTTCTCTGAGGAGATTGCAAAGGAAATTCTCCTTGAAAAGGAGATTGAAATTCTGGTTGACTTCGGCTCGGGTGAGGCTTCTGCCACTGCCTGGGGCTGCGATTTGACCTATGATTACGTCAGGATTAACGGCGATTACCGTACATAAGAGGAAAACAATGTTAAATAATTTTTCAAACAGTCAGCGCGCGCAGGTTCTGGCAGAGGCGCTGCCCTATATCAGACAGTATAACGGTAAGGTCATTGTTGTTAAATACGGCGGCAATGCGATGGTTAACGAGGAATTAAAGCAGCAGGTTATGGAGGACATTGTCCTTCTTCACCTGATTGGCGTCAAAATTGTGCTGGTGCACGGTGGCGGCCCTGAAATCAGTGACCTCATGAAACGCCTGGGCATGGAGCCTAAGTTCGTGGACGGTCTGCGTGTCACCGATAAGGAGACGGTTGACCTCGTACAAATGGTGCTTGCCGGCAAGGTGAATAAAACGCTTGTCAATCTGCTTGAGATGCAGGGCGGCAAGGCAATGGGCATTTCGGGTATGGACGGCCGCCTCATTGAGGCATCGCCCAAGGACCCGCGTCTTGGCTTTGTCGGCAACATTGACCACGTGAATATCGACCCCGTTACCGACCTTCTGGAAAAGGGCTATATCCCTGTTGTGTCCACCGTGGGCTGTGATGACAAGGGCAACACCTATAACATCAACGGTGATACCGCTGCTGCTTATATTGCGAGCGCACTGCATGCGGAGCGTCTGATTATGATGACCGATATTGCGGGCATTTTGCTTGATAAGAATGACCCCACGACCCTCATTCCCGAGCTCACCGTCAGCGAGGCGAAAAAGCTCTTTGATACGGGCGTGATTTCGGGCGGTATGATTCCCAAGGTGAAGTGCTGTGTGGACGCCGTGGAGCACGGCGTGGATAACGTGATTATTATGGACGGTTGCGTGCCGCACTCGATTCTCATGGAGCTTCTGACCAATGAGGGCGCAGGTACGATGGTGAAAAAGGATTAATAAAATGATTATCAAAGAACTGGACGAGGCATTTGTCGCACATACCTACAAGCGCTTTCCCGTGGAAATTGTATCGGGCAAGGGCTCGCTGCTTTATGATGCGGCAGGCAAGGAATACATTGATATGGGCTCCGGTATTGCCGTTTCCTCCTTGGGTATTGCCGATGAGGGGTGGATTCAGGCGGTGACTGCCCAGCTGTCACTGGTGCAGCACACCTCAAACCTCTATTATACCGAGCCCTGCGCTGCGCTGGCAGCGGAATTATGCCGCAGAACGGGGCTCGCAAAGGTCTTTTTCGGCAATTCGGGTGCGGAAGCAAACGAGTGTGCCATTAAGGTGGCACGCAAATACGCGCAGGACAAAAAGGGCGCGGACTATTACAACATCATCACGCTTGAAAACAGCTTTCACGGCAGAACGCTCACCACGCTTGCCGCAACGGGACAGGCGCATTATCACGAGCTGTTTCAGCCTCTGACGGGCGGTTTTCTGCACGCACCCGCAAACGATGCAGATGCATTGATTGCGCTGGCGCGTGAAAACAAGGTTGCCGCCATTATGATGGAGCCTGTGCAGGGCGAGGGCGGTGTGTATCCGCTTTCTGCGGAATTTGTCACCCGTGTGGCGGCTTTTGCGAAGGAAAATGACATTCTGCTCATCTTTGACGAGGTGCAAACCGGCAACGGGCGCACAGGCTCACTCTATGCTTATATGCAGTATGGCGTGACTCCCGATATCGTCACAACCGCCAAGGGACTTGGCGGCGGTTTGCCGATTGGCGCTTGTCTGCTTGGTGAAAAGGTGGAGGGCGTGCTTGGCTACGGTGACCACGGCTCCACCTTTGGCGGAAACCCTGTGTGTGCCGCAGGTGCGCTGCATGTGCTTTCCCGTATTGATGAGGAGCTTCTTGCCGAGGTTCGCGAAAAGAGCGCCTATATTGTAAAAGAGCTGACAGGTGCGCCCGGTGTCATTTCGGTCAGCGGTATGGGCTTGATGCTTGGCATCGAAACAGAAAAGCCTGCTGCCGATGTGGTGGCTCTCTGTATGGCAGAGGGTGTGTTGGCGCTGACGGCAAAGCATAAGGTGCGCTTGCTGCCTGCACTCAATATCCCGATGGACGTGCTTGAAAAAGCCGTGTCAATCATCAAATCCGCCCTTGCGGAGTAAGGAGAAAGCTATGGCAAAGCATTTTTTGAAGCTGCTTGATTTTACCCCTGCCGAGATCGAGGCGTTTCTTGACCTTGCGGCAGAATTGAAGGCGAAAAAGAAGGCGGGCATTCCGCATCGCCTCCTTGAGGGTAAGAGCATCGCATTGATTTTTGAAAAGACCTCTACGCGCACGCGTTGTGCCTTTGAGGTGGCGGCTACCGACCTCGGTATGCACGCGGTTTATCTCGACCCCACGGGCTCTCAGATTGGTAAAAAGGAGAGCATTCCCGATACCGCACGCGTGCTTGGGCGTATGTTTGACGGCATCGAGTACCGCGGCTACGGTCAGGAGATTGTAGAGGAGCTTGCAAAATATGCAGGCGTTCCCGTCTGGAACGGCCTGACCAATGAATATCACCCCACGCAGATTCTGGCAGATTTTCTCACCATTCGCGAGCATTTCGGCGGTTTGAAGGGTAAAAAGCTGGTATATATGGGCGATGCGCGCTACAATATGGGCAACTCCTTAATGGTTGGTTGCGCAAAAATGGGTATGCATTTTGTGGCCTGTGCCCCCGCTGCGTATTTTCCGAACAAGGAGCTGATTGCTACCTGTGAGGCAATTGCTGCCGAGACGGGTGCAAAATTGGAGTTTATCGAGAACCCCGCTACCGCTGTGGCAGGCGCCGATGTTATCTATACCGACGTATGGGTTTCCATGGGCGAGCCCGCCGATGTATGGGCAGAGCGTATCGCCGCCCTGACACCTTATCGTGTGACCGAGGAGCTGATAGATACGGCAGGTCCGCAGTGTCGCTTTATGCATTGCTTGCCCGCCTTCCATGACCTTGGCACTGTTGTCGGTCGTGAGATTTATGAGAAATTCGGCATCGA
>JAFQMP010000054.1 GCA_017396225.1 Clostridia bacterium | reverse complement strand
GCATCGTTTCAGGGAAAAATTTTGAATCTGCTTTTCCCTGTTTTTTTGATGTTGGCGTTTTGGATTGCGAAATTTTTTGCTGAAATGCGTTTTTGCCGAAAAAACGCACTGAAAATTTTTTCCTTTGATGAACCCTCATCATTTTGCGCGAAAATTTTTAGCGCATTTTTTGCCTTTGATTTTTGCGCATTTTTTTGATGCATTTTTCACCGACCGCCCTCGGATTTTACGCAAATGTACTTGCGTGTTTTTTTATCGTTTTTTTGAGCAGCTTTTTTGTGCGAAAAGCAGCCTCATTTTTTGCATCATTTTTTGATTGATTTTTTCATAAAAAACGCATAAATTTTAAGTGAATTTTATTGTTGATAGGTCAACAATAAACAAAAAGGGAACTCAAAAAATAAAAAATGCGGTTTTTTTCATAGAAATCAGCGAAAAACACACGTAAGAATCGCTTTTCAAGTAAAAAAGCACGACAAATCCACGCAAAAATCTTGCGTTATTACGGCAAATATGTTATACTGATTATTGTAAAAAATAATATTTTGGAGGGCTATTATGGCTATCAAAATGCGCGTTCTTTACGCATCTAACAAGGGCAAAATTGCCGAAATGGCACAGATGATTAAGGCAGCTTATGACCTGCCCGTCAACGCCGTGGATAAAATTCCCACTGCATATTCCTGCAACAACGAGCGCGTTGTTGTCCTGATGTTCTCTCTCAAGGGTGAGCCTGAGGACCAGGTCAGACTGTTCTGCCAGGAGCTGACCCGTGCGCGCGCACAGAACGTTGCTATCGTCATGGACGGTCCCGAATCCGCTGCACAGCGTATGAAGGAGATTCTGGTTGCTGCGGGCACCAACGTATTCGATGAAATTCACTATGTCAAGACCGCTAAGCTTTCCTTCCTTGACAAAATCAAGCCCGAAGAAAAGGCAGACCTGCTCGCGTTTGTTGAGCGCGTGGTCGCTAACCTGCAATAATTTGTAAGGATAAAAAAGAGGTGCAATGCACCTCTTTTTTATTGTATAATTCTCTTTTATCCCTCAATCCCAAGGTCGGGCGTGAGAGGAGTGACAATCGGCTTGCCGGCAGCATCTAACAGTGGCGTCAGTCCGCCCGAATAGCCGCTTTGACGGTAGATGTAATTGACACCCGTCTTTTTATCCACCCAGATTTCAAAGGAGTCAAATGCGCCGCCCTGCTTTTGGGTGCAAACAAAGCGCGTTTCCTTTTTTGCCATAGTTAATTCCCTTTCTTTTTCTTACAGTCTGCCGTAAAGCTCATTAAAGCGGCGATATTTTGCGCTATCCAGCGATTTTAACTGCTCTGCCGTCACGCGGTATGCCCAATTTCCCTCGGCGCGTCCGGGGGTGTTCATACGCGTATCGGAGCCAAAGCCTAAGAGGTCCTGCACAGGAAAAATCACCAGTCCCGCATGGCTCTGCATCATCGTGCGCAGAATGGCATCGTAGCCCTTGTCCCAATCACCCTCGGTATAGCCGCAGTATTCAAGCATTCTGGCGCGCGTGGCGTCATCTAACTCCCAGACGTAGCCAAGCAGGGTGTTGTTATCGTGCGTGCCCGTGTAGGCAACGGCATTTTCCTCGTATGTATGGGGCAGATGCGGCGTGGCGGGGTCGCCAAGGAAGGCAAACTGAAAGACACGCATGCCGGGAAAGCCGCTTTTTTTGACCAGTGAACGCACCGCATCGGTGATGTCACCGAGGTCCTCTGCAATAATGAGCTTATCTCCTGCAACCTCGCGGAGCGCCTTGACAAGCGCCATGCCGGGGCCCTTGACCCACTTGCCCTCGCGGGCGGTTTTGGCGGTTGCAGGTACGCTCCAGAACGCCTCAATACCGCGGAAATGGTCAATGCGCACACCGTCAAAGAGCTCCAGCATGAAGGAAAGGCGGCGGCGCCACCAGGCAAACCCGTCTGCCTTCATTTTTTTGTAGTTGTAAAGGGGATTTCCCCAGAGCTGTCCGTCTGCGGCAAAGTAATCGGGCGGCACACCCGCCACGACGGTGGGGTGTCCGTTCTCATTCAGGAGAAACTGTTCCCTGCCCCCATAGACGTCGGCACTATCGGCGGCAACGTAAATCGGAATATCACCGATAACCGAAATGCCCTTTGCATTTGCATAGGATTTGACCGCCGCCCACTGGCGCAGAAAATGATACTGCGTAAAGGCGAAGTAGAAATAATCCTCAGGGTTCGGCTCAAATACCGTAAACTCCTGCCAGGGCTTGCCGCCGTTGGCGCGCTTTAAGGCAAGGAAACGACAGGCATTTGCAAGCTCCGCATTTTTCTCAACAAACGAAAGAATTTCCGCACGGTTTGTGGCCCTTGCGGCGGCGACACGCAGCAGTGCCTCACGCGTGAGCGCGAGATGCGCGGTTTCCACGGCATAGGGCGTTTTCTGCTTGGCGGCGGCAAGCTCCTCTGCGGTTAAAAGCCCCTCTGCGGCAAGCAGCGGCAAATCAATAAACGCAGGGTTGCCCGCAAAGGACGCCTCGGATTTATAGGGCGAGCCGCACTCGTCGGGCACGCAAAACGGCAGAACCTGCCACCAGCCAAAGCCAGATGCGGCTAAAAAATCAATAAATTCAAAAGCGGCGCGGCCAAATGAGCCGATAGAATACTCTCCGTGCAAGGAGGATACGTGCAACAGCACGCCGCTGCTTCTTTTAATGGCTTTCATACCAGTTTTCTCCTACCAGAACGCCGACCTTCAAGGCAACAGCAAGGTTGGCGGCATTTTCCATTTCGGTCATCAGAATTTCCCTTGCCTCGTCAAGGCAATCGCGGTGCGTTTCCACAATCAGCTCATCATGCACCTGCAAAACAAGTCTTGCATCAAGTCCGCGTGCGGCAAGCGTGTCCGCCACGCGAATCATCGCAATCTTGATGATGTCGGCAGCCGTGCCCTGAATCGGGCTGTTCATCGCCACGCGCTCCCCGAAATGCTGCATATTCTTGTTCTGCATTTTCAGCTCGGGAATATAGCGTCTGCGCCCAAAAAGCGTGGTGACAAAGCCCTGCTCATAGGCGGTGGCAATCACGCCCTTGAGGTAGCCGTCAATGCCCTCATAGGCGGCAAAATAACTCTCGATATATTCCTTTGCCTCTCGCATCGAAATGTGCAAATCACCCGAAAGGCTGTGCGCGCCCATGCCGTAGAGAATACCGAAATTCACCGCCTTTGCGCGCTTGCGAAGCTCAGGCGTCACCATAGCGGGCGGCACGCGGAAGACGCGTGCCGCGGTGGCGGCGTGAATATCCTCGTCCGCGGCAAACGCTTCAATCATCGCGGTATCGTTTGCCATTGCGGCAAGCAAGCGGAGCTCGATTTGCGAGTAGTCTGCATCAATAAGCAAATAATTGTCGTTTTTTGCTACAAAAAATCGCCTTAATTCCTTACCAAGCTCGGTGCGAATCGGAATGTTTTGCAGGTTCGGCTCTGCCGAGGAAAGGCGCCCTGTGGCAGTGCCCGTCTGCTTGAAGGTGGTGCGGATACGACCGTCCGCCTCAATCTGGGCGGAGAGCCCCTCGGTGTAGGTGCTCCTCAGCTTCGTTACCTGTCTGTAATCCAGAATATCGTCTATAATCGGGTGCACGTGTCGCAGATTTTCTAAAACCTCTGCATTGGTGGAATAACCTGTCTTGGTTTTCTTGCCGTGCGGCAGTGCCAGGCGCTCAAACAGCACCTCACCAAGCTGCTTGGGAGAGTTAATGTTAAATTCCCCGCCCGCCATATAGTAAATGCGCTCGGCAAGTGCTGCTGCAGTTTCGGCAAGTGCCTCACCGTATGCGGCAAGCCCCTTGCCGTCCACGGCAAAGCCGACCTGCTCCATATCGGTAAGCACGCGGCAAAGCGGCATTTCAATCTCAAAGAGCAGCTTTTCGCCCGCAACCTCTGCCACACGCGTGGCAAGCACGGCAGCAAGCGGGAGAATGGACTTCACGTGCATGGGGGCTGCGGCAAGCGTTTCTCCCAAGTGGTGGAGCGAGAGCCTTGCCAAATCAAAGCCGTTTTCTGCGGGATTCAGCACATAGGCGGCAAGCATGGTATCAAAGGCACAGCCGCGCCACGTAATTCCCATTTTTTCCAGGGCGTGATAAACGCTTTTGGCGTCGTGACAGATGATTTCCCTGCCCTCGTCTGCAAAAACCGCTTGCAGCAGCGTCTTATCGGTGGTCTGCCACACGGACTTGCCGTCGGAAATCAGGGCTGCGCCCTCAAAAACGTCAAGTGCCACGCGGGGGGGCAGATTTTTTACTATCTCATCGGTCAGGGAGAGCAGGTCTGCCGCCGCTTCCGCGGTGGCAGGGGCGGCCTCCAAGAGCCCGAAACGCTTGATAAAGGCGTTAAATTCAAAGCGCGTAAAAATCTGCAAAAGCGCCGCGCGGTCGGGCCCCTTGTAAGCAAACGCATCAAGCGTCCCCGCAATCGGTGCCTCGCGACAAATGGTTGCCAGCTTTTGCGAGAGATAGGCACTGTCCCTGCCCTCCTCCAGCTTGCGGCGTACAGAGGGCGTGTGCGTTGCCGTGGGTAACTGCTCATACACGCCGTCAAGTGAGCCGTAATCGGCAATCAGCTTGAGCGCGGTCTTCTCGCCAATGCCGGGGACACCGGGGATATTATCCGAGGAGTCGCCCATCAGCGCCTTTACATCAACAAACTGCGCGGAGGTCACGCCGTATTTTTCAAAAAACTTGTCGGGCGTGTAATCAATCGTTTCGGTATTGGTGACAAGCAGCACGTGCACGCGGGGAGAAATCAGCTGCAGCGCATCGCGGTCACCTGTCAGGATATATGCCTCAGTATCAGGGCTTTTCTCTGCCATAGCGGCAACGGTGCCTAAGATATCATCAGCCTCAAAGCCCTCGATTTCCACGGGCGTAAAGCCCAGTGCTGCCGCCAGCTTTTTCGCCTCGGGCATTTGCGTGAGAAGGTCGGGGGGTGTGGGGCGGCGACCTGCCTTATAGGCCTCAAACATCTTGTGGCGGAAGGTGGGTGCCTTCAAATCAAAGGCGATAACCGCCATATCGGGTGACACGGCGGCAAGGTTTTTTTCAAGAATACCCACCGTGCCAAAGAGCGCG
This sequence comes from Clostridia bacterium, assembly GCA_017396225.1. GTDB lineage: Bacteria > Bacillota > Clostridia > Oscillospirales > CAG-272 > Firm-07. The sequence goes on along the minus strand of JAFQMP010000054.1, from coordinate 11,207 downwards.
TTGGTGGGAAAGCCCTCCTTGTTTGACAGGGGGCGCACGCCGTAAAAGGCGCGATTTACGATGCTGTTGCCGTCAACGGCGATGATTTTTTTCATGCGGTAACGACCTCCACTTATAACTATATATCAATTATACTACTATTTTAATGCCTTGTCAATGAAAGTTTGGGGAAAGGGCTTGCCTTTTTGCCTGCAATATGGTAAGATAGGGGTATTAAGAAAAAGTGAGGCACATCTATGGCGAACAAGAAAAAGCAAGCACAAAAAAAACCCGAAAACGGTGAGAATTATATTGTCACTACCCTGACAAAGGCTTGCATTTATTATACCGTTATGACCTTTTTGCTGATTTTTCTCTTCTGGCTCATCACGGGCGACATCACGCGCGTCATGCACCCTGTGGCACTGATGCTCATTTTCCCCTTTTCCCTGCTCTTTTCGACTGCAAACACCATCTTCCGTGCCGCAAGGCTTGATACCTGGGTCAAGGTCATCTGCCACTATACGATGACAATGCTGGGTATGATGCTTTGTCTGTATCTGCCAAACAAGGCTCCCGATGCCACGGCAATGGGCGCGTTTGCACTCTTCCTTGTGTTCACGGTGGTATATTTTATCATTATGGCAGTGGTGCTTTATCTGCGCGCGCGTTTGTTCAAAATTGAGCGTGACGAAAAGGCCTATACCAGCGTATACAAAAAATAAAATCACACATAATACGGTTAAAGCAAAAAAGGAGATTTTCTGATGCGCTTTAACCGTATTTTTTTATTGCTATTTTTGACGCTTGCGCTGGCGCTTGGCGGCTGTGAGGATAACACCAAGGTAGATGCTCCGCAGCAGCTGCCCACCGCAAACGAGTACGATGGCGCGCAGGACGCGCCGTCCGCGCCCATAAAGGTTGAAAACAACAGTGAATTTTTGTCAAGCGTGGTGTTTGTGGGCGACTCCACCACCGCACACATGGCAAGCCGTGCGGCGATTGCCCCCACGCAGGTCTGGGCAACCAAAAGCCGCTTTTTGAATTTGAGCCCGCGCGTGACCGATGAAAGGATAGTCTTGCCCGAAACAGGGGCTGAAATGACGATTGCGGAGGCAGCAGCTGCCGTCAAGCCCCCCATTTTGGTGGTGACACTGGGTGTTGATTACGGTGTTTATTATTACCGCGATGCACCCGATAAATTTGCCTTTTACTATGAAAAGCTGCTTGATGCGATTACCGCCGCCTCGCCCGATACCACGCTTGTTTTGCAGTCAATTTTCCCTGTCGGACGGGAAAGCAAGGTCATCACCAATGATATGGTTGATGCCGCCAACCGTGTGGTTGCACAAATTGCCGCCACGCGCGGGCTCACCTATCTTGATGCAAACACGCTTTTGAAGGACGAGGGCGGCTACTTGAAGGCGGCATTTTGCAGCAGCGCGGACGGCATACACCTGACCGCGGCGGCTTATGAGGTCATTCTCTCCAATCTTGCCTGTCACGAGGCGGAAATTAAGGGGCAAACGGCATGAAAAGACTTTGCTTGATGCTGTTCGCCCTGCTTTTGGTGGTGGGGGGCTGCGGACAGAAAAATACTCTCCCCGCCCCGCATGAGCTCGCCAATACCGTATTGGAAAGCCTTCAAGGTGGCACCTTCAGAGCCTCTGATGCCGATTACGTGGAAAACAGCTTCGCGTTTTCCGAGGCGCCCACCGACCACGCGCTTTATCTCGGTGAGGAGTTTGGGCTGGAGTTCGGCATCTTCCGCTTTTCCACCAATGCGGCGGCACGTGCGGGCGCGCGAGAGATTCACGCCTATCTTGCACGCGAGGAGCAGGCGGTGCGCGACCTCTCCGCGCTCTACCCCGCCGCTGAGCTGTCGGCTAGACTTGACCGCTACGCAGGTGCCGCCGTGCGCACCAAGGGCAACACCGTTGCCTATTTCCTTCTCTCGGAAACCGACCGCAGCGCCGCCGAACAGGCCTTCGCCCGCGCGACACGTGGGTAAAGGCTATTACGCGAAATAGAGCACGCCCCCTTTTTGTCATTCTGAGCTTGTCGAACCGCGTAGCGGCGCCGCGTGTGCGCGGCGGAATCTAAAAAGGGGCTCCGCGTAAGGATACAGACGGGCGGGGCAACCCCGCCCGTTTCTTGCGTTTTTTTCTTTTCGGGAGGGGGACCGCCTTCCTGTTGCCGTTACCGCATCGTGCGGCGCAAATAAATTTGCTAGCACTCTGCGACGGCTGCCACTCCTTATTGCTCCCTTTTTCCGCCACCGGCGGCGGTCGCAAACGTCCCCCTACGGTTGGTGCGTCCGCCTGTCATTCTGAGCGCAGGGCGTAGCCCGTAGTCGAAATCTTGCGCAGCAAAATCGCCGCAGGCGGAATCTCAGGCGGGTCAACGCAGAATGACAGAAATAATAATCCCCCCGCTATGCGGGGGGATTATTATTGTTTTATCGTTTTTTACCAACCAAATGATTGATAAACTGCCCTGCGGTGCGGCCCGAGATGCCGCCGTGGTGCATTTCCCAACGGGTTGCCTCGGCAAGCAAATCCTTTTCGGGCATTTCAATGCCCGCGCGTGCGGCGAGGACCCTGACGATGTTAAAATATTCCTCGCGTGTGGGCTTGGAATAGTTAATGGCAACACCAAAGCGCGCGGCAAGCGACAGCTTTTCCTCCATGGTATCGGAGTGATGCACGTCCTGCTCGGTCATACGGACGTCAGACCTGTCACCCCAGGTTTCCCTGATGAGGTGGCGGCGATTAGAGGTCGCGTAGATGAGCACGTTATCGGGCTTGGTTTCCACGCCGCCCTCAATCACGGCCTTGAGGAACTTGTATTCAATCTCAAATTCCTCAAAGGAGAGGTCGTCCATATAGATGATAAACTTATAGTTGCGGTTCTTAATCTGCGCAATCACCTGCGAGAGGTCCTCAAACTGGTGCTTGTAGATTTCAATCATGCGAAGACCGCGGTCATAGTACTCGTTGACAATCGCCTTGATGCTTGTCGATTTGCCCGTGCCGCTGTCGCCGTAGAGCAACACGTTGTTGGCACGCTTGCCTGCAAGGAACGCCTCGGTATTTTCCACCAAAGCCTGCTTTTGCAGCTCATATCCCACAATATCACAAAGTTTGACCTTTTCCATATTATGAATGGGCTGAAAAGTGACACGTCCGCGCTCGCTGTGCTGAATGCGGAAGGACTTATTCAGGCCAAATTCACCCACGCCGTAAGCGGCATAGAAGTCGGTTACGTGTCCAAAAAAGGCATCGGTATCTGGGGCGGCAGCAAGCCTTGCGGAAAGGGCCTGTACGTGGTCACTCACGCTCTTGTTATACATCAGCTCAGGCTTTTCAATCGCCCTGTAATCGGTAATCACCGAAAAGCAATTCACATCAAGGGCGCGCTCCAACTCACTGAAATCATAGTGAAAGAGCCTCTTAAACGCAGCGCAGTCCTGCTTGGCAAAGATGTTGACGCTGCCCTCCCTGACCCCCATTTTCTCGCAGGTGAGGGTGAAGGGATTCTCCGCCGTCATCAAAAGATAGGTCAGGTAATTCTGCCAGAGGTTGCCGTCAAAGCCACACTCGGTGGCAAGCACCAGCAGGCGCTTGACCTCGCGGTAGGTGCGCGCACGGAGTGCGGCGTGGTCTGCGCCCTGCTCTCTTACCTCGCGGCAAATGGCAGCAAGCCTTGCAAGAATGGAATCTTCGGGTAAATCGCCGTATATCAGCAATTCTGATACAATTTTATCCATATATCAATATTTTTTCTTGGTATCGCAGTAAATGCAGCGGCAGATGCGGTGCTCGGCACTGACCACGCGGAAAATCTGCTTCAGCTCCTGCTCGGTGGTGGTAATGCAGCGCGGGTTGTCGCACTTATAGTCGTAAAGATAAGTTCCCTCGGTATTCTTCTGTACGCGGGTGGGATTCTCCTCAGCCTCGCGAATCAGCTTGAGAATCAGCGCCATACGCATATACTTGCCGTTACGAACCTGCTTGAAGTAGCAAGCACGGGGGTCGTCGTCAATCGCAACGCTGATTTCATTCACGCGAGGCAGCGGGTGCAGGATAATAAGGTCCTTCTTGGCAGGCACCAGCTTCTCGGGCGTGAGAATGTAGGCATCACGCAGGCGGAGATACTCCGCAATGTCGTCAAAGCGCTCCTGCTGTACGCGGGTCATGTAAAGAATATCAAGCTCGGGCATAACTGCCTCAAGGTCAGTGGTTTCGCGGTAGGTAAAGCTGCCGTTTTCGGGAATCTCGTTCTTCACATAGCCGGGGAGCTTCAGCTCGTCGGGCGAAATCATCACGAAATTGATGTTCTCATAGCGGCAGAGTGCGGTAATCAGGGAGTGAACGGTGCGACCGAACTTGAGGTCACCGCAAAAGCCAATCGTCAAATCCTTCAGTCTGCCCTTCTCGTGCTGAATCGTCAGCAGGTCTGCGAGAGTCTGGGTGGGGTGGTGGTGACCGCCGTCACCTGCGTTAATCACGGGAATGCTTGCATTCTGCGAGGAAACGAAGGGTGCGCCCTCCTTGGGGTGACGCATCGCGATAATATCTGCATAGCAGCTGATAACCTTAGAGGTATCGGCAACACTCTCACCCTTAGAGGCAGAGGTGTCCTTGGCAGAGGAAAAGCCGATGACATTGCCGCCCAGCTCATACATCGCAGCCTCAAAGGAAAGGCGGGTACGGGTAGAGGGCTCAAAAAACAGGGTTGCAAGCTTTTTGCCACGGCAGGCATCGCTGTATTTTTTCGGATTGGCAATCATATCCTCTGCGGTGGCAAGGAGCGCGTTTACCTCCTCAACCGAGAGGTCAAGAATATCAATGACGCTTCTCATGGTAATTCTCCTTCAGGCTTATGCCTTGGCGCCGTTGACGGCGAGATAGTTCTTAATACGGGTGACATTCTCCTCGTTTGCAGGATTTTCCTCAAGGTACTCGATAATGTCATAAACGTCAACAACAGAGTATACAGGGAAGCCGAACTCCTCGCCAACCTCTGCCATTGCGGACTTTTCGCCCTTGCCCTTTTCCTTACGGTCAACCATAACGAAGGTTGCGGCGACCTTTACGCCCTCCAGAGAGGAAAGGATTTCCATGCTCTCACGGATTGCGGTGCCTGCGGTGATAACGTCCTCAACAATGACGATTTCCTCGCCCGCCTTCGGCTTGTAGCCGACGAAAATGCCGCCCTCGCCGTGGTCCTTCGCCTCCTTGCGGTTGAAGAAGAAGGGCACGTCAAGTCCCTCACGGGAGAGTGCAACAGCTGCGGAAACGGCAATGGAAATGCCCTTGTAGGCAGGACCGTAGAGGACAGCTCTCTTCTTGCCGACCTTCTCAAAATAAGCCTTGGCATAGAACTCACCAAGCTTGGCAATCTGGTCGCCTGTCTTGATATCGCCTGCGTTGATAAAGTACGGAATCTTGCGGCCACTCTTGGCGGTGAAATCACCGAATTTCAGAACGCCCGCACCCTCCAGAAACTGAATAAACTCTCTCTTATAGCTTTCCATTACTGATTTTCCTCGCTTTCTTTTTTATCAAAAAATATGAACGCGGCAAGCAGGCTGACGACTGCGCCGAACAAAAACAGCGTGCCGAAAATGCCAATCAAATCGGCAACAAAGGGCTTGCCCGCCTCAGGCTGCCAGGTGAAGGAGATGCCGTTATCGGTAACAAAGTGAAAGAAAAGATAATCAATCAAAAAGACAAAAGCACCGATAATCGCCTGACACGCCGAGAATTTCAGGAGCTTCTTACGCATCAGTCAATAAACTCCTTGCAACAGCGCTCGTAAGCGGCAACAGGGTCATCGGCAGCGGTAATCGGGCGACCGACAACAATGTAATCGGAGCCGATTTCCTTTGCGGCAGCGGGCGTCATCACGCGCTTCTGGTCGCCCACGTCACCGTCTGCAAAGCGCACGCCGGGGGTAACGGTCAGGAATCCTGCCCCACAGGTATCGTGCACCTTGCCTGCCTCCAGGGGTGAGCAGACAACGCCGTCAAGGCCTGCGACGGCAGCATTCTTGGCATAGTGAAGTACAACCTTATCAATCGGCTCACGAATGAGCAAATCCTTCTCCATACGCTCCTGGTCGGTGGACGTGAGCTGCGTCACGGCGATGAGCAGGGGGCGGGTGCCGTCCTCACGCGTGAGGCCCTCAAGGGCCGCCTGCATCATCGAAACCGTACCTGCCGCGTGCAGGTTGGTCATATCCACGTCAAGGCGGGAAAGCACTGCCATGGACTTTTTCACGGTATTGGGGATATCGTGAAGCTTGAGGTCAAGAAAAATCTTGTGTCCTCTGCGCTTGATTTCACGCACGATAGAGGGCCCCTCGGCGTAGTAAAGCTCCATACCGATTTTGACGAAGGGCTTGCGCGCAAGACCCTCAAACAAATCAAGAAACGCGAATGTTTTTGCGGCGCTGTCAAAATCGCACGCAATAATAACGTCCTTACCCATTATAAAACACCTCCGATAATATCTTCAAGCTTGGTAATGCCGTATTTTTTCATGACGGCGGGCAAATCCTCCACAATCCTTTTTGATGCGAAGGGGTCGATGAGGTTGGCTGCACCCACCTCAACGGCGGTGGCACCTGCCAGCATCATTTCAATCACGTCCTCGGCGGTGGAAACGCCACCCATACCGACAACGGGGATTTTCACCGCGTGTGCGACCTGATAGACCATACGCACAGCCACAGGGAAAATCGCAGCGCCCGAAAAGCCGCCCATTTTGTTGGCGATGACGGGCTTTCTCGTACGCAAATCAATGCGCATACCAAGCATCGTGTTAATCAGGCTGATGCCGTCGGCACCCGCCTCCTCACAAGCCCCCGCAATTGCCACAATGTCGGTAACGTTGGGCGAGAGCTTAATAATCACGGGCTTGGTTGTCACGCGCTTGACGGCGCGGGTCACCTCGGCAGCTGCCTCGGGGCTGGTGCCGAAGCTCATGCCGCCGCCGTGTACGTTGGGGCAGCTGACGTTGACCTCAAGCCAGCCGACCTGAGGTTCAGAATCAAGGCGCTCGCAGGTGTAGGCATAATCCTCTACCGAAAAGCCGCTGACGTTTGCCATTACAGGCTTGTGAAAGCAGGTGGCAAGGCGGGGCAGCTCCTCCGCGATAACCCTCTCCACACCGGGGTTTTGCAGACCGACGGCATTAATCATGCCTGCGGTACACTCCGCGATGCGGGGCGTGGGGTTGCCAAAGCGCGGGTCGCGCGTGGTGCCCTTAAAGGAAAAGGTACCAAGGCAGTTGATGTCGTAAAGCTCGGCAAATTCATAGCCGTAGCCAAAGGTGCCCGATGCAGGAATGACAGGGTTATCAAGCGTGATGCCGCAAAGCGTCACGCGCGTATTTATTTCTCCCATAGTATGTCCTCCTTTACAAGCACAGGGCCTTCCTTACAAATACGCTTATTGCCCGTGACGGTCTTGCAGGAGCAGCCCATGCAAGCGCCAAAGCCACAGCCCATACGCTCCTCAAAGCTGAGTTGCCCCCGAGGTGGTTGCGGTCTTGTAAATCGCCTTCAGCATCGGCTCGGGACCGCAGGTATAGAAATAGGTGTAATCAATCTCCGCGAGGGCATCGGTCACAAAGCCCTTGATACCCCTGGAGCCGTCCACGGTGGTGACAGTCACGGTGGCACCGAGCGCGCGGAACTCCTCCTCATAAAAGATTTCAGCGGCAGTGTTAAAGCCGAGCACCACGCTGACCTCCTTGCCCGCGGCAATCAAATCCTTTGCCAGACGGTACAGGGGCGGTACGCCCACGCCGCCGCCAAGCAGCACAGGACTTTTACCCGACAGGGTGAGGTCGTAGCCGTTGCCAAGGCCCGAGAGCACGTCAAGCGTTTCGCCTGACCCCATTTCAGCCATCTTTGCAGTTCCCTTGCCTACCACCTTGTAAAGAATGGTAAGCGTGGTATCGTCATAATCACAAATCGAAATCGGGCGGCGCAGGAAAAGGCCCTCGAGCTTGATGTTGACAAACTGACCGGGGGCGGTCACGGCGGAGGTATCCCCCACCATGACCATTTTCATCACGCTGTCAGTCAGCGCCACGTTCGACTGTATTGTAAAAATTCCTTGCTTCATTGTTCTTTCCTTTAATCAGGCGTCAATGGTGGAGATGCAGAGGGTGGTTTCCTCCAGCACGTCAAGCAGCACCTTTACCGTATCAAGAGAGGTGAAAATCGTGACATTGTTCTCGGTTGCACACTTGCGGATTTCCACGCCGTCGGTCTGGTCGTGCTTGGAGCCGATGGCGCTGGTGTTGATGACGTAAGCGATATAGCCCTGACGGATTTCTTCCTTAATCTCGTCGCTGTTGTCGCTGATTTTCTTCACCACGTGGGTGCGAATACCGTTCTCCTTGAGGAAGCGTGCCGTGCCCGCGGTTGCCTCAATGTTAAAGCCGAGGTTGTAGAAGCGGCGAATGAGGGGCAGTGCCTCCTCCTTGTCGCAATCGGCAATCGTGGCAAGCACGGAGCCGTAGTTCTGCAGCTTCATGCCCGATGCCTGCAGCGCCTTGTAGAGCGCGCGGTTCAGGGTGTTGTCGTAGCCGATTGCCTCACCCGTGGACTTCATCTCGGGGGAGAGGTAGGCGTCAAGACCGCGAATCTTGTTGAAGGAGAATACGGGTGCCTTGGCGTACCAGCGCTCCTTTTCCTTCGGGTAGAGGTCAAAGATGCCCTGCTCCTTCAGGCTTTCACCGAGAATACACTTGGTGGCGATGTCGGCAAGGCTGTAGCCGGTTGCCTTGGAAAGGAAGGGTACGGTACGGGAGGAACGCGGATTCACCTCGATGATAAAGACCTTATCGTTCTTGTCAACGATAAACTGAATGTTGTAAAGACCGACAATGCCGATGCCAAGGCCCAGCTTCTTTGCATACTGCAAAATGATGCCCTTGACCTTATCGGAAATGCTGAAGGTCGGGTATACGCTGATAGAGTCACCGGAGTGGATACCCGTGCGCTCAACAAGCTCCATGATACCGGGGACGAAAACGTCGCGGCCGTCACAGATGGCGTCAATCTCAACCTCCTTGCCGATGATATACTTATCAACCAGCACAGGCTTGTCCTCGTCAATCTCAACGGCGGTCTTGAGGTAGTGGCGGAGCTGCTTCTCGTCGGAAACAATCTGCATGGCGCGACCGCCCAGCACGAAGGAGGGACGGACAAGCACGGGATAGCCGATGCGCGCAGCGGCAGCAACACCGTCCTCAATCTTAGTAACCGCGCAGCCCTCGGGCTGGGGAATACCAAGCTCCTTGAGGAGCTTTTCAAAGGAGCCACGGTCCTCTGCCTTCTCAATAGCGGCACAGTCAGTGCCGATAATCCTGACACCGCGGTCGGTCAGCGGCCCTGCCAGGTTGATAGCGGTCTGACCGCCGAGCGATGCCACAGCACCCTCGGGATTTTCAAAGTCGATGATGTTCATGACATCTTCGGGCGTCAGGGGCTCAAAGTAAAGCTTATCACTGGTGGTATAGTCGGTAGAAACGGTTTCGGGGTTGTTGTTGATGATAATTGCCTCGTAGCCCGACTCCTTAATGGTGGTAACGGCGTGGACGGTCGAGTAGTCAAACTCAACGCCCTGACCGATACGGATAGGACCTGCACCGAGCACGACAACCTTCTTCTTATCGGTGAGGACAGAAGCGTTCTCGCCGGTGTAGGAGGAGTAGAAATACGGGATATAGGCATTGGTGTGGAAGGTATCAGCCATTTTGAAAACAGGGACAATGCCGTTTTCCTTGCGCACCTTGGTAACCCACAGCTCCTTCTTTTTCCAGAGGTTGGCGATATACTGGTCAGAAAAGCCCATACGCTTTGCCTCGTGCAGCAGCTTGACGTTGCCGGGACGGCGTGCAAGCTTTTCCTCCATCTCGACGATGCGCTTGAAGGATTCGAGGAAATAGGGTGTAATCATCGTGACCGCGTGCAGCTCCTCAACGGTTGCGCCGATACGGAGCGCCTGTGCCACGGCGAAGATGCCGTCTGCGTGGAACTCGGAAAGATAGGCAAAAAGCTCCTCCTTGCTCATACCGTCAAACTTGGCGGCGTAAAGGTGGCAAACACCTGTCTCGAGAGAGCGCACGGATTTGAGCACGCACTCCTCCAGGTTGGAGCCGATGCCCATTACCTCGCCCGTTGCCTTCATCTGCGTGCCGAGAATGTTAGATGCCTTGGTGAACTTATCAAACGGAAATCTGGGGAACTTGGCAACGATGTAGTCAAGCAGGGGCTCCTTGGCAGCAGTGGTGTTGGCAAGCTTGATTTCCTCAAGCGACATACCGACGGCAATCTTGGCGGTCACACGGGCGATGGGGTAGCCACTTGCCTTCGATGCCAGTGCCGAGCTGCGGGAAACGCGGGGGTTAACCTCAATGAGGTAGTACTCGCTGCTGGTGGGGTTCAGGGCAAACTGGACGTTACAGCCGCCTGCAATCTTCAGCTCCTTGATAATCTTCAGGGCACTGTCGTTGAGCATCTTCAAATCCTCAGGGGAGAGGGTGAGAATGGGGGCAACAACGACCGAGTCACCGGTGTGTACGCCGACAGGGTCGATATTCTCCATGCCGCAAATGGTAATGGCGTGGTCAAGACCGTCGCGCATCACCTCAAATTCAATCTCCTTGTAGCCCTTCACGCTCTTTTCAATCAGCACCTGATGCACAGGGGAAAGCTTGAATGCATTGACGCCGATGTCAACCAGCTCCTGCTCGTTGTTGGCAAAGCCGCCGCCCGTGCCGCCAAGGGTGAAGGCGGGACGGAGCACGACAGGGTATCCAATGCGTGCGGCTGCCTCCTTTGCCTCCTCAAGGCTGTAGGTGATTTCAGAGGGAATGGTGGGCTCACCGATAGACTGGCAAAGCTCCTTGAAAAGCTCACGGTCCTCGGCGCGCTCGATAGACTCCGAGCTGGTGCCGAGCAGCTCTACGCGGCACTCCTTGAGAACGCCCTTCTTTTCAAGCTGCATCACCAGGTTCAGGCCTGTCTGACCGCCGATGCCGGGGAGAATGGCGTCGGGACGCTCGTAGCGCAGAATCTTTGCCATATATTCAAGGGTCAGGGGCTCCATATATACCTTATCGGCAATGGTCGTGTCGGTCATAATCGTTGCAGGGTTGGAGTTGACAAGGACAACCTCGTAGCCCTCCTCCTTGAGTGCAAGGCAG
>JAFQMP010000053.1 GCA_017396225.1 Clostridia bacterium | reverse complement strand
TTCTTCCTTTCCAGCAAGCGCGTCTTTGCTGAGCCCGTGGTGCGTGCACCTAAGACGGAAGATAAGCCCGATGAAGCCCCCGTAGCCATTCCGTTGCCTGCCTATGCCTTTGCACCTGTGGTGCTGATTATCGTGTCTATCGTGATGCATGGCATGCTCAAGGAGGGCGTGGACGTTTGGATGCCGTCCTTCCTTTGTGAGGTTTTTGGTATGCCTGAGGAGAACGCTATTTTCTCTACGGTTATTCTTTCCATTATCAGCCTTGTCAGCTTTACGCTGTTTGGTTGGGTTTACCGCCGTTTTCTCAGAAACGAGCTTTCCTGCTCGCTGTTCTGCTTTATTGTTGCCACGGGTGCCGCAACGCTGCTCTTCCTGTCGGTTAAGCTGGGCGCGCCCGCCTTTATCTCCATGATTCTGATGGCGCTCATTATGGCGTGCATGACGGGTGTCAATCTGATGTTGGTTGCCACCGTGCCGAAGCGCTTTGTCAAGAGCGGCAAGGTTTCTACCTTTACGGGTCTTTTAGATGCTGCGGCCTACCTCGGTGCTGCGATTGCAACCTACGGCTTTGCCGCACTCTTTGAGGGGGCTGGCTGGAGTATCACCATTCTCGTCTGGGCGCTGATTGGCGCCGCAGGACTTGGTATTTGTCTGGTATGCGTTCCTCTTTGGAAACGATTCAGACGAGATTATGCAGATGTATAATAAGTATAATAATAAGAAAGGAAGCTCCGCGGAGCTTCCTTTTTTCGTTAGAACTCACTCATTAGGCTGGCGTGGTGGCTTTCCAAGCGGGAGATTGAGTCAATTTCAGTCATTTCCTCGCCTTTGGTGTCGCGCGGCGTTGTCAGGAAGAATACCGACTCTCTGGCAGGGAGATTTAAGCGCAGATAGGTGTAAACCTCGCCAAGATAGGAAATGAGCTTGCTCTTGGGCACTGTGATAGCGCCTGTGTGTGGGTTACATTCGGTCACTGTGTGTGCACCGCGCAAGAGTACGTGGTGATTGTAGGCAACGTCGGTGGTGTTCGCAAAATAAAATACGTCACTCTCGTCGCTCGCCTTATGAATGTGGTTGACCATACCGCCGTCGGGGAAGGAACGGTCAAGGCCTACCGTGTGGAATTCGGGGTAAATAGCGTTCAGAGCACCTGTGCCCTCAAAGCGCTGCATACCCGGGATATAAATGTCAAAGGGAATGGCAAAGGTGTTGAGGGCACTGTTGACGGTCGAGCTTTTTACCATGTGAATGCCGGTGACTGCGGTTGCGTTGAAATAGAGGAAAATTGCCTCGCCGCCCGCTTCGTTTTTGTTGTGGCAGTAGCGGCGCATGACGCGCTTGTCGGTTGCCTCTTCGCCGAAAATCTCGCGCGCCAGACGGCAGACCTCGGCATCGTTTTGGCCCTTTTCGTCGTATTCAAATGCCATGGTGGGCAGCACGCCCGTAGCAAGAATTTTGCCACCCTCGTCATAGAATTTTTTGAGCAGACGCAGATTGGCAAGGCTAATCATCTCGGCAGCGGGGAGCACCATAATGCGAAAGCTTTCGCGGTTTTCCTTGTTGTCAAGGTAAAGCACGCCACCCTCGGTGCGGCAGCGCTCCGAGAGCACGGTGGGGTGCAGAACGGTCAGGTCGTGCCCTGCGTAAAAGGATATGGCGTTAATCAGCGTCATATAGTTGGTGGAGGTGGAGGTTTCGGGGTATTCAAAGCACGCGGTGGGAGAAACGTAGAGGGTCACGCGGCTGTGCAAATCGTAAATGGGGTAGAGCAGGGCAATATCAGCCACGTGCCTGCCGCCGCGCAGCATTGCCTGCACGCGGGAGGTGAAATCGCCAAAGTCGCTGCTTTCCTTCAGTTCTTGGGGCAGGTGGAAGGCGGCATCATTCACACCTCTTGCAAAGGCGTTCATCGTATCCTTGTAAAGGCTCACGGAATCAGTGCTCGGGTAGTCGCGGAAAAACTCGCCTCCCACGCGCGGTAAATCAAAGCTATAGGCGGTGCCCGCCATGATTTTGACGGAGTTTGTGCCGTAGAGATAGGCCTTGTCAAAGAGCGCGGTGGGTGACGGTATACTTGTCAGCATCGCATCGCCCACGGTAAAGGAGCAGGCAGTGAGCTTAGGCTCGGTCAGTGTGCCGAAAAGGGTAAGCCCCGATACAGTGGCAAAATCCTTGAGGGCGCGCAGCACACCCTGCTCCAGCATTGAGGCGCGCACCGTCATCAGCATGGCACGGTAGTGGGCGGTGTCCTTGCCCATATAGCCAAAGAGGGCAGGGTAGTAGGGTGCGGGGTCAAAGCCGTAACGCCCCTTAAAGATTTTGTTGAAGGTAGCGTCCCAGTCACGGCGATTCATACCGTGGAAGCCGATTTCGGCGTAGGCAAGTGTGGTCAGGGTGTTGCCGATAAAGGGGGCGAATACCTCTGCAAACAGCCCAAATACAGTGCGGATATAGGTGTAGGAAATTTCGTAGGAGAGGTAGTTGGTGCGGCGGCAGTCAGGCTCCTCCTTGGCAAAATATTCACGTACCACCCAGTTGCCCTGCGGCACCTGCCAGATGAGCTTGCCGTCCTTGATAAAGGGGCGCAGGTCAATGACCTCGCCGTAGGCTTCGGAATATGCGACAAGCGACAAAAGCGGCTCCTCGTGCAGGCGGCGGTCAAGGGCCTCGCCTTCGCGGCAGTAATGCTCCTTATATTCAAGTGTGCGCGCGTGCAGTGCCGTTTCGCCGATGTCGTCCATCATGCCGATGACGGTTTCCTCAAAGACGCGGTCAAGGTAAAAGCCGACCTTCAAGCCCTTGCTTTGCGCGGCGGTCAGGAGCACGGTGTACATTTCACGCAGCAGATTGATTGCGTCCATATCGGGCAGCTCTGTGCCTGCCGCAAGCCTTGGAATCAGCGTGCCGCAGCCTGCCTTTTCGCAGGTGACAACCGCCGCTTTGATTTTTTCGGCGCGTGCGTCATCGTCCAGCGCGGGGAAGTCAAAATAATACATCGGACGGAATTCGTTTGAGGGCGCTTCAAACGCGCGCAGCTTTTTTTCGTATCCCATATTGTCCTCCTTGTCACTGCGTGGAGCGTGGCTTCACCACACAGTATTTCTTTTTACAGTATACCATATCACTGCGTTTATTTCCATATCTTTTTGAAATTTATATGTTGACCCTTTTGTTGACAAATCTTTTTTTGCGTGTTACAATAAGAGAAAAGGAGGTGGCATGATGCGTATCGATTTTCACGCCCATATTCTGCCGCGTGCCGACCACGGCTGCGATAGCTCTGTAATGTCGGAAAAGCAGCTGAGGCTGATGAAAAAAGCGGGCACCGATGCTGTTGTAGCCACATCGCATTTTTACCCGAATCACGATAGCGTGGAGTCCTTTCTTGACCGCCGCGACGGCGCAATGGAAGCGATGCAGCGCAAGCTCCCCTTGACAGATTTGCCCACGGTTTACCCCGCTGCAGAGGTGCTTGTCTGTATCGGTATGGATAAAATGCCTGACCTTGAAAAGCTTACTGTTGCAGGCACAAGTGTGATTTTGCTGGAAATGCCCTTTACATATTGGCACGATGACCTGCTTGCTACCGTGCGCGGCGTATCTGCACGTGGTCTTACGCCTGTGCTTGCCCACATTGACCGCTATGACCCCGCAGAGGTTGCAAGGCTCCTTTCGGAAACCGATGCCCTTGCGCAGGTGAATGCCGAGGCATTCGGGCTTTTCAAGAATACCAAGGCGCTTCGCGCTTATATGAGAGAGGGGCGCGTGGTAGCCCTCGGCAGTGATTTGCACGGCGATAAGCCAAGCGACTATAAGCGCTTCGTAAAAATGCAAAAAAAGCTCGGCCCCCTGGCAGAGGTTGTCTTTGCCCGCACCGCAGAGCTCTTAAGGGAGGCAGAGCCTCTCACCGCACGCCAATCGCAGCTCGTATAATGCTACACAAAAAGCCCTGTGCCACAGCACAGGGCTTTTTACGATTTATCTGTTTGCAGCTTATCCGAAATCGTGTCTGCCCGTAATCCGACAACCGATTCCTTCAAAAATTTCAATAATTGTGTCTATGCGTTCAAAGCATTCTGCGTCGGTATGTGAATCGTCCTCTAAAACAGCTTTGATTTTTTGTAGCGTACGGTAGCACGTTTGGCTGAACAAATCTGCCAAAATGTCCAAATCGGGGAATGTAACTTCAACGCTGTCACTTTGCAGTATTCGGCACAAAATATCCTTGTATAATTCCATAGAGCCTCCCGTTTTCTTTAATATGGGGATTATATCCCCTTAATAATTTAGATTATAACCCCCATAATAGAAAATGTCAAGATGTGGGGGTAAAGATATGATTGTATTTGATAAATTGTGGCAAACGATGAAGGAAAAGGGGATTTCCACCTATCAGCTGCGCGAGAAGTGTGGCATCGACAGTAAAACCGTCCGCCGCCTGCGTGCCAATGATAATATGGAAACCAAAACCTTAAATAAGCTGTGTGCGGTGTTGTCCTGTCATATTGAGGATATTATGGAATACCGCCCCGATTAAAAAAGCGTCGCATTTAGCGTGTTATCCTTAACGGAGAACACGCAACGAATTGCACAGCAATTCCGCGAGCAAATCATGGCGAAGCCAATTCATGATGCGTCAGCATCAATTCATCTATCAAGACGAACAGAGCAAGAATAGAAGGATTTGTTTCCTTTTATTCTTGCTCTTTTTGCGTGTAATAAGGGCTTGGGCTTAGCCCATAGAGTATTTGACCAGTCAAATGCGATGCTCGCGCTTAGCGGTATTTTCATATTCTCCGCTAAGAACAGCACCCCTTTCATTGCGACGCTTTTTTGTTAATACAGCTTATACCTCAATCTCAAATTATCCGCAATCATCGCGATGAACTCACTATTAGTCGGTTTTCCTCTGTTATTTTGGATAGTATATCCAAAGTAAGAGTTGAGGGTATCCACGTCACCTCTATCCCACGCGACCTCGATGGCATGGCGGATAGCGCGTTCTACGCGGCTGGTGGTCGTCTGGTATTTCTTTGCTACGGAAGGGTAGAGTACCTTCGTCACGCTATTGATAATATCGCTGTCCTGAATAGTCAACAGAATGGCGGTGCGCAGGTACTGATAGCCCTTGATGTGGGCGGGTACGCCAATCTGGTGAATGATTTTGGTGACCTGTGTTTCAATATCGGGGATTGCGTCGGCACCCTTCTTGGGTGTGGCATCGGAGCCGCTGCGTGCAGAAAGCAGACGGCGCAGGTGCTCACAGAGGCTTTCCTTGTCGTAGGGTTTCATCAGGCACAGGTCGGCGCCTGCCGCCACTGCCTCTGCAATCATGGTCTGATTGGCAATGGGGGAAATGACAAAGAGCACGGGCGCCACCTCGCCCTGCTTCAGGCTCGATTTATAGCTGCGCAGAACACCGATACCGTCCAGGCGCGTCAGCATCATATCGATAAGTGCCGCATCGTAGCGACCGGATTTGAGCTTTGTAAGCGCCTCCTCGCCATTGGTGGCCTCGTCAATCAGGCGCCAGCCCGCGCGTGAGAGTGCTTCACGCAAATTTTGTCGCTCGCCCGCATTTTCATCGGCAATGAGTATTTTTGTGTTGTATTCCATTGTTGAAAACCTCCGAAATCAAGTGATTTTTCTTGTACCAATAGATTACCATATTTTACCAATAATTACAAGAGTTTCCAATCCGAAATATAAACCAAAAATAATCCCAAATAATTGGTAAAGATTACCAATTCTGCCCAAAATGCCATTTTTTTGCCCAAAAACCGTCAAAAACCCCCTGTTTTTGCGATTTGGCTTCGGGGCGGTGTTTTATCAAAAATAAAAGCAAGCGTTACCAATTTGGTAACGCTTGCTTACTTTTCTGTCGTTAACGCGTGTTTTATATTTTCATCAATGAATGTACATACACCGTCGAAATTTCTTGCAACGGCGGCGCGTCTTAAGGTCAATACCGTGAGCCCCGCAGCGGTCAGTGAGCTTTTACGTGTATCATCACCACCCTGCGTCAGCAACAGCGCGATACCTGCGAGGGGGCAGTAATAATCAATCGTCACATCGCCAATGCGGTGGTTGGTGACAATACGAACGGGGTAGGTTTGCAAAAAGCGGTGCAGCTTTGTCAGATTGTTTTCCTTACTCGGCATCGTTATCACTCCGTCCAAAGAGATAGTCTACCTCGGCAGCGGTGAGGTGACGCCATTTGCCCTCGGCAACGCCATCTAACAAGAGTGAGCCGATTGCCACGCGCGTGAGGCGCGTGATGCGCAGACCTACCTCCTCGCACATGCGGCGTATCTGGCGATTTCTGCCCTCATACAGCGAAAAGGAGAGCGCAGTGCTTCGGACGTCCTCGGAAAGGCGCGTGACCGTTACAGGCAGGGTTTGGTAGCCGTCAAGCAAAAAGGGTCTGCAAAGGCGGTCAAGTGCGCTGTCTGTTACCTTGCCCGCAACCGTTACGCGGTAGTGCTTGGGTATCTCGTGGCGGGGGTGGGTCAGGCGGTTGGCAAGTGCGCCGTCATTGGTCAGCAGCAGCAGACCGTCCGAGTCCATATCAAGTCGCCCCACAGGATAGACGCGGGTGCCCACGTCTGCAACCAGGTCAGCGACTGTCCTGCGCCCCTGCTCATCGGAGAGGGTCGTCACAAAGCCGCGCGGCTTATTTAATAAAATGTAATATTTTTTGTCGGCAGTCGGGGCAATTTCGCGTCCCTTCCATAAAACCCTGTCAACACCGGGCGTGACACGCAGTCCGATTGTTGCAACTGCGCCGTTGACCGTGACGCGACCTGCGGCGATTTCAGCCTCCGCTGCCCTGCGAGAAAGAACACCGCAATCGGTGAAATATTTTTGCAATCTCACGGATTCCATTGCCGTGCTCCTTTCAGAATTTTATTTGATGAAGATGTCCCGCAAGCGTGCGAGAAAACCGCGCCGTATGGTCGCGCGCGGTACATCGTCTGCCGTTTGCAGGGGAACCGAGGCAATGACCTTGCCCTCCATATAGTAAACCTGTCTGCCGACTGTGTGACCTGCCTCAAAGCCGCCAAACAAAAAACGCGGCAACT
Organism: Clostridia bacterium; assembly: GCA_017396225.1. GTDB lineage: Bacteria > Bacillota > Clostridia > Oscillospirales > CAG-272 > Firm-07. Next base: position 10,126 of record JAFQMP010000053.1, on the reverse strand, counting down.
CGGTTTTACAGGTGATTCCGCCGTGCCCCTTCGGGAGGGTGAGAGAAACCGCACCCATGGGCTTAATCGTTACCGTGGCGGCGGTGCCGCCGACCACGGGCAGGGTCAGGGCGGTGGGGGGAGCGGAAAAGCCCACATAATGAGAAAAGCCCCAATCAAACAGCATCTTGTGGTCCTGCCAGTCGCCTGCATCGTCAAGTGTGACGGCAAGGAGCGTGAGTCCGTCGCGTTTGGCAGCGCTCACCAGGCATCGCCCACTTTTTTTGGTAAAGCCTGTTTTCACGCCAACTGCGCCCTCGTAGCTCCGTAAGAGACGGTTATGGTTGAGAAACAGTCTGGTGCCCTCGGTGTCAAGCTGCGGCGCCGTGTAGCGTACCGTAGACACAATTTTGGCAAAGGTGTCGTTTTGCAGCGCCTCACATGCAATCAGCGCAAGCTCCCTTGCCGTGGTATAGTGCGCCTCGTCGTGGAGACCGTGCGGGTTCTCAAAATGCGTGTCTGTCAGCCCCAATTTTTCCGCGCGTGTGTTCATCATGGCGGCAAAATCTGCCACACTTCCCGCCGTATGACAGGCAAGTGCCACGGCAGCATCGTTGGCAGAGGATAAAAGCAGTGCATAAAGCAGAGTGCGCACGGTAATTCGCTCGCCTGCAAAGAGATAGATAGAGCTGCCCTCCACGCCGACTGCCTCGGGGGGGACGGTCACAATCTCATCAAGCGCACATTGCTCCAGCACGACAAGCCCGGTCATAATTTTGGTGGTGCTTGCCATGGGGCGACGCTCGTCTGCATTTTGCAGCAATAACAAGCGGCCACCCGTGACGTCAAAAAGCGCAGCAGAATCCGCCCCCGTTTGCGGGGGCGTGGGCGGCTGCTCGGTGAGGGCGGCGGTTGTCACCGCAAGCGGGGCACCCTGTACGGGTAATATCAGAGTGGTTGCCAGTAAAAGCAACAGAAAAAGTGCGGTGATTCGCAGTGCAGCACGCATAAGGCATCTCCTTGAAATATAGTCTATTTGACTATATGGAGCCTGCCTTTTTATTATGCCCCCGATTAGCCCTCGTCGTCCTCGCCGATGACGTCGGCAACGGCCTCAGCCGCCTCGTCCATGACCTCCTCGACAACATCGGCATCGTTGTCCTTCTTTTTCTTTTTGCCGAGGTCGGGGAATACGGCCTTGATGCGGGCAAGAATATCGGGCGCCTTCTCAATTGCCACGGTGAGCTTTTCAATGGCATCGGGCGCAGCGCCGTTGCCGCCGAGAGGCAGAACCTCTACCTCACCCGTGGCGTTGACAGCGATAAAGCAGACAGGTTGAATCGAAAGACCGGTGCCGCCGCCACCTGCAAAGAGGGAGCGTGCGCCGGGGTCCTTTTTCGTGTCTGCGCCGCCGGAGGCGTAGCCGACAGAAATCTTGGAAATCGGGATAATGGTGGTGCCCGCAGCCGTCTCAATCGGCGTACCCACAACGGTATTTGCATCTACCATTGCGCGAATGCTTTCAAGTGAGGTGCGAATCATGTCCTGCAGTTTGTTTTCGTTTTCAGCCATAGTGGGGCTCCTTTCCGACAGCAGCGCTGTCGATGTATATAATAATATTTTGATTGTTACAGCTTGGTTGTATTGCGCAGGCGCTCCTTTTCCTTCCGCTTGCGCTCGCGCACAAAGGTGAGGAAGGCGGGGAGCTCCTTTTTGAGTACAGGGGGTAGGACACGCATGGCGCGCAGGAATCCTGCCGATGCTACAAATTTGACATCAACCGAGGAGGCTGTGGAGAGATAATCAGCCACAATGGTGGCGCGCTTGGTGTTGATTTTGGTGGGTCTCAGGTGCCCAAGAGAGGCGAGTGCCGAGGCGGTTGCGCCTGAAACAGCGCCGTAGAGCAGGGCAGTTTCGGCAGCGTCTTCGGCGGCGACACGGATATGCATATGCGGCACGTAAATTTTTGCGTAGGGCAGCATTGCCATGCCGATTTTTGTGCCCAGACGAATCAGGTGTATCGTCAGCGGTCTTGCACGGCGCGGGAATACCGTAAAGTAGAAGAAGAGCAGATGAATACGGATACGAATGCCGTTTTCGGTGCTGTACGCCGCGCTGACGCGGATATGCAGTGTCAGAACGAATACGAGAACGAGCAGCAGTGCGCCACCCAGTATAAAGGGCCATACGGGCATACAATCACCTCCTTTGGGGTCATTTGGGGATAAATCAGTCGGCGGCTTCCTCAGTGCTGCCACCAAGTGCCTCGGCAGCGATAGACAGCTGCTCACCCGGCTTTTGCTCGGGGAGCTGAATTTCAGTTTTGGGCAGGTCATCAAGGGTAGAAAGACCAAAGACGCGCAGGAATTTGTCGGTCGTGCCGTAGAGCACGGGGCGACCGGGGGCATCGAGGCGACCCACGGAGGCAATCAGCTCCTTGTCAATGAGGGAGTTTACCGCATAGCTGCTGTCTACGCCGCGCACCGCATCAATAAATGCGCGTGTGACAGGCTGGTTGTAGGAAACAATGGCAAGCACCTCCATAGAGGAGCCCGACAGGTTGCCACCGCGGCGAATCGACAACGCCTCGCGGACATAGGGGCCGTACTGCTCCTTGGTGCAGAACTGGCAGGTGTCCTTAAAGCAGAGAAAGAGAATGCCGTGCTTATCCTCCTCATAGCGCTTTGCGATGCGCTCGGCAAGGCGCTTGACCTCACGCGCGCCAAGACCTGTGACCTCGGCCAGCTTCTGGTAGGCAACAGGGTAGCCGGCGGCAAATACAACGGCCTCAATGCAGGCCTCAATATCCTTAATCGGTTGCAGAGAATCTTCAAGTTCCATATCAGCGGGACTCCTTTACAGTAGAAAAATCAGCGGCGATGTCTATCTCGGCATCGGTGGGTGCATCGGGATTGAGGAAGAAGCGTGTGTGCTCGCCGTGTACGGCGTTGCCGTCGTTCTCGTCGTCCTCCATGACAATCTTGCGTACCTTGATAAGCTCCAGCACGCCCATAAATGAGGCAATCATATCGGCAAGCGAGGGTGCATCGGTGAGCAGCTCACGAAGGGTTGCCGTGCCGCGTGCTTCCAGCGTATCAAGAATGATGACAATTTTGCCCTCAACAGGCACAATTGGCTTACTGGTAATCGGTCTGAATTGCCGTTTCACACGCTCAATCGAGTCGCGGTAGGCGTTCAGGCGGCGCACCGCCGCAAGCAGCGATTCAACCTCCTGGTCGGCAACAAAGCTACGGTCGGGTGAGATTTCATCGGTGTCCTTGACAAAGCGATTGCTGTAATAGGCGTAGAGGGGGTGCATTTTGGGCGCCGCCTCCTTCGCGTGCTGGTGTCTGACCAGAATATCGGAAAGGTCAAAGCGCGGCGGCTTTTCGCCCTCCTCCTCGTGCGGCAGCAGCATTTCACTCTTCCAGACCATCAGCTGGCTTGCCATATTGAGGAAGTCGGTGGTAATCTCCATATCCATAGCTTCCGCCTCGGCAAGAAATGCGAGGTACTGGTCGCAGATGAGCGAAATGGAGATATCCAGAATATTCATTTTGTTTTTTTCTATGAGCGCCAGCAGAAGGTCAAGGGGACCCTCGAAGTCTGTCAGCTTATAGGTCATATTTTCCATTGGGTGACTCCTTTATTCTTGGTGTCAGATTAAAAAGCCCTTCATACCGACCAGTGCAAACAGTCCGCGCATAATCAGGCGGGTTAGCATCTGAATGAGTGCGGAAAGCGGCCCCAGAATCAGCAGGATAAGCACCACCAGTACAATCACGCGCTCGTGCTGCATCACCTTGTAGTAAAGCCTGGGCGGCAGCAGGCGGTAGAGAATGCGTGAGCCGTCAAGGGGCGGCACGGGCAGAAGATTGAATACAGCAAGCGTGATATTCATATATACGCCGTAATAGAGAAACAAAACCGTAAAATAAATGAGATTGAACTGCAATTCGTTTTTTGGGGTCAGCGTGGCAAGGTAGCCATAGCCGAGAAAGCGCAGCACAAGCAAAAAGAGGGCTGCCAGCAGCAGATTGGAGACAGGCCCCGCTGCGGCGACCAGCGCAATATCACGCCTGGGCTTTCTGAAATAGCGGGAGTTGACAGGGACGGGATTTGCCCAGCCAAAGCCTGTCAGCGCCATAGAAAGAAAGCCGAGGGGGTCAAGGTGCTTGATGGGGTTCAGGGTCAGGCGGCCGAGGCTCTTTGCCGTCGGGTCGCCGAGACGCCACGCCACATAGCCGTGGGCGGTTTCATGTAGAGAGAGGGATAGCATTACAATGGGCAGGGTGAGGAGAAATCCCACCAGAAAGGTGGCGATATCTCCGCCGCCCAGTAAATGACGGAACATATTCGGGCACGGACTCCTTTTCGTTCAGTTCAGCATCAAAGGTCGTTGCGGACGAGGTCTGCGTAGCTTTCACGGCGCACCACCACGCGCGCCTTGCCGTCCTTCACAAAAATGACGGGCGGACGGGGCAGACGGTTGTAGTTGGAGGCCATAGCATAGTTGTAGGCGCCCGTAGAGAGCACGGCAAGCACGTCGCCGCGCTTTGCGGGTTGGATTGCCATATCCTCACCGATGAGGTCGCCGGATTCACAGCAGCGGCCCGCAAGGGTGGCGCGGTAGGTGGCGGGCTCTCCTGCGCGGTCAGCAATCAGTGCGGTGTATACCGACTGGTAGAGGGCATAGCGCGGATTGTCGGGCATACCGCCGTCTACAGAAATATAGTTTTTGAAGCCGGGGATTTCCTTGACGCCGCCAACGGTGTAAAGGGTGATGCCCGCCGCCGCCACAATTGAGCGACCGGGCTCCAGAATGATGCGGGGCAGCGGCACGCCTGCCTTCTCGGCAGCGGCGCGCGCGGCGGCAGCAATACCCGCAATTGCCTCGGCGTAGTCAATCACAGGGTCATTTTCGGTGTAGCGCACGCCAAGTCCGCCACCGAGGTTCAGGGTGGTGGCAAGGAACCCGGTTTCCCTTTTGACCTCCGCGATAAAGCGCAGCATGCCGTCGGCGGCTTCCAGGAAGGGGTCAATTTCAAAAATCTGAGAGCCGATGTGACAGTGGAAGCCAAGGAGCGAAACACCCTCGGTGGCGAGAGCCGCACGGGTAATTGCCAGTGCCTGTCCCGTCTGAATGGCGTTGCCGAACTTGCTGTCCACGTTGCCTGTCTGAATGGCGCGGTGGGTGTGGGGGTCAATGCCGGGGGTGATGCGCAGCAGAATGCTTTGCGTCACGCCGCGTGCTGCGGCAAGCGCGCCCAGCGTGGCAAGCTCCTCCGCGTTGTCAACCACAATGGTGCCAACGCCCATATCCAGCGCATCGGCAAGGTCGCGCTCTGTTTTATTGTTGCCGTGAAAATAGATGCGTGCAGCGGGGAAACCGGCATTTCTGGCGGTGTAAAGCTCGCCGCCCGACACGCAGTCAATGCCCATGCCTTCCTCTGCCATAATGCGGTAAATTTCGGTAAAGGAGAGGGATTTGGAGGCAAAGGCGGGCAGCGCATCGGCACCGAAGTGCGTGCGGCAGGCCGCGAGATAGGTGCGGCACTGTGCGCGAATGACGTCCTCGTCCATCACATAGGCAGGCGTGCCGAATTCGCGGGCAAGTGCCACAGTGTCCATGCCGCCGATTGTGAGGTGACCTGCACGGTTTACGTCAAGGTGGGGGTGGAGAATCATAGTGTTGTTCCTTTCGGGTTTAGGGGGTAACCTCGTTGAGGTGCTCGGTAACAAAGACCGTTTCGGGAATCAGCTTGTCATCTTCAAAGCGGAAAAAGTGCAGTGAAGCATTTGTGATAGTGTTATATTGCATCATATCCGCAACACCACCGCCGTGGGCTGCGGTAATCACCGCACAAACAGGGGTCCAGTGCGAGGCAAGGAGAATTGTCTTGCCCTCATTTTCGCGCGCGAGGCGGTAGACGGTGCTGTTGACGCGGTCAAATAACTCCTGCATATTCTCACCGTCGGGGCACTGCACGTGCTCCATATCGGTGCCCCAGAGCAAAAAGCTCGGGTCAGTTGCCTTCAGCTCGGCGGTGGGGACGTTGTCCCATTTGCCCGCGTCGATTTCAAGCAGACCTGCATCGGGGTGAATCGGAAGCCCCAGGCGCTCTGCCGTCGGGCGCACGGTATCCTGTGTGCGGGAAACGGTGCTGGCATAAATTTTGTCAATGTGTACGCGGGGCACCAGATAATCTGCCACGGCGACAGCCTGCCTTCTGCCAAGCGGCGAGAGGGGGCTGTCAAATTGGCAGGCGAAGTGGTGGAGCACGTTGGATTCGCTTTGTCCGTGACGGACAAGAATGATTTTTGTCATATCTTATAGTTCTCTTTCGGTGCAGCTCCGGGCTTACGGCTTCAACTGTTGTCGGTCACGCTGTATTTATGTGCGACAATTGTATGCGGTCGTGGCTCGTTGTTATTTTTTGGCAAGTCCCAGCAGAATATTCTGCACGGTATCGCGTCCTTCACCCGTGAGGGCGGAGAAGGGAATGATTTTGGTGCCTGCGGGAATGTCGGGGTGACTTTCCAGGGCGGCGAGCGCCTTGGTACGGTCGGTTTTGTTGAGCTTGTCGGTCTTGGTGGCAATCACCGCAAAGGGCAGCTCTGCCGCCGCAAGGTAGCGGAGCATCATCACGTCGTCTGCAGTGGGACCTACCTTCAGGTCGATGAGCTGAAGAACCAGCGCCAGACGGTCAATGTTTTTGTTCGCGGTAAAATAACCGTCGGTCAGTGCCGACCACCTTGCCTTTTCGGAGGCGGGGCGCTTGGCAAAGCCGTAGCCGGGCAGGTCGACGAGAAAAAGCTTGCCGTCCACATCGTAAAAGTTGACGGTAATTGTTTTACCCGGCGCACCGCTTACGCGGGCAAGTGACTTGCGCCCGAGCACGGTGTTAATGAGAGAGCTTTTGCCGACGTTGGAGCGCCCCGAAAGGGCAATCTGCGGTATGGGGTGTGCAGGGAACTGACGGATATCACCCGCACTGATAAAAAGCTTTGTGTTCTGAAAATTCATAGGGCTTTTCCCCTTTACTCTTTTTTCGCTCTTTTGGGCATCTGCGCGCGACCTGCCGTCATCGGGCGCACACTGCGTGTGCGTGCGGTGGGCAGACCGTCGGTCAGCGCGTTTGGCAGCACGTCATAGAGTGTGCGGCAGGGAAGAATGCGGAGCGCGCCCACTACATCGGGGTCAAGCTCCGAGAGGTCATGCATATTCGCCTCGGGAATCAATACGGTGGAAACACCTGCAATGGCGGCAGCCATCGTCTTTTCCTTCAGACCGCCGATGGGCAGCACGTTGCCTGTCAGGGTAATTTCACCCGTCATTGCCACGTCGCGGCGTACTGTTCTGCCGGACAGAGCGCTGACCAGTGCCGTGACCATTGCCACGCCCGCGGAGGGACCGTCCTTCGGGATAGCGCCCTCGGGGAAGTGAATATGCAGGTCATAATTCTTGTAAAAATCGGCAGGAATGCCAAAGCGTGCGGCGTTGGCACGCAGGAAGCTGACGGCAATGCCGGCAGATTCCTTCATCACATCGCCAAGTGAGCCGGTGAGAATGGTTTTCCCTTCACCGGGCAGCGGGAGCACCTCTACCTTGAGAAGGTCGCCGCCCGCCTCGGTATAGGCAAGACCGTTCACCACACCGACAAGGTCGATGGCGCCGATGTGCTCACGCGGCATCTTGGCGGGGCCGAGGAGTGCGGTAAGGTCCTTTGCCTTTACGGTCATTACCGTCGTGATTTCGCCTGCTGCAACACCCTTCGCTACCTTGCGGCAGATGCGGGCAATCTCGCGCTCAAGCGTGCGCACGCCCGCCTCGCGGGTATAATCATCAATGATGGCAGCAAGTGCGCCCTCGGTCAGGCGGAGCATTTCACGGGTCAGACCGTGGCGCTGCATCTGCTTGGGGACAAGATGATTTTTGGCAATTCTGAGCTTCTCGGGCTTGGTGTATGTATGCAGCTCAATGATTTCCATACGGTCAATGAGGGGACGCGGCACACCCTCTAAGGTGTTGGCAGTCGCAATAAACAGACAGCCCGAGAGGTCAACGGGAATTTCGGTAAAGTGGTCGCGGAAGTGCTTATTTTGCTCGCTGTCAAGCACCTCAAGCAGGGCAGAGGAGGGGTCGCCGTGTGCGTTCCTCGTCATTTTGTCAATCTCGTCAAGCAGAATGACAGGGTTGGTGCTGCCTGCCTCGGTCAGTGCGGCAATGATACGACCGGGCATGGCACCGAGATAGGTCTTGCGGTGACCGCGGATATCGGCCTCGTCACGCACACCACCCAGCGATACACGCACATATTTGCGGTTCATCGCGCGGGCAATCGACTGCGCCACCGAGGTTTTACCCACACCGGGCGGGCCCACCAGACAGAGAATCTGGTTGCCGAGGTCTGGGTTCAGCTTTTTCACGGCAAGAAATTCAAGGATACGCTCCTTGACCTTGAAAAGACCGTCGTGGTCCTTGTCAAGCACCTTCTTTGCGTGTGCTACGTCGAGGCAATCCGCGGTCTGCTTGCCCCAAGGGAGGTCGAGGCAGACGTCAAGATAGCTGCGCAGCACGCTCGCCTCGGAGGAGCCGAAGGGGGTCTTTGCCATGCGGAAAAGCTCCTTCAGGAGCTTCTTTTCCACCACCTCGGGCAGGCCTGCCTCGCGGATACGCGCCTCGTATTCTTCAATTTCGCTCTCGCCGCTGCCGCCACCAAGCTCCTCCTCAATGACGCGCATCTGCTCGCGCAGATAAAATTCCTTCTGGTTCTGTCCCAGACGCTCACGCACCTCGCGGTGAATTTCCATTTCCACGCTGAGCACAGCAGCCTCCTCCTGCATCAGGGGGAGCAGACATTCCAAGCGCTCAATGGGGTCATAAAGCTCAAGTATCACCTGCTTGTCCTCGGGACGGAGCAGCAGATTTGCAGCGACAAAGTCTGCAAAGGCACCGGGGGCGCGAATGGCACGTGCCGCCTGAACCATATCCTCGGAGGCGGTCGGCATCATGGCAGCCAGCTCGTCAAGCAGACGGTAGCCCTCACGGAGCAGCGCCTCGCCGCGGCGGTCGTATTCATCGCTGTCTGCAACCATTTTGCAGAGCACGTCCACCGTGCGGTAATTCGCAAAGCGGCGCATGGATAACAGCTCGGCGCGGGCGTAGCCCTCGCAGATGATGCGCATATTGCCGTCAGCGGTCTTGAGGCTTTGCTTGATTTGGGCAACTGTGCCGGTTTTCGTCAGCACGTCAAGGGTAAGCTCACCCTCCACAGGGGCTTGTACCGTTGCCAGGAACAAAAAGGCGTCGGTTGCAGCTGCTGCCTCGGCAGCAGCAATTGATTCCTCATCGGTCAGTTCAAAATTTACGGGGATAGCGGGGAAGGCGACAGTGCCATAGAGGGGCACGAGGGGCAGCGTCAGCTTTTCCGCTTTTTCAAAAATATTGGACATGGGATTTCCTTTCGGGAACATTATATAATTAAAATACATTATAACATAAAGTTTTGTCAAATTCCAGTGTTTTTCGCAAAAAATATAAAATGTTAAAAATATAACTGATTTTGAACCGAGTCCTACCCGCAAAACAGTCTGCGGTGAATGGATAAGGGGGTTTGTAAACAAATTGTGAGCAAGTAAATATCATTTACACATTTTTCGCGCTGCTGTTGTAAAAATCGGCAAAAGCACCAAAAAAGCGAGGGAAAAGTATTCGTTTTTTCTACGTATGGGGATTTTCACGAAAATTCTTGCAAAAAATTGTCGCTTTTGAACACTTTACAAACGCGAAGAAATGCGCTATAATGACAAGGCGCTCAGAAAAGGGGGCGTGTGCACGGCGGTCGACCCTTGCGCGGAGTGTCAATCTTATGGCACCAACGCGGGCAATGGGTCCTTACCAGCCGTGCATTTTTGGTGATGCGCATTCTTGGGTCATACCAAAAGCGCGAACAGGTGTCTGGAAAGCTATTGGTTCATACTGCGCTATTCCTTTGTGCTGTGCACGATAAGAGGTAGAAACCCCCATGGGGTTTCTTTTTTATTTCGCGCTTTTTACACGCCCTCACAGGGCTCGGTGTAGTCACTACACCTCTCACCCTGCGATGACGCGTTCTGACCGCAAGCCTGCGCATCACCGTACGCA
>JAFQMP010000052.1 GCA_017396225.1 Clostridia bacterium | reverse complement strand
TATGGCAATCAAACTGAAAATCTGCACCTTTAACCTGCGCAACAGCTATGTCGACGACGGCATCAACAGCTTCTGCTACCGCAAAGGACGTATCGTTGAAGCAATCCGCAGTGAAAATCCCGACATCATTGGCTTTCAGGAGATGACCCGACACCAACGCGAAACGCTGGAGGAGGCCCTCTTCCCTCTCGGCTACAATATCGTTGGCTGCGGACGAGATGAGGTCTGGCGTGATGAGCAATCGGCGATTGCCTATAAACGCAAGGATATGACCCTCAAATCTCTTGACACCCGATGGCTGTCCGAAACCCCCGATGTGGCAGGCTCCCGCTTTGATGGCGACCAGAGCAGCTGCCCCCGCATTATGACGGCGCTTGTCTTAAAGCATACAGCGTCCGCCCCCTTTCTCGTCATCAACACGCACCTTGACCACGTGGGCAACAACGCGCGCGTGCGCGGTGCTGCACAAATTGTAGCATACGCCAAGGAAAAGAAAATGCCTCTCATCGTCACGGGCGATATGAACGCACGTCCCGAATCCGACGTCGTGAAGCACTTCCTCTCCGCCGCGCCCCGCGGCATCACGCTTGTCGATGCCACCGCAGACATTCCCTGGACCTTCCACAACTTCGGTCGCTACGATGAAGCGCGTCGCTCCAAGATTGACTACATCTTTACCGACCTGCCGACCGACCCCACCGAGAGCTATATTCTTGCCGACGAGGGCGACGAAAACGGCGTCTACATCACTGACCACTACGTCGTATTCTCTTACGTAACCGTAGAATAAGGAGCATTTATGGAACTGCTTCACAAAACGTTTGAGGATATGCAATACCTCATTCGCTATCCCAAAAATTATGACAGCACAAAAAGATACCCCGTGATACTCTTTCTGCACGGTGCAGGCACACGCAGCAGCGATATCACGGTGCTGAAAAACAACTTCTTTTTCAAAAGCAGTGAGAAATTTCTTGACCTCGGCTTTATTACCGTAGCACCCCTTTGCGAAAGAGAAACCTGGTGCGACCATTTTGAAACCCTGGCGCGGTTTACCAAAACGGTATTTGCCGCACCCGATACTGACCCTGCACGCTTCTATCTTACGGGCAACAGCATGGGCGGCTACGGCACCTGGCAGCTGGCAATCAGCCACCCCGAGCTCTTTGCCGCTATCGTTCCCGTCTGCGGCGGCGGTATGTACTGGGACGCCGGCCGCCTGGTGAACGTCCCCGTCTGGGCATTCCACGGCGAAAAGGACTCCCTTGTCCTGCCCGCAGAAAGCAAGATTATGGTGGAGCGCGTCAATCAATGCGGCGGCAACGCAAGGCTCACGCTCTACCCCGAAGCAGGTCACGATGCGTGGACACCTACCTACACCAACCGCGAGGTCTATGAATGGCTGCTTTCTCACCAAAACGAAAACGCCAAGACGCTTGTCAACGAATACGCCGCAGACGCTGCTGCATTTGGCTAAACAAACGCAAAAAAACACCCCCGTGGGGGTGTTTTTTTGCGTTATACGTAAATCTTAAATTTCGGGAATCACAATCTCAACCTCGCGGCCTGCCTCGGCAGACTTGGCGATGCCGTCAATAATAGCTTGGTTGTAAAGAATCTGCGCAGAGGGCACGGGGGCCTCGCCACCGTTCTTGATGGCATCGCAG
>JAFQMP010000051.1 GCA_017396225.1 Clostridia bacterium | reverse complement strand
GGATATGAAAAGAGATTTGCGCCTGACCGATTGCGGCATTACCGTGGCCGCCTCGGTGGTCGGGAAAAAGGAGAAAAACGGCCCCATTGGCGGGTGTTTTTCGATTTTTTCGGAGGACGACCGTTTCTCTATGAACACCTGGGAGCGCGCGGAGGCAGAAATGCAGCGACAGGCACTGGCTGCAGCACTGGTTGCTGGCGGCTTTGAGGACCACGCGCTTGATGCAATTTTTGCGGGAGATTTGCTCAATCAATGTATTGGCGCTGCCTATGGGCTGAAGGATTTTGACGTGCCCTATTTCGGGCTGTACGGTGCTTGCTCCACGGCGGCAGAGGGGTTGATTCTGGCATCGTTGCTGGTATCGGGCGGATATTACAGCCGCGTGGCAGCGGTTGCCTCCTCGCACAACTGTACGGCGGAAAGGCAGTACCGCTCACCGCTTGAATACGGCGCGCAGCGCGCGCCGACTGCCCAGTGGACGGTGACAGGTGCTGGTGCGTTCCTTGTCGGAGGTCGGGAGGAGGCACAGGCGGATATCCGTGCGGTGATGCCCGGTATTGTTGTGGAGCGCGGTGTGCGCGATGTGGCAAATATGGGGGCGGCAATGGCGCCTGCGGCAGCTGATACGCTGCTGCGGTTTTTTAAGGAAAGTGGAAGAACGCCCCACGATTTTGACCTGATTGTTACAGGTGACCTCGGTTATGAGGGGGGCGACATTCTGCTTGATTTGATGCGCTCGGCGGGGGTGGATATTTCGGGTGTCTACAACGATTGCGGTATGATGATTTACAGCCGCGATACGCAGGATACCCATGCAGGCGGCTCGGGCTGCGGCTGCTCGGCTGCGGTTTTTGCCTCCTATCTTCTTCCCAAGCTGGCGGCGGGGGATCTCAGGCGCATTCTTTTGCTTGGCACGGGTGCGATGATGAGCCCCCAGATGATACAGCAGGGCGAAACAATACCTGCCATAGCACATCTTTTGTGCGTGACGGCAAAGGAGGAGCGAGAATGGAAATTGTGTTAAGGCTTTTGTGGGCATTTCTCATCGGCGGCGCCTTTTGTGTAGTGGCGCAGGTGCTGATTGATAAAACGGCGTTGACCCCTGCGCGTATTCTGGTCGGCTTTGTGGTTGCAGGTGTCCTTTTGGGTGCGCTCGGGCTCTATAAGCCGCTGGTGGAATTTGCGGGCGCGGGTGCAACAACCCCCCTAACGGGGTTCGGTTATCTCATCTACAAGGGTGTGAGAGAGGCGGTTGACGCAAGGGGACTTGTCGGTGCGCTTACGGGCGGTCTGACAGCCGCCGCAGGGGGTACGGCAGCGGCACTTGTCTTTGGGTTGCTTGCCGCAGCCGTTTGTCGCGGCGGAAAGCCGCGTGGATAGCGGGGTGACGGAGACACCCCGCTTTTTTGATTTCGCAGGGGACAAAAAGCGAGGATTTGAGAGAATAACAGAGGATTTTGGAGAAAACAGGAGTTTTTCCGCTTGTAAATCGGGGAAGTGCCGATTTATTCGGGCTGATGCGAGGAGATTTGCGTTATTTCGGGATTTTTCGCAAAAGCTATTGCAATTTTATATATGATGTGTTACAATACCGCTGAGATATGGCTTTGTGATGCTAAAACTATGTTTTAGAAAGCCGTCCCGAAAGTTTTAACTGAAGGAGTATTTACGCGGAATGAACAACAAGCTGATTGAGCTGAGAAGCATCAGTAAATCCTTTGACGGCGAGCAGATTCTCTGCGCCATTGATTTGGATATTCATGATAAGGAGTTTGTCACTCTGCTCGGGCCCTCGGGCTGCGGCAAAACGACGACGCTTCGTATCATCGGCGGCTTTGAAACCCCTGATATGGGTGATGTTTTGTTTGACGGTGTGCGCATCAATGATATTCCGCCGCACAAACGACAGGTGAATACTGTTTTCCAGAAATATGCTCTTTTCCCTCATTTGAACGTTTACGATAACGTGGCTTTCGGCCTGCGCCTGCAGAAGGTTCCCGAGGACGAAATCCGCGAGCGCGTGCGCGAGATGCTTGTGATGACGGGTCTGAAGGGCTTTGAGGCACGCAAGCCCACCACCCTGTCGGGCGGTCAGCAGCAGCGTGTTGCCATTGCACGCGCACTTATCAATCGCCCCCGCGTGCTCCTGCTTGATGAGCCGCTTGGCGCACTGGATTTGAAGCTCCGCAAGGATATGCAAAACGAGCTGAAGCGTATTCAGAAGGCGACCGGCATCACCTTTGTGTATGTCACGCATGACCAGGAGGAGGCGCTTTCGATGTCCGATACCGTCGTGGTTATGGCGGACGGTAAAATCCAGCAGATTGGTACGCCCACCGATATTTATAATGAGCCTGTCAACGCCTTTGTCGCTGACTTTATCGGTGAGTCGAATATTCTTGACGGCGTGATGCTCTCCGACAAAAAGGCGCGCTTTGCAGGTCAGGTTTTTGACTGTCTGGACGGCGGATTTGCCGAGAACGAGCCTGTCGATATCGTCATTCGTCCCGAGGACGTTGATGTGGTTGCACCCGAAAAGGGTATGCTTGTGGGCGATGTGTCCTCTGTTACGTTCAAGGGTGATTACTATGAAATTATCGTGGATATCAAGGGCTTCAAATGGATGATTGAAACCTCCGACTACGTGGCACCCGCTGCCCGTATCGGTCTTTACATTGAGCCTGATGCGATTCACGTGATGAAGAAGTCCGAGTATTCGGGTAAGTTCGGCGATTACTCCACCTTCTCGGAGGAAATGGAGCACCTCTCCGACCCCACAATCGGCACTGAAGAGGAGGACGACGCAGAATGAAGCAAAAACGCTCCCTCTTGGAAAAGGCTGCGGCTGTGCCGCATATGGTGTGGGTAGCGCTCTTTATTCTCGGTCCGCTTGTATTTGTGCTTTACTTTGCATTTACAGATACGCGCGGCAAGTTCACCTTTACGAACATTGAGCTGCTTTCCTCTTATTCCCACATCTTTTTGCTCTCCATTTGCTTTGCGCTGGTAGCGACTGCAATTTGTCTGTTGCTCGGCTATCCCCTCGCGTTTGTTATGGCGCGCGCCAAGCCCTCCAGGCAAAAGCTTTTGATGATTATGCTGATGCTCCCGATGTGGATTAGCCTTCTCATTCGCACCTATTCGCTGATGACCCTGCTTGATAACGGCGGTCTTGTCAACTCGCTGCTTGTCAAAATGGGCTTTTCGCCCGTGACGATGATTGGTACGGGCGGTGCGGTTATTCTCGGTATGGTCTATGACTTTTTGCCTTACATGGTGCTGCCGATTTACACCTCGATTACCAAGCTTGACAGAAAATATATGGAGGCTGCGGCCGACCTCGGCTGTAACAGCATACAGACGCTCTTCCGCGTCACACTCCCGCTGACGGTCCCCGGCATTGTGTCGGGCATCACCATGGTGTTTGTCCCCTCGATTTCCACCTTCTACATTTCGCAAAAGCTGGGCGGCGGTAACTTTGACCTCATTGGCGATACCATTGAAAGACAGTTCAAGTACCCCTCCACCTACCACGTGGGTGCTGCCATTTCGCTCGTTATGATGATTCTCATTCTCATTTCGATTGCCGTGATGAACCGCTTTTCCGACGGTGACGGAGAGGAGATGATTGTATGAAAGCGCTCTCCCGTTCCTATCTTTGGATTATTTTTGCGCTGCTCTATGCGCCGATTCTTCTGCTTGTCGTCTTTTCCTTCAATGAAGGCGGCTCACTCTCCTCGTTTACCGGTTTTTCCTTCCGTTGGTATGGAGAATTTTTCCGCGACCAGGTGGCACTGCAGGCGCTCAAAAATTCGCTTTTCTTAGCGCTTGCCTCCAGTTTGCTTGCGACGGCAATCGGCACCTTTGCCGCACTTGGTCTTGACCGTATGCGCAACCGTTACGTGAAGGGTGCTGTCAATTCGGTGACGAATATCCCGATGATGAATCCCGATATCGTGACGGGCGTGTCGATGATGCTGCTTTTCGTGGCTGTTGCGGGTGTCTTTGGTCTTTCTGATATTCTTGGTAAATGGACGATGCTGATTGCGCACACCACCTTCAGCCTGCCCTATGTCATCTTGTCTGTGCTGCCCCGCTTTAAGCAGTTTGATAAGACGCTGCGCGAGGCTGCGCTTGACCTCGGCTGTACGCCTGCACAGAGCTTTTTCAAGGTGGAGCTTCCCGCCATTGTGCCCGGTGTCTTTTCGGGTCTGGTGATGGCATTCACCCTGTCGCTTGACGATTTCGTCATCAGCCATTTTGTCAGCTCCCCTGATTTTCAGACGCTGCCGCTTTACATCTATAACCAGACCGCACACGAGGTCAAGTATTCGATGTATGCGCTTTGCACCCTGATTATCGTTACCATTCTGGCACTTTTGCTGATTGTCAACTTTGCAGGCAGCATTGGTGACCGTCGAAACCGCAGAAGGGAGGCGTCCAAATGAAACGTGTGATTGTATGCTTCCTTTCTCTTGCGTTGCTTGCCCTTTTGTTGCCCATCTTCGCCTCCTGTGGAGGGAAGGAGGAAATTACCCTTTACGTCTATAATTGGGGTGAGTATATTTCCGACGGTAGCGAGGGCTCGCTTGACAGCAATGCCGAGTTTGAAAAATGGTATGAGCAGACCTATGGCGTGCGTGTCAAGGTCAATTATTCGACCTATTCCTCCAACGAGGATATGTATGCCAAGCTTTCGGGTGGAGCCACCAAGTATGACGTGGTGGTGCCCTCCGACTATATGATTGCGCGCCTGATTGATGAAGGACTGCTCCGCCCCCTCAATTACGAGAACATTCCGCTGGCAAATGAGATTGAGTATTCGGTGATGTTCGCGGACGGCATACCGTCCTATGACCCTGAAAAGGCGTATTCCGTGCCCTATACCTACGGCACTGTCGGCATCATTTACAATACCACAATGGTAGACTCCGCCGATGTGGATACGTGGGATTTGCTTTGGAATGAAAAGTACGCGGGTAATATTCTGCAATTCAATAATTCGCGCGATGCCTTTATGACTGCCCTTTGCAAGCTCGGGTACAGCATCAATACCGAAAGCGAGGCGGAGTGGCGCGAGGCACTTGCCGAGCTAATGGCACAAAAGCCCCTGGTGCAGAGCTACGTCATGGACGAAATCTTCAATAAAATGAAGAGTGGCTCTGCGGCGATTGCGCCGTATTATGCAGGCGATTTCTTTACCATGTATGCGGATAATTCCGATCTTGCGTTCTCCTATCCCAGAGGGGAGGGCGAGCGCACCAACGTCTTTGTGGACGCCATGTGCGTGCCTGCCTGCAGCGAAAATGCGTTGGTGGCAGAGCGTTATATCAATTTTATGCTCACCAAGGAAATTGCGATTGCAAATGCCGAATATATGTGCTATGCATCGCCCAACAGACAGGTGTTTCTTGATGCCGATTATCAGGCTACGATGCAGGAAATTCACCCTGATGCGATGAAAATTCTCTACGGCACCGATGACGTTTCGCTGGAGCTTTATGAAAATCTTCCCGAGGATAAGCTGATGCTCATCAACGACCTTTGGGAGGAGCTGAAAATCGAAAGCCCCATTAACGCCTCTATCTTTGTGATTGCGGGTGTAATTCTTGGCGGCTCACTTGGTCTGGGTATTTTCTTTGCCGTGCGCAGTCGCCGCCGCAAGAAGATGCTTGTAGGGCTTTGGGATTAAATGAAAGGGACACCGCCGCGGCGGTGTCCCTTTCATTTATCAATCCGTCAGAAAGAATTTGGCAAACAGGGTAGCCGATAGCACGGCAAGCGACAGGTTTTGCCCATAGCGAAGGAGCAGACAGGAGGAAAGGCAAAAAAGAAAGAGCAAGGAAAGATAGGTGGTGACAGAGAGCACGCGGTGCGCCACGCCGTCCGCCAAGTGCGCAGAAAGTGTGGCGTGCAGCATACGTCCGCCGTCAAACTCACCGATTGGCAACAGATTAAAAAGGGCAAGAGAAAGGCTGGCAAGCGAGAGCGCTGCGGCAAATTTGCCCGATACGCGATAAAGGCAGAGGGGTAACAGGAGAGAAGCGAGCGGGCCTGCCACAGCCAGGCAAAATTCTGCACCAAAGGAGGGCAAAAGCCCCGCGGGGTAGAGCTTGGCACCAAGCAGGTCGATTTCCAATCTTGCAATACGGATATGCAGCAGCCTGGCGGCAAGCAGATGTCCAAGCTCGTGAAAGAGGGCGGCAAGCAGCGTGGTGGGCAGCATCACATCGTTTTGTAATGCAAGCAGTAGGGTAAGTAATAGCGTGCCCGGCGCGATTTTGATTTTCACAATATCACCTCAGGGTATTCTATGCGCGAGTGGTGGGGGATTGACCTGCCAAAAAAATTCCTTTGCCCCTTTTCAAGGGGCAGGAAATATGATAGAATAGAAAAAACGAGGGGAGTGATGCGTGTGAAATCGAATTTGCCAATACCGTGGCGCGCGATTCTGACGCGCGGCATCTCTTTCCTTGTGCTCTTTTTGTTGCTTTTCAATCTTTTCCTGTCGCCACCGCATACCACGCAAGCGGGTGAGTATCTTTACATTTATGCGCTTGATGTGGGGCAAAGCGAGGCAATCCTTGTGACCACGGGCGGTAAAACGATGCTGATTGACAGCGGCAGTGCCGTTTATTCTGCAGAGCTTTTCTATGGGCTGGCACGATACGGTATTGAACGACTGGATATGCTTGTTCTCACGCACCCGCACGAGGACCACATCGGTAATGCGCGGCTGCTGTTGCAAAGGCTGCAGGTTGACAGGGTTCTCTTGCCGCCGATTGCTTCCGATGACCTCGCCTGGCAGCTTTTGCTGCAAGCGGCAGGGGAACGGACGGAAACGCTCTATATGGGGGATAGCTTTTCCCTGGGTCACGCCTTCTTTGAGGTGTTACTCACAGATGAGCCGGGGAGTAACGGCGACCTCAATGAATCCTCGCTTATTTTGCGCGGTGTTTTTGGTGAGCAGGTCTTTTTGTTTATGGACGATGCGGGCGAGAAAACCGAACGCGCGTTACTCACGCAGTATGGCAGAGATGTGCTGGATTGCGATTATCTTAAGGTCGGGCATCACGGCTCGGGCAGTGCAACGACAATGGAATTTCTGCTTGCCACCACGCCTGCAGCCGTCAGCATCAGCTGCGGCAGGGCAAACAGCTTTGGCTTTCCGCACCCGCGTGTGCTTGCCGATTTGGAAACACTGGGTGTGCATATTGCACGTACCGACCTTGACGGCACCGTGGTTTTCGGCACCGACGGCAAGGAGCTGCGCCGTATTTCAAATGAGGAGGGGGGACTTGGACAATGATAACTGAAAATGAACCCGTTGTGGGTCGTTTTGCCCCCACCCCCTCGGCAAGGCTGCATCTGGGTAATTTGATGTGCGCACTGGTCGCGTGGCTCTCCGCCAAGAGTCGCGGCGGACAGATTTTACTGCGCGTAGAGGATTTGGACGCGGCAAGATGCCCCTATATGGGGGAGAATACGCGCTATATGCTTGATGACCTCGCGTGGCTGGGACTCTCCTTTGACGGTGAGGTGCTTTATCAGTCGCGTCGCGCGGAAATTTACGCGGAATATTTTGAAAGGCTTCATGAAAGGGGCTTGATTTATCCCTGTTATTGCTCGCGTGCTGAGTTGCACGCGGCATCAGCGCCGCATCTTGCGGATAATACCCCGCTTTATGACCGCCGCTGCCTTTATCGGGCAGAGAGGGGAGAGCTGCCCCCTGTGGGCAGAAAGCCCGCTTTTCGCGTGATGGTGCCCGATAGCGAGATTGGGTTTACCGATGCCATTGTGGGGGATTATACCGAAAATCTGCTCCATGATTGCTCGGATTTTGTAGTGCGCCGTGCTGACGGCGTGTTTGCCTATCAGCTTGCGGTGGTGGTTGACGATGCGCTTTCGGGTGTCACCGAGGTGGTGCGCGGCAATGACCTTGTATCCAGTACGCCAAGGCAGATTTTTCTGCAGCATGAGCTGGGCTTTTCCACCCCCGACTATTGCCATATTCCTCTTTTGACCGATGCCATGGGGCGCAGACTTTCCAAGCGTGACGGTGACGGCTGTATGGAAATAGTCCGCGCCAAATATAAAACCGCGGAGCCTGTTCTTGGTGCGCTCGCCGCGGCCCTTGGGTTGCTTAAAAAGCCCGAGTCGATTACCCCCACGGAGTTGTTACCTCTCTTTGACCTCGAGAAAATTCCAAAGAATACCGTCAGACTTCCCGAGGGGTTTTAATAGGATAGAGAAAAGCAGGCGCTCCGCAGAGCGCCTGCTTTTTGGTCGTAGGCAGTGGGACTTGCCCCGCTTTGGCGGCAAAGCCGCCACGCTTGAAGAAGGTCTTGATGCCTGAACGGCATCATTTTGCTTTGCAAAAACCGACCTTCTTCTCTGCCGCCACCATACTAACTACAAATTTTGAAGTTTTGTAAGGCGGCAGGGGTTCGAGGCCGCACAGCGGCCGTAGCAACAAAAAAGAAGGCACCCGATTGGGGGACTCACGATGGGACGTTGAACCACTTAGTCGGCGCTTTGCGCCGACACGTTTGAAGAATGCCTTGGCGGCTGAACACCGCCACTTGCCATAGGCAAGCTCGGCATTCTTCTCCACCGCGCCATAGTTTTGCATAAACTTGAAAGCAACTGCGGCGGTGGGGCTTCAAGGCCGCGCCGTCGGCGCGAGCAAAAAGAAAAACGCCCCCGATTGGGGGCGTTTTTCTTTTTGTTGGTGCGGACGATGGGACTTGAACCCATATGCATCGCTGCATTAGCTCCTTAGACTAACGTGTCTGCCAATTCCACCACATCCGCGTGACAACGCTACT
>JAFQMP010000050.1 GCA_017396225.1 Clostridia bacterium | reverse complement strand
TATCGCAAAGCGCCGCACCCAGCACGATGGGAACCAGCACCAGCGTAATGGTAAAGGGGGCTACGGGAAAGAGCGCACGATATGCGAGCGCCACAAACTGTAACACCACCACAAGTGCCGTGAGAATCGCACCCATGACCATTTTTTCGGTAGAAAATTTTCTGTTTTGCACCATTTTATTCTCCTTAAAGCAAAAATTGCTCACACAAGAAAGGTATCCTTATACCCAAATTATAACACCCATTCCCTTGCATTGCAAGGGATTTGACAAAAAAAGCAATAAAATCCGCGCAAAAAAACAATGGTCCTCCATATTTCCCTGCGTGTTTTCTCTCCAAAACGCTTTCCTGCGCCATTTTCACTCTTTTACGCAGCATAAAGCTCGCAAATTACCCTTTTTTCTGCCGCCTGATTTCGCCTGCAGTCTGCCCCGTCTGCGCCTTGAGAAGGCGGTTGAGCCTTGCCGTGGTGGATACCCCCACGCGCTCGGCAACCTGTGCCGCCGACAGGCTTGTGGTACGCAACAGATGCAGAGCGCGCTCAGCGCGCACCTTACGCACGTATTCGGCGGCTCCCATACCAAAGCTTGCAACAGAGGCGTTATAGAGCGCCGTTCTGGAAAAGCCGAGGGCGGCACAAAGCGTGCCTGCGGAGAGCGATGGATTTTGCAGATTTTCAAACACATACTGCTCAATTTTATACCCTGTGGCACTTTTGCGCTGCGACAAAAGCTCACGCGAGCGCACATAGGCTGCCGACATCGCAAGGATACGCGCCGTTGCACGCAGGTGCTTTTCATCGCTTTCCGTCATCGCATCAAGATGCGCGTAGAGCCGTTCGCGCAGTGCGGAATCCGCAAGCGCGTCAATGCAGGCCCCCACGCGCGCGCGACCGCCCGTGGCCAAAATCTGCCCCAGCATCAGGTAGCCCACGGTGCGCCCGTTTTCGGTAACGGGTGCCACCGCCTCGGTCAGCCCCATGTGGCAGTGATAAATAAAAATATCCTGCGCCTGCGCGCTCCGCTCAAAGCCGCACGCGTCACAGGCAAGGCATTTTTCCGTTAGCTGCCGATGACAGCGGATTTCTTTGCAGAAATCGCACATCATATCGGGCTGAGAATGTATGATTTTCTGGTTTTCATCGTAAATCACGGTTTTAATGCCCGTGAGCAGCTCAATATCGTCACAAACGCCGCTTAACAGCTCGTGTTGCTCCATACCTATCACCTCAAAAAAAGTATAGCATACCTGTACGCGTTTTGCAAGAAAAAATGATTATTTTGTTCCATTTTGTGAATAAAATGCACTTACACTCGCGCTTTATCTGTGATAAAATGAAATTACCTATAAAAGATAAAGGAGATTTTACTTATGCCAAAATCTTTATTAAAGGAGGGCGAGGGTATTCTGCGCCTTGCCCCCACGTGGGTTCCCCGCGCATTCTGTATTCCCGGCAAGCGTATCCGCCTTCACCCCGACGATTATTACGTGCTGGGGCTTTCGCGCGGCGGCATTGACGAGCGCTGGTTCGCCTCCACCACGCATGCCGAAAACGGCCCCGAAACGCCTGACGACGAGGGCCTCAGCTACGTTGTTTCCGCAGACGGTACCAAGCGCGTGCTGCTGCGCGATATGGTGGCAGAGCTTGGCGGCGAGCTGATTGGTGACGCCCTTTGGGATAAGTACCACCGCTGGCCCATGTTCTCCAAATTCTTTGATAACAAGGGTCCGCTGCCCCACCACATTCACCACCGTGCGGAACACGCGGCGCGCGTCGGTGCGGACGGCAAGCCTGAGATGTATTTCTTCCCCGCCCAGTACAACAACCACGGCGGCACCTTCCCCTTCACCTTCTTCGGTCTGACGCCCGGCACCACCAAGGCAGAGGTAAAGGCCTGCCTTGAAGGCTTTACGAAGGGCGACAACCGCCTTCTTGACCTCTCGCAGGCATTCAAAATCACGCTTGACACGGGCTGGGACGTCCCCCCCGGCGTGCTGCACGCCCCTGCCAGCCTTTGCACCTATGAGCCGCAGTTTGCAAGCGATGTTTACGCCATGTACCAGTCTGTTCTCTACGGCGGCGAGTGCGTCAGCGAGGACCTGCTTTGGAAGAACTGCCCCGAGGAAGAAAAGGGCAACTTTGACTACCTCATGGACGTCATTGACTGGGACGTGAACGTAGACCCCTACTTCAAACAAAACCGCTTTATGGCACCGCTGGTTATCACCAAGGACGAAACGCACTGCGAGGAGTGGATTTGCTACAAGTGCCCCACTGTCAGCGCAAAGCGCCTGACCGTCTATCCCGGTCAGACCGTCACCATCAAAGACGAAGCTGCCTACGGTATGATTCTTGTCGAGGGTCGCGGCAAAATGGGCAAGTGGGAGATTGAAACCCCCACGCTCATTCGCTACGGTGAGCTCACCAGCGATGAGTTCTTCGTTTCCTACGATGCAGCCACCAAGGGCGTTACCATCACCAACACCTCTGCAACCGAGCCGCTGGTGATGCTCAAGCACTTTGCCGAGAACCCTGAGCTTGACCGTCTGCCGGCCGCAAAAAAGGCATAAGTATGTGGTACTCCAATATTTACAGACGTCATCTTTGTGATATGCACATTGATGACTGGGACGAAAGCTTTCTCTCAGAGTTCTCCCCCGAGGTCTACGTAGAAAACCTGAAAACAGCAAAAATCCAGAACGCAATGCTCTATTTCCAATCGCACGTCGGTCTTTGCTACTACCCCACCAAGGTCGGCAAGATGCACCGCGCGTTTGAAAAGGAGCCCGACAAAATGCGCCGTTTGGTTGACCTCTGCCACAAAAACGGTATTCAGGTCACGGGCTATTACAGCCTCAATTACAACACCTATGAGAGCGACCGCCACCCCGAATGGTGTATGAAAATGCCCTCCGATGCGGAAGTCGTACAGGAAAGCGACAGCGTGACTGCCTTTGCCACGGCGAGAAGCAGCCGCTACGGTCTTTGCTGCCCCAACAATTTTGAATATCGCGACTTCGTTTACGAGCAGATTGACGAGATGCTTGCGTACTTCACGGTAGAGGGAATGTTTTTTGATATGCCCTTCTGGCCCGCAGAAACCTGCTTCTGCGACAAGTGCCGCGCGCGTTGGGAACGGGAGGTTGGCACACCCTTCCCCACCACCATGCCCGCGGACGGCACCGACACCTATCTTATGTGGATGCGGAAGCGCCACGAATGGATGGGTGAATGGATTGCGGCGGTCACCGCCCACGTGAAAAAGAGAAGCCCCGCGCTTTCGGTGGAGCACAACTTTGCACAGGGCATTGACAGTGGCTCTCACAACGGCTGTGCCTACGAGGTAAATGCAGCCTCCGACTTCGTCGGCGGCGACCTCTACGGCGGCATCTGGAACCACTCGCTTGCCTGCAAGTTCTACCAGAACATCACGAGAAACGCACCGTTTGACTATATGTTCAGCCGCTGCAAGCCGGGACTTCCCTCCCACACCCTCACCAAAACAGAGGACGAGATGCTCACCGAGGTGCTGGCCACCACGGCACACCACGGTGCCACGATGGTGATTGACGCCATTGACCCCGTAGGCACGCTTGACAAGCGCGTTTATGAGCGCGTCGGCAAAATTTTTGAAATCGAGGCCGCCTACGAGCCCTACCTCACGGGCAAAATGGTCGAGGACGTGGGGCTTTACTACGGCGCGAAAAGCCGCTTCGGTCGCTCGGTTTGCGGCTCGGACAGCAGGAAAGCCTGCACGACCGCATCCAAGTCTATGATTGCCGCGCACATTCCCTTTGGCGTGACGGGCCCCTTCCACCGCCTGACAGGCTATAAGGCACTGGTGATGCCCCTGCTCAGCGCGCAGGACGGCGACGAGGCGCGCATCCTGGATTACGTGGCAAACGGCGGTGCGCTCTATTTCAGCGGCGCACGCCACGGTGAGCTTCTCCGAGCCCTCACAGGCGGTACGTTCACCGATTATACCGAGGAGAAAAAGACCTACGCGGCACCGACTGCGGTAGGCGCCTCCCTTTTTGGCGATTTCAATCCCAAGTACCCCCTGCCCTTCGACTTCCGCGTACCCGTCGTAGAGGGCGTCAAGGATGCGACCGTGCTTGCCACGCTCACCCTGCCCTACACCAAGCCACAGGAGCTGCGCTTTGCCTCCATTCACTCCAATCCACCCGGTATCGCCACCGCGGTGCCGATAATGGTAGAGGGCAATTACGGCAAGGGCAAATTCATCTGGTCCGCAGCACCGATTGAGGCGATAGAGATGGCAGAATATCAGGAGATTTTCCTTGCCTGCCTGCGCCGCCTGCTTGGTGATTACACACCCTCCTTCGTCAGTGATGCGGCAGGCGACGTGGAGATTACCCTCTACGAGGACGAGGATTGCTACCTCGTCAACGCCGTGCATCTTGACGAGCGCGTGAAAATGCCCACCCTTGCCCCCTTTGAAATCGGCGTGAGGTGTGAGGGCTCCGTCAAGGGCGTGGAGCTGCTGCCCGACAAAACCCCCGTACCCTTTGAAGCACGCGACGGCTACGTTTATTTCAAAACCGCGCCAATGCACGTCTTTGATATGTACCGTATTCTGAAATAACAATAATAATCCCCCCGCATAGCGGGGGGATTATTATTGTGTGCCAAAGGCTCGTTTCAATTAAAGAGAGCCGGAGGCGACGAGATCCGCACCGGTACCCATAAAGTCAGCAACGATCACATCGCCGGGCTTCATGGGAGCCTTAACGGTCAGCTTCTTCACCTCAGCCATAGCCTCAATCTGCATCTCCTTCGGAATGGGAGCAGAGGTGCGGACGGGCAGAAGCGGAACAACTGCGCCCTCGGTCTTGACGGAGGTGGTGAGAATACGGAGAGGACGAATGAACTCGTTCTCAGCGTAAACCTTACCGCGCTTGCACTTGAAGCCCTCGCAGGAGGTAATTTCGCCCTTTGCAGGGTCGCCGGTTACCTTAATGATGCAGCCCTGGGGGCAGGTAATACAAATAATATCCTTGGTTACCATAGTATTGCGTCTCCTTTCTTAGACCACTTCAATTCTGATGGCGGAAACACCCTTCATCTGCTCGGGGGTGACTTCAACGTGCTCCATCTCACCGGGATTGATCTTAATCAGCTTCTTCGCGTAAATCTCCTTGTCGTCAGCAAAAACCTTCATCGTAACGCCAAGCTTGGGAGCTGCAGCGCGGAAGAAGAGCTTAGCAGGCGCATCGGGGCAGATTCTCTGAGGGCAGATGTAACGGACGTTGTTACCGGTGACGGAGGGAATCTCCTCAGCCTTGGGCAGCGTGCCGAGCGCGTACATTGCAGCGTACTTACCTGCGCGCAGGGACTCGTCGGTTACGTTATCAACCAGGTCGTTTACGTGAACAACGTTACCGCAAGCGAACACGTACTCGTGGTCGGTCTGCATGAACTGGTTCACCTCGGGGCCGCTGGTAATGGGGTTAATCTTGATGCCGCCAGCCTTGGTCAGCTCGTTCTCAGGGATAAGACCGCAGGAAAGCAGCAGGGTGTCGCACTCGTAGAGAACCTCGGTGCCTGCGATGGGCTTCTTGGTTGCAGGGTCAACCTCTGCAATCACAACGCCCTCAACGCGCTTGTTGCCCTTAATCTCAACAATGGTGTGAGAAAGAAGAAGCGGAATGCCGAAGTCGTCAAGGCACTGTACGCGGTTACGGGTCAGACCTGCGGTGTAATCCATCAGCTCTGCAACGGCGAGAACCTTTGCGCCCTCAAGGGTCATACGGCGTGCCATAATCATACCGATGTCACCCGAGCCAAGGATAACAACCTTCTTACCAACCATCATGTTCTGACGGTTGACAAGACGCTGCGCTGCACCTGCGGTGTAAACGCCTGCAGGACGGGTACCGGGCGTCATAATAGCGCCACGGGTACGCTCACGGCAGCCCATTGCGAGGACAATCGCCTTACCCTCTGC
Organism: Clostridia bacterium; assembly: GCA_017396225.1. GTDB lineage: Bacteria > Bacillota > Clostridia > Oscillospirales > CAG-272 > Firm-07. Next base: position 17,803 of record JAFQMP010000050.1, on the reverse strand, counting down.
AACAAACAGACCGTCCTTGGGGTTGATACCGACAACGCTGTGGTCGCCAATCTCAAGCACCATGGTGTCAAGCTTCACCTCGATATCGGAGGCCTTCACCTTCTCGATAAAGCGGTAAGCGTACTCGGGGCCGGAAAGCTCCTCGTTAAAATACTTCAGACCGAAGCCGGGGTGAATGCACTGCTGCAGAATACCGCCAAGGCTTACGTCACGCTCAACAATGAGAACGTCCTTTGCACCGGCTTCCTTTGCGCCGAGTGCTGCGGCAAGACCTGCAGGGCCGCCGCCGACAACGATTACGTCATAAATCTTGTTAGCCATGTTACGCTCTCCTTTCTTATCTTACGAAGCCCTTGAGCATCTCGGAGCCCTTGTCGTTCTTGCAAACTTCGTCGGGGGAGATACCAAGCTCACGGGCGATAATCTCAATCACGCGAGGACCGCAGAAGCCGCCCTGGCAACGACCCATGCCTGCACGGACACGGCGCTTGACACCGTCAACGGTGGTAGCACCAAGGGTGCGGTGAATGGCATCACAAATCTGACCCTCGGTAATGGTCTCGCAGCGGCAGATAACGTTGCCGTAGCGGGGGTCGGCAGCGATGAGCGCGGCCTTCTCCTCAGCAGACAGCTCTGCGAAGTGAGGGGTGCCCTTGCGGGTCTTGATGAAGTCGGTCTTGGGCGTTGCCTTCATACCGGACTGAATCAGCAGGTCAACAACGTAAGCTGCAACTGCAACAGAGTTGGTAAGACCGGTGGAGCGAACACCGGAAATGTTGACGTAGCCCTTGAGGTCGTCATACATATCAATGTTCAGACCCTCGGGGTTACGCTGTGCGCGCAGACCGGAGTACTGGGTAATGGTGTCGCGAAGGTTGACGCGCGGAATCATGCGGCGAACCTCGGTGGCGATAGACTCAAGACCCTCAGCATTGGTGCTCTTGTCGGTCTTGTCAAGCATATCCTCAGCAGTGGGGCCAACCAGCATATTGCCGTGCATGGTGGGGCACATCAGCTTACCCTTGGTAATCTTGGTGGGGATAGGAAGAACAATCATGCGAACCTGGCAGGAGGTCTTCTTATCAAGAATGTAGAACTGACCCTTACGGGGGGTTACGGTGTAAGTATTCTTACCAACGAAGGAAGCAACCTCGTCGCAGTAAAGACCTGCGGCGTTGATGACGTACTTGCACTCGATGTCGCCCTTGTCGGTCTTGACCATGGTGACAGCGCCGTCCTTCTGCTCAATGCCGATAACCTTGGTAGCGAGCATAAAGTGCACGCCGTTGTCAGCTGCGTTCTCTGCAAGTGCGATGCAGAACAGGAAGGGGTCGATGATGCTCTCGCGGGGAATGTAAAGACCGCCCTTAACCTCGGGGTTAAGCTCGGGCTCCATCTCCAAAAGCTCCTCACGGGTCTTGTAGTAGACGTCGTACACGCGGTTCATCATAGCCTTGTGCTTGATGGCGGGCAGCTGCTCCATCTGCTCGTCGGTGAAGGCGGGCAGAACGGCACCGATGCGCTTGAAGGGAATGTCAAGGTCCCTGCAAATCTCATCGTACATGGGGTTTGCAGCAACAACGAGCTGGCTCTCAAGAGTGCCGGGGGCTGCGTCGTAGCCGGTGTGGATAATTGCGCTGTTGGATTTGGAGCTGTCGCCGCCGATGTCCGAATTCTTTTCAATTACGGTAACATCAAGCTGATACTTGGACAGCTCGCGGGCAAGCGCACTGCCCACGGCGCCTGCGCCGATAATGACAACATCTGTCTTTTTCATAGTGTTCTCCTTATCAATTAAGCATTTTATTTTGCTTTTTAATCAGATGATCGACCCCACGCGTCAACCTTGGGCGTGAACGCGTTGTCCTCGAAGGGGTAGAAGGACTTCGGAAGCTTTTTGAAGGGCAACGAGAGAAGGTTTGCGGTTGCCGCGCCCTTCGTAGCGGCAGGATAAATGAGGTCGGTTAAGGGCCCGTAGAACGCGCGGAAGCTGGTGCACGCCTTGACAACCACCATTTCAAAGTCGGAGGGGTTGTAGCCGAAGGCGCGGTAAAGCTCCAAAAGACCGTTGTAGCGGTGCTGGGTGGTGACAAGCACCACGGTGTTGCGGATTTTCACCACAGCCGAGGGGCCGAAGTCCACCCACATGCCCTTGTAGGGCATCACGCCGTCAAAGACAGCCTTAACCGTGGCCGTCACCTTGACAGGCGTGTAGAGGTTGGGGCTGATGGTGGCGCCGAGCAACCCTTCAACGGTATTCCCTACCCCTGCCTCACGGCAAGCAAGTGCAAAGGGCTTGTCGTTCATATACATCAGACCGCGCACGTCGGATTCAAGCGCCAGAATACGCTCAATCACCTCAGGGCTGTCGCCTGCGGAGCCTGCATTGGAGGAGTCCGCAAAGTCGTTGAGGACAACCACCTTGCCGCTCTCGTTTTTCTCTGCGATGTGGATAATCTCATCAACGTCGGTGAGCTCCGTGACAAACTCATGGCGCATACCGTAGAGGTCTGCTGCCAGCTCCTTTGCAATACGGGCTGCCTCGTCTGCGTCCTCGCCCACGGCGATGACCGAGCTGTAACCGTCCGCAACGTCAAGCCAGGGCTGCATCTGCGATACCGAGAAGTCATAAAGCTTGCCTGCTGCCACGTATTCGTGCCCCTTCTGCATCAAGGACTTGAAGGGCTCGGTCTCGGTGGAGTAGGAGCTTGCGGCAATAATCATGGGAATTTGCACGTAAGCCATTTTGGGGTGAATTTTGCCTGCGATGATGTCAAGGCAAAGCCTTGCCGCGCGCTCACCCGTCTCCCAGATGTCCACGTGGGGGTAACGCTGGTAAAGCGAAATGGTGTTCGAGAGCTCCACCATACGGCGCGTGACGTTTGCGTGCAGGTCAAGACCGACCGTAATCGGCGTATCATCACCCACAATCTCGCGTACCGCCTCAATGATGTCACCCTCGGGGTCGTCAGAGCCCAGGCTCTGCGCCGCGCCGTGCATGAAAAGCACCACGCCGTCATAGGGCATATTCGCCTTCGCAACCGCCTTCAGGTGTGCGATGTAATCGTCCACCACGCTCTGCTCGATAATCGAGCCGGGCTGCGCACTGATAAAGCCGCCCGAGATAACCTCGGCACCTGCCTCGGCAAGCGTCAGGTAGCAGCCAGCGATGCCGTCGGCACCCTCGTTGCAGCGCACGTGGCTTTTAGCGAAGGTGAACATATCCTCGCCAAGCAGATACTGCTTGCGCTTGTAATCGTCAAGCGTCGTCGTACCCGGGCCAAAGGTGTTGACCTCCTGGTGGAGGCCTGCCAATAAAATTTTAATATGTAACATCTCCTTTGCAGGGGTTTAGAGATTTTTGATGCTTGTATATACATTTATATACAGACCATAAACTCCTATCGTCCATTATCGCATATTTCAAGCGGTTTGTCAACAGTTTCGTGCAAAATTTCTTAAAATTTCCGCATCTTTTTCAGGGAGAAGTCCGCAAAACACAACATTTGTATGTGGAATTCCAAAGGAGATTGGAAAAAACTGCAAAATCCACGCCGCAAACTCCACATTTTCGCCGTCTTGGTGTTGACTTTTTGTGTGTTTGTCGCTATAATAGAGGTAATTTTAAGGGATTTCCACAAATCTCAAATCCAAAAAACACAAAGTGAGGAAAACCCCATGCTGACCTCCGAAAGACAGCGTACAATCAAAGAATTGGCCATGAAAAACGGCGAGGTTTCGATTTCTGAGCTTGCCAAGCGCTTTCAGGTATCCATTGAAACAATCCGCCGTGACATTAACCTCTTATCCGAGAAAAATCTGCTCCGCAAGGTGCGCGGCGGTGCCGTCCCGATTGAGTTTACCGTCAGAGAGGACGCCTACGAGGTGCGCTACCGCAAAAACCACGAGCACAAAAGCGCCATTGGCAACTACATCGCCGCCAATCTGATTGAGGATAACGATACGATTGCGATTTCCAGCGGCAGCACCATGGAGGTGCTTGCCTCCTCTATCACGGCGCGCAACCTGCTGATTGTTACCAATTCTATTAATATTGCCTCTATTCTGCAAAACCGTATGCGCCAGGATTTACTCTCGGGCGAGGTCATTATGCTCGGCGGTATTTTGCGCGCGGACGAGCATTACACAGGCGGCTCAATTGCCGTGGAGATGCTGAAAAAATTCACCTTTAATAAGGCGTTTCTCGGCGTATCCGCCATCAGCGGGCGCGATGTCATGACCTCTAATATTGAGGAAGGCATTATTATGTCCACCATGATTGACCACGCGCGCTTCTGTTGCGTCGCCGCCGATGCCAGCAAGTTTGACGTGCGCAGCACCTACGCCTTTGCCGACCTTGCCGAGATTGACGCCGTTGTCACCGAGGAGGACGCCGAGCTCTCCGAGGAGATGCTTGCCACCTTTGCCGAAGCAGGCGTGCGCCACCACCGCGCCCCCGCCACCATGAGCGAGGAGTAAGGCACAAGCCACTCTATCCTCCTCTGCACGCCCCCACAGATTCCGCCACAGATGTGGCGCCTGCGGTTCGACTGCGCCGCCCCCCTTTTTTGTCATTCTGAGCGTAGGGCTTTGCCCGTAGCCGAACTGCGTAGCAGCACCGAGCAGGGCGAGGTGGAATCTAAGGGGGGCGGCTCCGCTCAGAATGACAGGTGTGGCGGAACCGAGCGCGGCGCGCAAACGGCAACGCCGTTTGGAATCTCAGGCGGAAATACCGTGCGCTCCGTAACGGGTTATAGAACCCTCTATACAACAGCAAACAGGCGACCTGCCGCGCAGGTCGCCTGTGTTTTATATTGGCGCCAAGTGCAACGCTTTTCTTTACTTTTTCCCCTTCGGTTGACGACAAATCGGGTGGCGTGCGGTATAATATGAGTGAAAAATATGCGGTTTTCGTCCTAAAACCGAAACAAAATTTGCAAGAAAGGAAGAAAAAACATGACAAAAAAATCTCATTTGGAAAGTGGATTTTTAATCCTCTACGACTGGCTGCCCGCCTTTGAAAAGCTCCCCCCGAAGGAGGTCAAGGCGCTGCTGCTTGCCCTGATTGCAAGGCAGCGCGAAAACAAGCCGATGCCCTTATTTTCCAACGCTTCCACCGAAACCTATGCCCGCATGATTGAGCCCTGCATCAAGCGCCGTTTGGACGGGCTTGCAGGCGCAAAGCAAGGGCATGAGTATTCTGCCAAAAGGGTTGAACCCACCCAGGGTGCCACGGAGGGTGCCACGGTGGCACCCTCCCCCCCTAAGAGAAGAAAAGAAAAAGAAAGCAAAGAAAAGCATAGTATATCTATATCTGAGCGAAGCGAAGAAATCGCCCCCAAAGGGGGCGCAATTCCCCCCGCCGCAGGCGGGGGCGACGGCGCGGCAGCGCGCGCCGATACACACAAAAAGAATTTTTACGGCGGAACGAAGGGGGCAGATGCGTGGAAAAAGGGCGGTAGCCACACAGGGGAGTTTAGCTCCATTCCCGCAAGCTTTGACATTGATGAATTTTTCGCGGCGGCTCTGGCAAGAACCTACGGAGAGGATTTCGGAGGACAATGAAAGGCACAAAATGCCCCACGCTGACCAGCGCGGTTTTTCGTCTGCTCCCTACCCTGAAGCAACGACCTTTCGGGGGCAAAAAAGAAAATAACAAGCTGTCAAAACCACACCCAAGCGATTCCCATTTGCCAACACCGACACCCTGCGCAAGATGAATTTCACACGGAAGATTATCACGCACCAATCGTCCCATTTTTGTGTCGGTTTCGTTACGTTTTACACGATAGGACAACTGCCCCACCCTACGGTTGGTGCGGATTTTTCACGCGTCACGCCCGAGCCTTTGCCCTCCCCTGTGAGGGAGGGGGACCGTACCACGTAGGGGCGGGGTTGCCCCGCCCGTCCCTGATTAGGCGAAGATTTTGATTGTAGGGACCGACGTCCTAGGCGGTCCGCTTTGGCGCAAATCTAACAAATGCGCCGTTCCGTGATTGGTCGCGGATTGGGGGCATTCCCTGTCCAAGATTCCGACCGCGTTGCGGCCGCGCCTATGGCGTTCGACTACGCCGCCCCATCTGTCATTCTGAGTGGAGTCTGCGCGCAAAGCGCGCTGCGTAATCGAACCGCGCAGCGGCGCCGAATGAAATGAGGCGGAATCTATGGGGCGGCTACGCTCAGAATGACAGGACAGGGGTGTATGTGCTGATTTTTCATTGGTCGCGGATATCGGGACGTCCGGGGGCCGTCCCCTACGGTTACAATAATTTTTTAATCGGTGCACCGCACCCTTGTAGGGGTTGGCGCCCTCGACAACCCGTCTTGGCGTAAATCAAATTGGTGCGTTATTCCGTGGTTGGACGGAGATTTTGATTGTAGGGGCGGAAGATGAAAACGAAAAACTTGTTAAAATTTACAAATACCCTTGATTTTTCATTTTTTTGTGTTATAATATATAGCGTAAATATTAAAACACGGTGAAAAAGGTTGCCATTTTCAGGAAACCGCCACAGAGAGAGCCCCCGCGGCTGAAAGGGGCTTGCGGCAGGAAAATACGGCGTTTCCCTTTGGAGTGGACAGGGTGAGGCAAATTGCTTGCAGGTAGCCCTGTACGGTATGCCCCGTTACAGGCTGATGAGTGTTGACCAAGGGTCTTCAATTCGGGTGGTACCGCGAGCGATTTTGCCTCGTCCTGATTTTTTCGGGACGGGGCTTTATTTTTTGCCGCGGCAAGGGAAAGCCCACCCTGCCGCAAGAAGATGCGCCACGTTCCCCGAGCCAGACCCCACGGCGACACCAAGAAAGGATAGGAACATGAAAGAAAAACTGCAACAAATCAAAGAGGCGGCACTGGCTGAGCTTGCTGCTGCCGACTGCGACACCGAGGCACTGCGCGTGCGCTACCTCGGCAAAAAGGGTGAGCTCACCGCCGTATTGCGCGGTATGGGTGCCCTCTCCGCAGAGGAGCGCCCTGTCATCGGTGCCCTTGCCAACGAGGTGCGCGCCGAGATTGAGGCCGCCCTCACCGCCCGCGTGGCTGTCATGAAGGAAAAGGCACTGGAAAGCCGTCTTGTCGCTGAGGCACTGGACGTCACGATGCCCGCTACACCCTAGCGCATGGGGCATCAGCACCCCCTGACGCGCGTCCAGCGCGAGATGGAGGACATCTTCATCGGCATGGGCTTTGAGATTGCCGAGGGTCCTGAGGTCGAGTATGACTACTACAACTTCCAGGCGCTGAACATTCCCGAAAATCACCCTGCACGCGACACGCAGGACACCTTCTACATCACCGAGAATATTCTGCTGCGCTCCCAGACCTCGCCCGTACAGGTGCGCGTCATGGAGAAAAAGCAGCCCCCCATTCGCGTTATCTCCCCCGGTCGCGTCTATCGCTCCGATGCACTGGACGCCACCCACTCTCCCCTTTTCCACCAGATGGAGGGTCTTGTTGTGGACAAGGGCATTACGATGAGTGACCTCAAGGGCACGCTTGAAACCTTTGCAAAAAAGCTCTTTGGTGAGAACACGAGCATTCGCTTCCGTCCCCACCACTTCCCCTTTACCGAGCCCTCTGCCGAGGTGGACGTTTCCTGCTTTGCCTGCGGCGGCAAGGGCTGCCGTATCTGCAAGGGTGAGGGCTGGATTGAAATCCTCGGTGCAGGTATGGTGCACCCCTTCGTGCTTGAAAACTGCGGCATTGACCCCACCGTTTACAGCGGCTTTGCCTTCGGCATGGGTCTGGAGCGTGTGGCGATGAAGCACTACGGCATTGACGATATCCGCTTGTTCTACGAAAACGACGAGCGCTTCCTCAAGCAGTTCTAAGGAGGGTTTTGACGATGAATTTATCTTGGAAATGGCTGGCGGACTTCACCGACGTCAGCGACGTTGATATTAAGGATTACTGCGACAAGCTGACCCTCACAGGCTCTAAGGTTGAGGGCTACACCGAAATGGGTGCGGAGATTGAAAACGTCGTGGTCGCAAGAATACTCTCTCTCGAGCCCCACCCCGACAGCGACCACCTGCTGGTCTGTCAGATGGACGTGGGCAGGGGTGAGCCTGTGCAGATTGTCACCGGTGCGCAGAACGTCTTTGCAGGTGCCATTGTCCCTGCCGCGCTCCCTGTGGCAAAGCTCCCGGGCGGCGTTGTCATCAAGGACGGCAAGCTGCGCGGCGTCCCCTCTCACGGTATGCTCTGCTCTATGGGCGAATTAAACCTCACGACCCACGAGTGCCCCGGCAAGGAGGAGAACGGTATTCTCATTCTCGATGAGTCCTTTGCCGCTATGATTGGCACCGACATTCGCCGCGCACTGATGCTTGACGACACCACGGTGGAGTTTGAGATTACCTCAAACCGCCCCGACTGCCTCTCGGTCATCGGTCTGGCGCGCGAGAGCGCCGCAAGCTTTGGCCGCACGCTGAAAATTCCCACCCCCGAGGTAAAGCCCCTCGGCGACGGCGACAAGGTGGAGAATTACCTTTCCGTGGCGATTGAGGCACCCGACCTCTGCTACCGCTATGCGGCAAAGGTCGTCAAGAACGTGCGCATCGCGCCCTCTCCCATGTGGCTGCGTATGCGCCTTGCTGCCGCAGGTGTACGTCCTATCAATAATATCGTAGATATTACCAACTACGTGATGCTCGAGTACGGTCAGCCGATGCACGCCTTTGATTACAGCCAGCTTGAGGGCAACGCCATTCGCGTGCGCCGCGCTGCCGACGGCGAGCAGTTCACCTCTCTTGACAGCGTGGAGCATACGCTTGACAGCACGATGCTGGTGATTGCAGACGAAGGAAAGGCCTGCGCGCTGGCAGGTGTCATGGGCGGCGAGAACAGCGAAATCAAGGATAACACCACCACCGTTGTCTTTGAGTCTGCCTGCTTCAACGGCGCTTCCGTGCGCGTAACCGCGAAGAAGAACGGTATGCGTACCGAGTCCTCTGCCCGCTTTGAGAAGGGTCTTGACCCCGAAAACTGCATGGCGGGTCTGCTGCGCGCCTGCGAGCTGGTGCAGCTGCTTGACGCAGGTGACGTGGTGGACGGCACTGTGGACGTATATCCCGCCCCCGTAAAGGCGACCAAGCTCCCCTTTGAGCCTGCGCGCTACAACAAGGTCCTCGGCACCGAGATGACCGAGGACGAAATGGTGGATTACCTCACGCGCATCGGTTGCGTGGTGAAGAACGGCGAAATTACCGTGCCCACCTACCGCGCCGACCTCGGCTGCATGAACGATATTGCCGAGGAGGTGCTTAGGTTCTACGGCTACGACAGAATTGCCTCGACCAAGATTGTGGCAGAGGCGACCGAGGGCGGCAGAAACGAAAGACAGCAGTTCGGTGTGGACGTGGAGAACGCCCTTTACGGCATGGGGATTGACGAAATTCAGACCTTCTCCTTCATTTCCCCCAAATACTACGACAAAATCCGCATGGCAGAGGACGACAAGCGCCGCACCTCGGTGGTGATTTCCAACCCCCTTGGTGAGGACACCAGCGTCATGCGTACCACGGCACTCCCCTCGATGCTGGAGGTGGTTGCCAGAAACCAGAACTTCAACAACGAAAACGTCCGCCTGTTTGAGCTTGGCTCGGTCTACCTGCCCACGGACAAGGCAGGCGAGCTGCCCGAGGAGCGCCACGTGCTGACGCTCGGTATGTACGGCGATGCCGATTTCTATACCCTGAAGGGTACGATTGAAAACCTGCTTGCCCTTGCTGCTATCAAGGGGGCGACCTTCAAGGCGGTTTCCGCTGATGCAGCCTTCCACCCCGGTCGCTGTGCCGAGGTCTGCCTTGCCGACGGCACCGTGCTCGGTGTCTTCGGTGAAATTCACCCCAAGACGGCCGAGAACTACGGCTTCTCCCAGCGTGTGGTCGCTGCGGAGCTGAACTTTGATGCTATCTTTGCCGCACGCAAGGCGGAAAAGGCTTACAAGCCCCTGCCCAAGTACCCTGCCATTACCCGCGACTTCTCCTTTGCCTGCGATGAGGCACTGCCTGTCGGCAGCATCATTGCCGTCATGGAAAAGGCAGGCGGCAAGCAGTGCTGTGGCGTAAAGCTCTTTGACATTTACCGCGGCCCGCAGGTGGGCGAGGGCAAAAAGTCCGTATCGCTCCGTATGACGCTGCGCGCCGAGGACCACACCATGACCGTTGAGGACGCCGAGAAGATTACCAAGAAGGTCTTGTTCCTGCTCGACAAGGAGCTGGGCCTTACCCTGCGCGGCTGACAGGTGGGTTATGGAACAGGCAAAAATTGACCGCATCAATGAATTGGCGGCGCTGAAAAGTAAGCGCCCCTTGACCGAGGCGGAGGCTGCCGAGCAGGCGGCGCTCCGCGCCGAGTATCTGACCGAGTTCCGTGCGCGACTGCGCGGCACGCTGGACAGCACGGTGATTGAACGCCCCGACGGCACAAGAGAGCGCGTTGAGGAACGGAAGAAGAAAACTTAAAGGAGAGTCAATATGAAAACAGACATTCAGATTGCACAGGAAGCAAAAATGCTCCCGATTACGGAGATTGCCGCCGCACTGGGCGTCACCGACGAGGAGCTTGAGCAATACGGCCGCTTTAAGGCCAAAATCAACGATGCGTTTCTGAAGCGCACCGCGGGCAAGCCCGACGGCAAGCTCATTCTGGTCACCGCCATTAACCCCACCCCCGCAGGTGAGGGCAAGACCACCACGACCGTGGGTCTTGGTATGGCGATGAAAAGAATTGGCAAAAAGGCGGTTATCGCGCTGCGCGAGCCCTCTCTCGGCCCCGTATTCGGCATCAAGGGCGGCGCCGCAGGCGGCGGCTATGCACAGGTCGTTCCCATGGAGGATATCAACCTGCATTTTACAGGTGACTTCCACGCCATTACCTCTGCAAACAACCTGCTTTGCGCACTGCTTGACAACCACGTGCAGCAGGGCAACGCGCTGGGCATTGACCCCCGCCGCGTGCTGTTTACGCGCGTGGTGGATATGAATGACCGCGCACTCAGAAACATTCTGGTCGGTCTTGGAGGCAAGGTCAACGGCGTGCCGCGTGAGGACCACTTTATGATTACCGTCGCAAGTGAGGTAATGGCAATTCTCTGCCTGTCCGAGGACCTCTCCGACCTCAAGCGCCGTCTGGGTAACATTCTTGTTGCGTATACCTACGAGGGCAAGCCCGTATTCTGCCGCGATTTGCAGGCAAACGGCGCCATGGCTGCGCTCCTGAAGGACGCCATCAAGCCCAACCTCGTACAGACCCTGGAAAACACCCCTGCGCTCATTCACGGCGGCCCGTTTGCCAATATCGCACACGGCTGCAACTCTATCCGCGCCACCAAGCTCGCCCTGAAGCTCGGTGATTACGCGATTACCGAGGCAGGCTTCGGCGCTGACCTCGGTGCCGAGAAGTTCCTCGACATCAAGTGCCGCATGGCAGGCATCTCCCCCGATGCCGTGGTGCTGGTTGCCACCGTCCGCGCCCTGAAATACAACGGCGGCGTAGCAAAGCCCGACCTCAAGGCCGAGAACGTAGAGGCCGTCCTGCGCGGTGCCGTCAACCTTGAGGCACACATTGACAACCTGCAGAAATTCGGCGTGCCTGTGGTGGTTGCTATCAACCGCTTTGACACCGACTCCGATGCCGAGCTTGACGCAATCCGCGCCATTTGCGAGGCGAAGGGTGCTGACTTTGCCCTTTCCGAGGTCTTTGCCAAGGGTGGCGAGGGCGGTATCGCGCTTGCCGAGAAGGTGGTTGCCGCCTGCGAAAAGAAAAAGGACTTCAAGCTGCTTTACGACGAGGCGCTTTCTATCCCCGAAAAGATTGAAACGATTGCAAGGGAGCTGTACGGCGCCGCAAACGTCGTATTCGAGTCGGGTGCCAAGAAGGCGCTTGCCGACATTCTTGCCATTGACGAGGCCTACGGCCGCTTCCCTGTCTGCATGGCAAAGACCCAGTATTCTCTCTCCGACGACCAGAACAAATTGGGGCGCCCTGTCGGTCACACCCTCACGGTGCGCGATATTCGCCTCTCCGCAGGTGCGGGCTTTATCGTGGCGCTCACGGGCAGCATCATGACGATGCCCGGCCTTGGTAAGACCCCGACCGCCTACTCGATTGACATCGACAACGACGGCAACATTTCGGGTCTGTTCTGATGTTACAAAGAGCCTTACACACCGCATCTGCCGCCGAAACCGAGGCGGCAGGGGCGGCGCTTGCCCGCGAAATGCAGGAAAATGCGGCGCTCCCCCGCTTTGTCGCCCTGTTTGGCGACCTCGGCGTGGGAAAAACGGCGTTTGTCAGGGGCTTTGCCTCGGTTCTCTCGCCGACGAGCCTTGTGCGCTCCCCCACCTTTGCGCTTGTCAACGAGTACGCGCGTGGGGAAATTCCGCTGTTTCATTTTGATATGTACCGCATTGAGAGCGAGGACGACCTCTACTCTATCGGCTTTGAGGATTACCTCGCGCGCGAGGGGATTGCCCTTGTTGAGTGGAGCGAGAATATTCTGTCCTCTCTCCCTGCGCATTACCTTGCGGTGACAATTACCAAGGATAACGCAGATGCGCCCGACAGCCGTCTGCTCACCCTGGAAGAAAGGATTGCCCTATGCTGATTCTTGCCCTTGACAGCACCGCCGTGGTGGGCAGCGCGGCACTCTGCCGCGACGACAAGCCCCTCGCGCATTTTACCCTGAAAAACGGCAACACCCACAGCGAAACCCTCTTGCCCATGGTCAAGGCCCTCTTTGACGTGACGGGGCTGACGGTGGACGATGTGGATTTGTTTGCGTGCAGCGCAGGTCCCGGCTCCTTTACCGGCGTGCGTATCGGCGTTGCCACCGTAAAGGGGCTTGCCTTTGGCAAGGACAAGTGCGTGCTGGGTGTTTCGGCACTCGAGGCTATGGCGAGAGCGCAGCTGCCCCACAGGGGCCTGATTGTCCCTGCGATGGACGCCAGGCGCAGCGAGGTATACACCGCCGTCTTTCGCGCCGAGGGCAATTCCCTCACGCGTCTGATGCCCGATACCGCGATGCCTGCCGCCTCACTTGAGGAATGGCTGAAAAGCAACGCCGCGGGCGAGGAAATCCTTGCCGTGGGTGACGGCGTGCCTGTACTGAAAAAGACCTTTACAGAAACCGTTCTGACCGTAGCCCCTGCCGCGATTGCAGAGCAGCACGCCGTAGGCGTGGCGCTTGCCGCCCTTGCCGCTTATCGCGAGGGGGCGCGCGGTACTGACCGCGACCTTGCCCCCATTTATCTCCGCCTGCCGCAGGCAGAGCGCGAGCGATTGGCGACTGCCAAGCAGTCGCAATGAATTGCAGCCTGCGATATGAATTGCGCTATGCGCATATTGGCTGCAATTCAATTCATGGAGGCGGTACGCCGAGAAATCACGGCAAAGCCAATTCATGACGATATTTGCATCGTCAATTCATCAACAAATAAAATTCCCGAAAGGAAGAAAACTGATATGAAAAGAATCGTTATCGGCTGTGACCACGCAGCACCGTATCTGAAGGGTGTTGTCAAGGCGCACCTCGAGGGCCGCGGCTTCACCGTCATTGACGTGGGCACCCACACCACGGATAGTGTGGATTACCCCCTCTACGCACACGCAGCCTGTAAGAAGATTCAGAACGGCGAGGCTGACCTCGGTATCCTCATCTGCGGCACAGGCATCGGCATGTCCCTCGTTGCCAACAAGCACAAGGGTATCCGTGCTGCCTGCTGCTCCGACACCTTCTCCGCCAGACTGACCCGCGAGCACAACGATGCAAACGTCCTTTGCTTTGGTCAGCGTGTGGTTGGTGAGGGGCTTGCCGTGATGCTGGTTGATGCCTTTCTTGATGCTGAATACGCAGGAAGCGGCAACCACCTGCGCCGTGTATCGATGATTTCTGCCATTGAAGACGGCAGCTTTGATGCGTAATGGGGCTTGCTTATAAAATTGCGGACGTCATTCGCGCCGCAGGCGGCAAGCCGCCCGCCAAGGCCGCTGCCATTATCGTTGCCGCAGGCTCCTCCACCCGCATGGGTGGCGGCATCAGCAAGCAGCTGATGAACGTGGCGGGTATCCCTGTTCTGGCGCGCACCCTGCTCGCCTTTGAAAAATGCGAGGCGATTGAGCAGATTGTTCTGGTTGTGCGCGAGAGCGATGCCGCAGCCATTAAGGCGCTTGCCGCACAGTACAAAATTACAAAGCTGTTTGCCACCGTCAAGGGTGGCTCTACGCGTGCGCTCTCGGTTGAGGCGGGCGTTGCGGCGCTTTCGGGCACGCACGTGCGCCTGATTGCCATTCACGACGGTGCACGCTGCCTTGTCACGCCCAAAATGATTGAGCGCGTGGTGAGGGCAGCAGCGCGTTATCGCGCTGCCACCGCCGCCTACCCTGTCACCGACACCGTCAAGCAGGTCAATGCGCGCGGCTTTATTGAAAAAACCATTGACCGCCGCACCGTCTGGCACGCCACCACACCGCAGGTCTTTGACAAAACCCTCTATATTTCGGCGTGGCGCACAGGCAGAAAGCAGGAGCTGTTGACCGACGACAACCAGCTCCTTGAGCAAATGCCCTTCCCCATTAAGGTGGTGGATTGCGGCAGAGTCAACCTTAAAATCACAGAGCCCTCGGACATCGCCTTTGCCGAGTTTATCCTCAATCAGCGGGAGGGTGCGGAATGAGAATCGGACACGGATACGACGTACACCGCTTGGTTGAGGGGCGCGACCTCGTGCTCGGCGGTGTGAAAATCCCCCACGAAGCAGGACTTCTCGGGCACTCCGATGCCGACGTGCTCACCCATGCGGTAATGGACGCGCTTTTGGGCGCCGCCGCCCTTGGCGACATTGGCAAATTATTTCCCGACAGCGATGAAAAATACAAGGGTGCCGACAGCCTGTGCCTCGCCCACGAGGTGGCAAGGTGCCTTGCCGCGGCAGGCTATCGCATCGGCAACATTGATGCCACGGTTGTGGCAGAGGCGCCCAAGTTGGCCCCGCATATCGCCAAGATGCGCGAGAATATCGCCGCCGCCTTGGGAATTTCCCCCGATGCCGTCAGCGTCAAGGCAACCACCGAGGAGGGCCTCTCCTTTACAGGCAAGCGCCTCGGCATCGCCGCCCACGCGGTTTGCCTGATTGAGGCGCTTTGAGCGCCCAATGAATTGCAGCCTGCGGCTACATGAATTGAAAGCAAAGCCTTCATGAATTGCCTGCGGCATGAATTGCGCTATACGCATGCATACTGGCTGCGATTCAATGCATGGAGGCGGTACGCCGAGAAATCACGGCGCAGCCAATTCACGACGGTGCTCGCACCGTCAAATCATACACATCAAAAGCCCTCTGCGGTGCACCGCAGAGGGCAAAAAGCGCATCGGGCTTGGCACTTTCTTCTCCCACGTCCTTGCGTTTTGCGTTCCCTGCCAAGACCCAACGCGCGGATTTTCCTGTCATCACACTGTGCGCCATACATGCACGCACACTGTCATATTATGTCAAATAATCTTTTTTGTGAGGTGCTTTTCAATGAAGGTCTCTCCCTCCCTGCTGGCGGCTGATTTTGCCGACCTGAAAACCGCTGTGGCGAGAATTGCCACCGCCGATATGCTCCACCTTGACGTTATGGACGGCATCTTTGTGCCCAACATTTCCTTTGGCGCGGGTATCATCAAGGCACTCCGCCCCCATACCGACCTCTTTTTTGACGTCCACCTCATGATTGAGCGCCCCGAGCGCTATCTCGAGGACTTCAAAAGGGCGGGCGCTGACGGCATTTCCATTCATTATGAAAGCACCGAGAGCCCCGCGGCGGTCTTGAAGACCATTCGTGAAATGGGCATTTCCCCTGCCATTACCATTTCGCCCGACACCCCTGCCGAGGTGGTATTCCCCCTTCTGCCCCTTGTGGATATGGTGCTTATTATGACGGTTTACCCGGGCTTCGGCGGTCAGAAATTAATTCCCGCCTGCCTGCAAAAGGCGCGCGCCATTAAAGATGAAATTCTCCGTCAGAATCTACCTGTACTGGTACAGGCAGACGGCGGCGTTGGTCCCGCCAATATTGCCGAGGTTGCCGCCGCAGGCGTGGACGTTGCCGTTGCGGGCTCTGCCGTATTCGGCGCTGCTGACCCTGCTGCCGTGATTGCTGCGATGAAGGCGACAAGAAAATGACAGCGTTATTCAAATTGCCCGAAGGCGCGGTATGTGATTTGCGCTTTATGCCGATTGACGGAACCGAGGACGTTGCCGTTTTCATCAGCCTGCCCGACAAAACCGAGGACTCGGTGCTCCTTGTGGGTGACAAGGAATACACCTCCTATCTCAATTCCGAGGAGCCCTACGACAAGTACGCCGATTGCTTTGTGGTGCCGCGTGCGGCGCTGCTGGCAAATCCCCTGCTCCGCCTGGAAACCACTTCGGTCTTTTTGAAAAAACAGGTCTTCCCCGCCGTTGGTGTGCGCGGCACGGTCACGGTGAAATATGAAAAAAGCCTTGAAAAAACGGCAGAGCAATTTTTCAGGGAAGCCGATTACGCCATCACACCAATCTTCTCACGCGACGTTGACCTTGCCGACGGCCTGACCTACCGCCGCATCTCCTGCAAGGATAAAAACGAGGCGCCTGTGGAGTTGTTTATCCTGATTGCCGACAGCAAAAAAATCGGCTTTGCCACGGGCCTTGCGGGGGACGGCGCTCCCTTTACCAATGCCGAGGGCAAAACCGAATACCCCATCAGCACCGTGGTAGAAAAGGCGGAGCAGGCGCGTGCCGCGGGAATCCCTGTGCTGGCTGCCACCAATGCGGATTTCTTTGATATTTTCGGTGATTTCCACCCTGCTGGCCTTTGCGTGGCAAGGGGAAAGCCCACGTATGAGGCCCCCGACCTTGACCGCCCCTTTTTCGGTGTGTTAAAGGACGGCACCCCTGTGATTGCCACCCTGGGTGAGCACCCCGAATATGAGGGCAACCTTGAAATGGCAGTATCGGGCTCGCATATTGTGCTCCGTGACGGCGCGCCCTACGACCTCGGCTTTCCCGAGGAATTTTCCACCTGCCGCGCCCCCCGCACCACCGTGGGTCTCTGCCCCGACGGTCGCGTGCTGCTTATGGTATCGGACGGCCGTATTCCCTCTTATTCGCAGGGCACAACCCTTGTGGACGGTCTGCGGATTATGCACGCGCTGGGGGCGAGGGACGTGATAAACCTTGATGGCGGCGGCTCCTCCACCCTCTTTATCTACAACGCGGAAAGGGACGGCTTTACGCTTGAAAACCGCCCTGCCGACCTCGACCGCCCGAACGATTGCCTCATCAGACCGATTTACAACGGGATTTTGGTGTATAAAAAGTAAAATAAGTAGAACAAAAGCACCACCGACACGTCGGTGGTGCTTTGTTGGTTTATTTTTGAAAATCCATGCCTTATTTTTTGACAATCACATACCCCAGGGGGTCGTCGATGGTACGGACGTGGGGGCAGGTGGGGATTTCGCGGTAGGTGGGTGCGACAAAGCGGACGGCGTTGGTGATAACCGTCTGCACGGGTGCCTGATAGAAGATGGGATAGCTCTCGTGACCGGGCTGGAAATAAAACACCTTGCCCGCGCCGCGTTGGTAGAGGCAGCCTGAACGGAAAGCCTCACCGCCTGCATAGCTGCCGATGAAAAGGAGCTTATCGGGCTCGGGGATACTGAAGGGCTCACCGTAGGTTTCCTCATGGTCAAGCACGAAAAAGCGGTCAATGCCGCGGGTGATGGGGTGGGCGGGGTCTGTGACCCACAAAATCTCGCGGTCATCGCTCTCG
>JAFQMP010000049.1 GCA_017396225.1 Clostridia bacterium | reverse complement strand
CCACAGGCGCAGACTGCATTGATGCCAAAGGAAATTATGTGGCCCCGGGTCTTATTGACCTCCACATTCACGGCTATCTCGGCGAAGACGCTTCGGACGGCAAAGTAGACGGCATCAGAAAAATCGCTTACGGCATCGCCAAAAACGGCGTCACCGCATTTCTGCCCACCACAATGACGATATCCAAACCCGAAATCGTCGCGGCACTTGATACCGTACGCAGCCTCAAGGCTGAGAGTCAGAGCTGGGACGGTGCAGAGATTCTGGGCGTACACGCAGAGGGTCCCTTCATCAACCCCGGCAAGAAGGGCGCACAGGCAGAGGAGAACATTCTCCCGCCCGATGCCGATTTTGTGCTGGAGCACGCCGACATCATTACCTCTATCACCATTGCCCCCGAAATGGACAAGGGCCACGCCTGCATCAAGCGCCTGGCAGCTGAATCCGACATTCTCATTTCCATGGGTCACACCAATGCTGATTTTGATGAGGCGATGTCCGCCACCCGCGACGGCGTTTGCCACGCCACCCACCTCTTCAACGCCATGTCCCCCCTCGCCCACCGCAATCCCGGCGTGGTAGGTGCGGCGCTTGCAGCCGACCACGTTTCGGTTGAGGTCATCGCCGATACCTTCCACATCAATCCCGGACTTTACGGTATTATTGCGAAGGCAAAGGGCGACAAAATGGTGCTGATTACCGACTGTGTCCGCGCAGGCGGTATGCCCGACGGCGAATACGAGCTTGGCGGTCAGCCAATCTTCCTCAAGGGCATTGAGTGCCGCCTTGCCGACGGCACCATTGCAGGCAGCGTGCTGCGTCTGAACGCAGCTGTCAAAAACGTGCTCGACCACACGAATCTGCCTGTTTACACCGTCTTCAATATGGCCACCCTGAATCCTGCCACCTCGATTGGTAAGCAGAACCGCATCGGCTCTCTCGAAGCGGGCAAGGACGCCGACATTATCATCACTGACGAGAACATCAATATTTTGAGAACCATCAAGAAAGGACGTACCATTTATGTTGCTTAAAGTAAAAGCTCCCCTTGATCCCGGCTTTATGCCGATGGCCGTTGTATACCGCGATTTCGAAGCTGCCGTAAAGGCAGAGGGCGGTCAGCCCCTCACCATTGCGCTTGAAAGAAATAACGGTCTGACCTCCACGTTCACCGTTGAGATATTCAAGGACGGCACCGGTCACGATGAGGAAAATCACGAATTTGTGGAAAGAATTGTCAAGACCCTTCTTTGGGCACGCGGCGGCTACAAGCTGACTATCGCAGGCTCCAAGGTTGTTGCCGATATGATTAAGGCCGACTACGCTGTCGGTGGCTACCGCGAATTTGACCGCGACTTCATGTCGGGTGTTTACGAGGCAGACTTCGAGGTTCTTCACGTTCCCTTTGAAGAGGCTCCTGCTGCCAACGAAACCGCAACCCCCGTTGGCCGTCACCTGGACGGCTGCCGCATCGGCTTTGATGCAGGCGGCAGTGACCGCAAGGTCAGCTCGGTTGTGGAGGGCGAGGCAACCTATTCCGAGGAGGTTATCTGGTTCCCCAAGCTCCAGAGCGACCCCCGGTACCACTACGACGGTATTATGGAGGCTATGAGAACCGCTGCTTCCAAGATGCCCCGTGTTGATGCAATCGGTGTTTCCACCGCAGGCGTTGTCATCGGCAACCGCATCATGACCTCCTCCCTTTTCCTCAAGGTAAAGAACGAAAATCCCGAGGCATTTGAAAAGGTTGTCAAGAACATTTATACCGACATTGCCAAGGAGTTTGGCGGTGTACCGATTGAGGTTGCAAACGACGGCGATGTTACCGCACTTGCAGGTGCAATGGACCTTGGTGACACCAATGTGCTTGGCGTTGCTATGGGAACCTCCGAGGCGGGCGGCTACGTTGACGGCAACGGCAACATCACCGGTTGGCTCAACGAGCTGGCATTTGTTCCTGCCGACTACAACAAGGCCGCTATGGTTGACGAATGGTCCGGTGACTACGGCTGCGGCGTCAAGTACTTCTCTCAGGACGCCGTCATCAAGCTGGCTCCCGCCGCAGGCATTACGCTTGACGAAAACGCTTCCCCCGCCGAGAAGCTGAAGGCTGTGCAGAAGCTGATGGCCGCCGGTGACGAGCGCGCTGCCAAGATTTACGAAACCATTGGCGCATACTTCGGCTATGCCGTTGCTTACTACGCACTCTTCTACGATATCAAGCACGTTCTTCTTATGGGTCGTGTTTCCTCGGGCGAAGGCGGCTCCATTCTTCATAAGACCGCCGAGCGTGTCCTTGCCGAGGAGTTTCCTGCACTCTCCGAGAAGATTACCATTCATCTGCCCGATGAAAGCAGCC
Source organism: Clostridia bacterium (assembly GCA_017396225.1). Lineage (GTDB taxonomy): Bacteria > Bacillota > Clostridia > Oscillospirales > CAG-272 > Firm-07. The sequence continues at coordinate 484 of JAFQMP010000049.1, read as the reverse complement.
GCCGCGTCGGTCAGTCCATCGCCGCTGCAAGCCTGCCCGTTATCGGCTGAGCGAGGAGTTCTATGAACAGAGATAATATTGATACAAGAGAGGTTCTTGCCGCCTACTTTACCGAAACACCCTCCTACTGTGCCCCCTACGGCAACGGTCACATCAACGACACCTTCCTGGTTATCGTTGGCGCGCGTTTCATCATGCAGCGCATGAACACCTCGATTTTCACCAAGCCCGCAGAGCTGATGAAAAACATCGTCGGCGTCACCGAGCATATCCGCGCGAAGGCACGCGCACAGGGCGGCGACGTGGCGCGCGCCAGCCTTGTGGTTGTCCCCACCCTGAAGGGTGAGGACTTTTTCCGCGACAGCAACGACCTTTACTGGCGCGTCTATGAATTCTGCGAGCACACCATTACCCGTGAGCGCGTGGAAAACGCAAACGATTTCTACACCTGCGGCAAGGCATTCGGCAATTTCCAGCAGATGCT
>JAFQMP010000048.1 GCA_017396225.1 Clostridia bacterium | reverse complement strand
GTTCTTATAAATGCGCTCCTCAAACTCGCCGGGGGCGTAGGTTTTCGGCAGCTCGTGATATGCGGTCATAGGTAACCTCCAAAAGGATAATACTGAAAATATTACAGTATAGTATAACATAGAAAAAGGGAACTGTCAATGCGGCGGGGGAAAAGTTTAATAAACTTTTTGCGCGAGGAAATTTTTTGTGGGGCTTGGCGGCTGTGCCGCCAATCGGATTCGTGACCGTCTACGGGCATAGCCCGTGGGAAGATGCGATAAAATTTTAATTTGATTTGTTAGATATTTAGCATCTTCCATATCGGTCCTCGTGCCCATCAACAACCGCATAAAAGCAAAACAGCCCCCCGATTGGGGGACTGTTTTGTTTTTATGGAGCTGCTAATCGGATTCGGACCGATGACCTCGTCATTACCAATGACGTGCTCTACCGACTGAGCTATAGCAGCATCGTGGCATTTCCTTGCGGCGACTTTGTTATTATAGCAAAAAGAGGTTGGCTTGTCAAGGGGTTTTCCAAAATATTTTTGCAAAATCTTTCTTTGCCGCCTTTTGTCGGTATCGGGGCGGTTCCCGCGCGAAAAATGCCGATTTGGGGGGAGAATTTGCGAATTTCGCACGTCCGCGCGGACGGCGTTTTTTTGCATTGACAAATTGGGGAAAATATATTATACTGAATCTGTTCAAACGATATGATTTCCGCAAAGGAGATTACCTGTGAAATTTATATACCGTATTCTTGCGTTTTCTCTCGCTCTTCTGCTGCTTGCAGCGAGCCTGGTTGGCTGTGCGGGAAGAAAGCGCCCCCTCAATTATCTCAAATCCTCTCTCACGCGCACGCTTGAAAAAAGTGATGTGGGAGAAATTCTTGCGCTGCTTGTTGATGCGTTTGAGAAGGGCTCTGTCGGACTTTCCTTCGGGGGCGGGGCGGAGGCACCGATTTCGGCAGGCAGCGTGCAGCTTTATTTTGACGAGCGTGACGGTCGTGTTATGGCGGATACCGCCCTGACCATGGCGGGAAAGAATTATGATGCAAAAATCTGGCTGACCGAAAATGAGCTTACCGCAAGCTCCACCGCCTTTCTCGGCTCCACCACGCTCGGCGTTGATTTGACCACGCTCGAGGCTGACCTCAGAAATTCGATTTTCCGCAGCAACAGCGGCACGGTTTTTGCCACCCCCACGGTGGGCGACCATACCGATGATGCCGTGCTGGCACTGGTGGAGGGCTTTTTCTCCATTTATCGCTCAAACGGAGAGATTGCGGAGCTGCTCGATAAGCGTGTCGAGGCGTTTTTGAAGGACCTCACTGACTATGCAAGCATCTCACGCTATGTGAAAAAGGGCACGGTTTATATTCGCCTGCAGGTCGATAACAGTATGTTCTCCCGCGCTTTGCGCGATGCTTGGGCAGATGCCGTCAAGGACAAAGCCTTCTGCGCACGCCTGCGTGAGCTGGCAAAAACCCGCGATGCGATGAGCTCCGCGCTGGGCGGTGTGCAGGTTGATACCCTCGCAGCAAGGGTGGAAAACTGGATTGTCAACGATGCTGAAATTGAGGCGCTCTGCGCGAAGATTGACAATGCGACGCCCTTTCAGTTTACCCTGAGCGCAGCCGTCCGCCGCCTGACTGCGGGGCTTCTCTCGCTTGATGTGAATTATACCGCGGGCGATTTTGTACGCGGCGCATCAATTGATTTGACCGAAAAGGACGAGGCAATCCTCACCCTGACCAAAAACGAGGTGACGCACAAGCTCTGTTGGGAAACCGAGAAGGACGGCTGGCGCACCTACAAGGCAGCCTTCACCTATCAGAAAAACGACAGCGAGGCCGTCACAAGCGGCACGCTGGAGGTCAACCGCCGCAAGGAGGATTTCACCCTGACCCTGGCGGGGGATACCGCACGCGTGATGCGCGGTAAAATCGCGCTGAAGCGCAAGAGCTTTTCACTGGCAGTGGACAGCGTCACCGTAGGGGAAAGCAAGCTTGATTTCAAGCTGTCGCTTGACATCAGGGCGAAGGACGAGCAGCCTGCGCTGCCGGATTATGTGTCGCTGGCAACGATTACCGAGCCGCGCTTCACCCCTGTTTACAACCGCGCAAGGGAAGCGTATGACGACTTTCTCACCGCGTGGGAGGCAAGTGGTGTGACACCCGATGCACGCGGCATTACCGCCTATATTTTGTCACTTGCCGACATCAATATTTAGCTTGAAAAGGGGGCTGCACGGCAGTCCCCTTATTGAAAGGAAACCTTATGAAGCTCTTACATATTGCCGACCTGCACCTCGGTAAGCGCGTATTCGCGTATTCGATGCTGGAGGAGCAGCGCGCGGTGCTTGCACAAATCAAGGCACTTGCCCTGGCAGAGGGGATAGATGCCCTGCTGATTGCGGGCGACGTCTACGACCGCACGGTGCCCCCTGCCGAGGCAACGGTGCTGCTCTCGGATTTTCTCACCGCGCTTTCCGCCGCGCAGATTCCCGTGTATCTGATTGCGGGCAACCACGACAGTGCTGAGCGCCTTGCCTTTGCCGCGCCCCTCCTGGCGGATAGCGGTGTGTTTGTCGCAGCGGACCCTGCCGTAGGGCTGCAGACAAGATATCTTGATACCGAGGAAGGGCGCGTGGCAATCCATATGCTGCCCCATTTCCGACCTGCCGAGCTTGCCCACGCCATGGGCAAGGAGGGCTTTGCAGACAGTGCCGCGGCACTCTCCGCCCTGCTTGCCGAAGCGCCGCGCGGTGTGGCGGACTATCACGTGCTGCTTGCACATCTGTTTGTTGCGGGGAGCGAGAGCTCGGATAGTGAGGCGCCTGTCATTGGCACGGTTGATGCCGTCCCCGCAGGGCTTCTTGCCGATTTTGATTATGTGGCGCTCGGTCACCTGCACCGTCCGCAGTCGCCCGACAGGAATATTGTTTACGCAGGCTCTCCGCTTTGCTACTCCTTCTCGGAGGCGGGGCAGGGGAAGAGTGCCGTGCTTGTCACCCTTGATGAAAAGGGAACGGACGTGCGCCGCCTGCCCCTCACCCCCATTCACGCGATGCGTGAGGTGCGCGGCACCATGCAGGAGCTGACTGCGATGCCTTACAGTGAGGATTATATCCGCGCTGTCGTCACAGATGAGGACGTGGTACCCGATGCCTGCCTCACGTTGCGTGCCAATTTTCCCAACCTGATGCGCTTTGCCGTGGAAAGCGGGGGCACCTCGACCGAGGAGATTGTCGCCCCCACCGAGGCGATTGCCTCCCGCGCGCCGCTTGACCTTTTTGCCGAGCATTTTCTTTTCCAGAATGGCGAGGAGCCAAGTGAGGCACACATGGCGCTGATGCGCAGGGTGCTTTCCGATGCGGAGGTGTTGGAATGAAGCCGCTTTATCTTGAAATGGCCGCATTCGGCCCCTTTGCCGCCCGCACAACGATTGATTTTTCGCTCTTTCACGGCGGTATTTTCCTGCTGACAGGTGAAACAGGTGCAGGAAAAACCAGTATTTTTGACGCCATTTCCTTTGCCCTTTACGGTGAGGCAAGCGGCGGCAAGGAGCGCCGCAGCGGCAGGTCCTTTCGCTCGGATTTTGCCGCCCCCGATGTGAAAACCTACGTTAAATTTACCTTTTCACAGGGTGGGCGCACCTATACCGTGGAGCGCGCCCCCGAATATGAGCGCCCCAAGGCGCGCGGCGAGGGCACGACCAAGTCGGTTGCCATCGCCCTTCTGCTCGCACACGAGGAGGATACCTTAATCACGGGCACAGACCGCGTGAATGCCCGCGTGACGGAGATTGTGGGGCTTGACCGCGCTCAATTTTCTCGTACCGTGATGATTGCGCAGGGGGATTTCCTGCGGATTCTCAATGCCAAAAGTGAGGAGCGAAAGGCGATTTTTGAGCGCCTGTTCCATACCGAGATTTATGCGCGCGCCGAGGCGCTGCTGCGGGAGCGCGCGACAGAGTGTGCCAAGCGGCGCGAGGAGCTTGCCGCCCGCGCGGTCAGTGCTGCACAGGCTGCGAAAATGCCTGAGGACGACCCGCGCTATCTGACCTTCTCGCGTGCCGTAGACGCAGCAGGAGAGGCGCCGCAGCAGCTTGCAGAGCTTTTGCGGATTTATCGGGGTGAGCTGGCGGCGAAGCTTGACGCGCTTGCCGCAGATGAGGAAACGCTCCGCGCGCGGATTGCAGAGAATAGCCTTGCCCTGCGTGCGGCGCGGGAATTGAATGAAAATATTGCGCGGCTGACGACCTTACGGGCAGACCCGTTGCTCGGCAAGGAGGCCGAGGCGGCGCGCGCAGGGGAGGAGGCAGCGCTTGCGCTGGCACGTGCTGCACTGCGTGTCCGTACCGCAGAGCGTGCCATGCAGCAGGCGGCAAGCGCGCTTGAGAGTAGTCTTTCCGCAACCTTGGCGGCAGAAGCCGCAGCGAAGGCGGCAGAGGAGGCAGACCTTGCTGCGCGTGCGTCACTTGCCCGAATCACGGCAGAGGCAGCGGAGCTTCCCGCGCTTGCCGCGGCACTGGAAGCCTTGGCGGCTGCGGAGCAGGCGCTTGCCGCACGCGATGCCGCCCTGAAAACGGCAGAGGCGGCAGAGGTACACTTTGCGAAGACCGTTGCGGCTGCCAAGCAGACGGCAGAGGCATACGCCAAGCTGGAGGCGGGGTATTTTCTCGGTCAGGCGGGATTGCTTGCAAGGGGACTTCGGGAGGGCGTGCCCTGTCCTGTTTGCGGTGCAACCGCGCACCCCGCACCCGCAGCACTCTCCGATGACACCCCCGATGAGGAAGCCCTGCGCGCGGCACGTGCGCGTGCAGATGCCGCCGCGCTGGCGCGCGGAGAGGCATTGGCTGCCCTGACTGTTGCCAATGAGCGCGTCAAGAAGGCGAGTGAGGCGCTTACAGCACTTGGTGTCGCAGCCGACAGCACCGCAGCAGAGATTGCCGCCAGGAGGGCGGAAAAAACCGTGCTGCATACCCGTCTGACCGATTTACTGATACTGGCAACTAAGGACGCGGAGCGTGCTGCTGCGGAATTGGTGATTGCAGCGGCACGTCTGACGGCGATGCGTGAGGCGGAGTCGGCTGCCCGCACGGCCGAGGATACGGCAGAGGCAGAATTTGGCGCGTGCCTTGCGGCTGCGGGCTTTTCCCATGTCAATGACTACCGTGCCGCCCTTTTGGAGGAGCCTGTTTTTGAGGCACGCGCCAAGGCGCTTGCCGAGGGGAAAAATCGGGTTGCAGAGGCACGCGGTGCCATTCTGCTGCTCGACAGCGCCGTAGCAGGTCGCACCCCTGTGGAGCTTGCCACCTTCGATACGGTCGGTACGGCACTTGACGGGGCGCTTGCCGCACTCGGGGAGCAGACAAAGATGCTCCGCGATATTGCTACCCTCAACGAGCACGCGCTTGCAGAGCTTGACGGTGTGGTGCGTGACCGTGCCGCCCTTGATGCTGATTGGGGCGTCCTTGAAACCGTCTACGCCACCGTGTCGGGAAAGGGCAGGGGCGGCAAGGGTAAGCTTTCGCTTGAAAGCTATGTTCAGCGCTATTATTTCAAGGCGGTGATTTTTGCCGCCAACCGCCGTCTTTCGGTGATGACGGACGGCAATTTCTCTCTCCGTATCCGTGAGGTTGCCAAGGATTTGCGCAGCCAAACGGGACTTGACCTTGAGGTGCTTGACCGCAGCACAGGGCTCTGGCGCGACGTATCCACCCTGTCGGGCGGCGAGTCCTTTATGGCGTCGCTTGCCCTCGCCGTCGGCCTTTCCGACGTGGTGCAGGCGTCCTCAGGCGGCGTGCAGCTTGATATGCTGCTGATTGATGAGGGCTTCGGCTCGCTTGACGAGGCAATGCTCGCTCGTGCTATGCACCTGCTTTCGGGGCTTTCCGACGGCAAACGCACCGTGGGCGTCATCTCCCACGTGGCAGAGCTTCGTGAGCGCATCGACCGCAAGCTCATCGTCACCCGCACTCCCACGGGCAGCACCGTCCGCACCGAGATTTTGTGATAAAAAAACCACCGTCGGTAGCGTGAATACTTCGTCCTGAGTATCGCGCTATCGGCAGTGGTTTTTTGTGTTATGATAGGGGGTCAATAAAATCCTTGCCGGCGTGTAAGGAATAGATGACCGTGCGGTCGGGCGCTCTGCCAAAGAGTGCCTCGACTGCTTTTTTGTAGTAGTCAAGCTGTCCTCGGTGGCGTGCAAACAGGGCCTTCGCAGCGGCGGTGTCGTTTGCCAGCTCGTAGGGGGAGAGACGGTCGGTCTTGTAGTCGCAGAGAATCAGGCTGCCGTCAGCGTCCGTAAAGACAAGGTCGATAACCCCCTGCACCAGGAGTCGTTCCCCGACAAGCTGTGCTTTCAGCGCGGCATTGTCGGTGAAGGCGTCGGCGGGCAGAAAAATGTTAAAGCGGGTTTCGCGGTGGATTTCTCGCGCGCTTGCGAGGGATTTGTAAAGGTCACTTTCAAAAAATTTCTGCAATTCCTCTACGCGCACGGCATCTGCCGCATCGGGGGAGAGAAAACGCGCCTCTATCAAGCGTGCAAGCTCGTTTTCCACCCCGTTTGCCGCCCTTTTCAGGTCGCAGAACTGCAAAAATTCATGTGTGGCGGTGCCGCGTGCGGCGGCATCTGGCTCTTTTTTCGTATCCTCGAAAAGCGGTGCACGCTCAAAGGTGTGGAGCAGGCGCTCAATATCGGCTTGCTTCTTTTCTGCGCGCTTTACCGCCGTTTCTGCGCCGCCAATTTCGGCCAGGGCATCAAGCGTGCCTGTCGGCTCAGCATCGTAGACGTCGAGCATGGTGGGGGAAAGACGGGAAACAGAGGTTTTTGCAGGGAGTACGCTCAGGTGTGCATACGGATAGGAGAAGGCGAATTGCTTTTCAAACTCTGCGGCAAGGGTTTCCACGCGTGTGGCGGCTTCGGGGCCTCGGTCGGGGGCGGCTTCGCTCGCCTGCCCCTCGCGTAGCAGCGCGCGCAGGGTGCTTGGTGTGTGGTAGGTGACCTCGGCAAAGTTCTCATGATTGGTGGCGGCAAGTGCTGCCAATATCCAATCGAGATAAGAGTTGCCTGCTACGGCAAAGTAATCGGTAATGGGAGAGACCGCGCGCGCCGCCTGTGATTCTGCATTTGAGAGACCGTAACGCGGCTTGCCCGTGATGTAAAGGCGTTCTTTGGCACGGGTCAGTGCCACGTAAAGAATACGCATTTCTTCCTCACGCATCAGCTGCTTCATGCTGCTTTCCAGCGCCAGACGCCCGAAGGTGCCTGCACGCGAAAAGCTGCCGACGTTGGGCAGCAGCGTGGCCGCACCGACAGATGGCTCTACCAGCACGCGCCCTTGCGTGTCACGTGTATTGAACCATTTGCCCGTGGTTGCCACAAAGCAGACGGGGCGCTCAAGTCCTTTCGCCTGGTGAATGGTAAAGAGGGAAACGGCGTTTTCAGGCCCCTCGGGCGAGGGCATTTCAATCTCGTTTTGCATCAGGTCCTCTACGTAGCGGACAAAGCGATAAAGTCCCTTAAAGCCGCCCACCTCAAAGGTTCGGGCATATTCGTAGAGGCGCAGAAGGTTCTGACGGCGCCCCTGCCTGTCGCCCGACGTGTCGTCACCGGCAAAGGCAAGCACGGCGGTGTCGCGGTAGAGGTAGCGCAAAAGCTTGTCAACAGGCAGCGCCTCTGCCTTTTCGCGGTAATCCTTCAGTTTGGCAAGAAAGACCGCCACGCGGGTGCGCAGACCCTCATCAAGAATTTCTGCCTGACCCTCGCGCATCGCCTCATAAAGTGACAGCTCGCGGTCACCTGCCCCGCGCAGGGTAATCAGCTCTTCTAAGGTGAAGCCAAAGAAGGGGGAGCGTAATGTGGCGGCGAGGTAGATGTCGCGCAGGGGATTGTCAATCACCGCGAGGAGCGCGTACATACAAAGCACCTCGGGGTTTTCAAAAAAGTTCTTTCTGGAGGTGTCGCTTGCGGGAATACCAAGCGCCGCAAGATGCTTGGCGAGGGGGGCGGCAAAGTCCTTGCTGCGCCCGAGAACGGCAATATCACGGGGCTCAATCCGCGTGCCGTCCGCTTTTTTTTCATGGTCAATCAGGCGCTTGATTTCGGCAGCAATCATTCTTGCCTCGGCATCGTCCATGCCGCCTGCGTCCTCATCGTCCTCTGCGTCGTATGCCGCAGCACCGCCCTTTTTGGCGGTGTTTTCCTCGTGATAAATCATCACCTGACAGCGCGGCTCCACATAGTCGGGGTGGCGTCCTTCATCGCTTTTGCCGTGGCGGAGCGCATCGGCAGGGACGTACTCAATGCTTTCAGCATTGTGCGAGAAGAGATAGCCCGATACGCAGTTGACAAAATCAATGATATTCCGGTCACAGCGGAAGTTCTCTGACATGAACAGCAGAGCGCTTTCCTGTGATATCGTGCGGTCAAGGGTGGGAAAATTCCGCTTGTAGCCCTTGAAAACGGCAGGGTCTGCTCCGCGGAAACGGTAGATGCTTTGCTTGATGTCACCCACCATAAAGCGGTTGGTGGGGGTGGAAATGGCCTGAACGGTCAGGTCCTGCATGGCATCAACGTCCTGATATTCGTCAATATACACGGCACTGAAGGAGGCGGCGAGGCTTTCCGCCAGCGGCGTTTTTTTCTTGTCATCGGTGACAAGCAGCTTGTAGGCGGCGCGGGAAACATCGGAAAATTCCGCCACATCGCGCTCTTTTTTTGCTGCCTCGTATTCTGCGCCATAACGCGTGAGCACGCGATAAATCAGGCGCAGAATTTCCGCCGCCTCGGCGCTGCCTTCCTTTATCTCGGTGGCGGTGAAGGGAATGAGAGAGGCGGCTGTCGCCTTCCATTTGGTGCGGAATTCCTTGAAATGCTCGATTGCCGTTTCGGTGAGGGGAAGGCGGTCGGCCTTTCTGATTTGCTCGCTTGCGCCGAGGGTGAGGGCGCTTTGCAGACGGTCAAGATTTTTGTGTGTGATTGCAGCAAGCGCCTCCGCGAGCGAGGCTTGCAGCTGCTCGCGCGCCTTTCTGCTTTTGGCGTGAATTTCGGTGGCGTTGGGGTCGGCATCAATCACCGCATCAAGGCGCTCGAGCATTGCCATGCCCTTTTCCGCCATGTTCCGCAGGTTGCCAAAGACAATTTTGCCGTAATCGCTGTCGAAGGGGTCGCGCCCTGCCGCCTCGTTTTTCTCGGCGGCTTGCAGGAGAAATTCGTAGCCGTCGGGCAGCTTTTCAAAGCTTTTGGCAAGCTTTAAGAGTTTTTCGGTCAGCTCGGTTTCGCGGCGCACATCGGAAAAAAGCTCGGCTACGGCAAGGAACGCAGGCTCAGTGTGGTAGAAATGGTCAATCACGCGGTTCATAATCTCGCGGCGGAGCGAGGAAAGCTCGCTCTCGTCCACCAGACGGAAGGCGGGGGACATGCCCGCCGCCTCAAAGTTGGCGCGCACCAAGTCAAGATAGAAGGAGTCAATCGTGGAAATACGGGCACTGCCCAGCATCATCAGTTGCTTTTCAAGGTGAGAGATTTGCCCCTTGAGCTGTTGAATTTTTTCGTCAGGGGTGTCTGCCAAAGGGAGCAGACTGCTGTCCGAGAGGTCTTTTTGTAATTCGCTCAGCTTGTCACCGAGTGCCTTGCTGATACGGGTGCGCATTTCGGTCGCCGCCGCACGGGTAAATGTGACAATCAAAAGCCTGGTGATGTCCAGGGGGGGTTCTGCGTCAACCAGACTGGCGATAATGCGGCTGGTTAATACCGAGGTTTTACCTGCACCTGCGGCAGCGGAAACAAGGAGCGTACGGTCGCGTGCTTCAATTGCTTCACGCTGTTCGTGTGTCAACGAAAATGCCATATCAATCTCCTTTGAATTTATCTTTTTCCGCCGTGCGGCAGACGGGCGCAAATGCGCAATAGGTGCAGGGGGAGCGCTTTTCTCGCTTTTTCGGGTGTGCGGCGGCGTTGCCGCTTCTCATGTCACCCGCTATGCGGGTGACAGTTGTTTCAAGCTCGGTAAAAAGGTCGGCAAAATCAGCCGGTGAGGCGTGGGTAAAGCCCTTTTTCACCAACGCCTTGTTGTCCGAGTGGGACACGGCGTGGAGCAGGGAAAGGTCGTCGGGCAGCAGCCCGCTGCGCCCCAGACGGGCAGCGGCAAGCCTTTTGGCCTCGTCAGGTGAGATGCGTGCGTCGGTTCTTTCGGTGCTGATGGCGGTGGAAATATAGGTGACACCTGCAGGGTGCAGTATGCCGTCAGTGGGCTGCAGTGCGGTCAGCAGCTCCTGTTGCTTGCCCTTGCAAAGCGCGTAGAGGTAAAGGGGGAGCTGCAAGCCAAAGCCCTCGGCAATTTCTGCACGCTTGAAGGTTTTTCTGCCTGTTTTGTAGTCGGTCACACGCAGATATACGTGGCCGTTTTCGTCCTTGTAGCTATCCACGCGGTCAATGCGCCCCGTGAGGGGAATTCGGCTGCCGTCCCCCAACGTGAGGGCAGCCTTTTGCGTCAGCTTTTTCAGGTCAAGCTCTAAAAACGCGGGGCGGAAGGAGCTGTCCGCGAGCTCGGCAAGCAGCGCACCTGCGACAATACGGGCGAGGTCTGCCAGGCGCGTGAGCAGTGCCTCGGCACGCGGACTGAGACCGCCGCCGATTTCAATCAAACGCGCGCGGTAGGCGGCAATACTCTTGTTGACAATGTCGGTGCGCTCGGCCTCGGTCAGGTCATCGGGGGATTTTTTACTCTCTTTGATGACCTCTAAGGTCTTTTCCAAAACGGCGTGGATAAAGTTGCCGACTGCCGCAGAATCCAGCGTATCGGTTGGCTCCTCGCGCAGTCCCAGTACCTCGCGGCAGTAGTAGGCAAAGGGGCAGCTTGAAAAATGCTCAATCCCTGTGGGATTGAACGCCCCCGGGTGAAAGATTGTTTCGGCGCGTGCGGGGGAAATTTCCGCTGCGGTATCCTGCATCGGCGTGTGCAGATGCGTGATTTTTTCGGCGTGGGTGCGGTCCTTTCCCAAGAGTGAAAGGAGTGCCGCGCGTGTGTCTGCATCTGACTCGCGCAGGCTTTCAAGGGCGGCGGAGAGCGAGAAAATGCGGGTAATGGCAGGTCTGTCTGCAAACGCGAGGTTCTTTCGCAGCCTTTTGACCGAGCCGTTCTCCTTGACAATCGCTGCCGAAAAGAGGTCGGGGAAGAGTGCCTCGGTACGGCGCAGCGCGATAGAGGGCATGGCTTTTTTGCCGTCCCCCGTGGTTTCGGTATAGGAGAGATAGAGCCGCTCGGTGGGCAGAGAAAAGGCTCTGGTGAGATAAAACAGCTCGTCCGATGCCATGGTGTCAGTTCTGGCGGAGAGGTGAATATCAAATTCCGCCAGCTTGTCCTTTTCAGCATCGGAAAGCAGCCCTGTTTCCTTGATAGCCTCGGGGAAGAGTCCCTCGTTCAGGCCGAGAATCAGGGCATAGCGCACAGGTGCTGCGCGCAGGGTGGCGGCAGAGCCAATCATGACCTCGTCCACACGGGTGGGAATCGTGCCCACGTCGGTGCGGGAAAAGACCAGCTGCAGGGCGGTCATCAGGTCGTCAATCGAAAAGGCAGTATCGGATACTGTGGCAATTGCTTCAAGCGCATCAACCAGCACGCTCCAGAGACGGGTGGATTCCTCCGCCTCACGGCGCTCGTCACGTGCAAGGAGCGCTGCCGCGCGTGCCTTCATGGCTTCGGGCACGCCAAGCGTTTTCAGGAAGGCGTAAATGGCGGCACACTGCTCCTTGACAGCGGTCGCGGCATCTAAGGCTGTAAAGAGCGCCGCGAGGGGTGGGGTCAGTGCCTCGCGTGCACGATTGGCACCTGCCAGAATACGCACTGCGCGCGCAGTGGGCGCGCCGCGATAGCCGTCGGCACTCATTATAAATTCTTTTTGGTAGACAGCAGCGCCCTGCAGCTTCCAGACCTCGGCATATTCCTCAAAAAAGTTGACGTCGTCGGCGGTTACGCCGCAAAGCCCTGTTTTGAGGTAGCCCACCACGTCCTCCTTTTGCCAGTTGTAGCGCTTGATGCGCAGGGCAAACAGAATGAGCTTGATGAGGGGGCGCACCGTGATGTCGGTCTTTTCGGACAGGAAATAGGGGATACCCTCTTTTTCAAGGGCGGCATCAAGAATTCCCGTGTAATGGGCGGCGTTGCGCACAATCAAGGCGATGTCGCGGTAGCGGCAGCCAGCACGCACCAGCGCGGCAACGGTGGCTGCGGCATACTCCGCCTCCTCAAAGGGAGAGGCGGCACTTGTCACAACGATTTCGCCTGTTTCCTGCATGCCGAGAGGGGCAGGCTCCGCGTCCATTTCAAAGAGGTTTTCCGCGAGATAGGCGAGGGCGTTTTGGGATTTTCCCAAAGGGAAAAAACTGTTTTGGGGGAGCATATGCAGCTCTCTTGTTGCAATGCTGCGCAGGCGCTCAAATGTGGCCCTTGCGGATTTCAGATGCAGACCCTTGTCACCCGGGGCTTGCAGTGGCGTGGTAAAGGTCAGGCTTTTTGCGCGCTTTGCAAGAGTTCTGCAAAGCTTCAGCTCCTCTCCCGTAAAATCGGTAAAGGAGTCGATGTAAATATGCGTGTCGGCATACAGCGTGGGGGTTTCCTCAATCAGTTTGCGCGCGCGGGCAAGGTCGTCTGCCATATCGTCAAAGCTTTTTGCCAGCTCGCCCTGATAGGCGGCGTAAATCTTTGCAAGGTCGGAAAGCTTGGAATGCAGGGGCGTGTCGTCACCCATTTCCGCCACCACCTGAGAAAGTGCATCTGCCGATACGGCATAGGCCTTGAACTGCGTGACGGCGGAGAGCATACGGTCAGTCAGGTGCGGGTCGTTTGCGGCGGCATCGGCATAGTGCGTGAGGGTGGGGGAAAGGGTCTTCAGGGTGCGCCACATCAGGAGCGCGCGGATACCGTCTGTTGCATACCGATAGGAAAGACCGCCCACGGTGCGGAAGGTGCGGTTGGCAAGTCTTGTAAAATTGGATACCTCAAAGGAGAGCTGCGCGGTGGGGGAGAGGGTGTCAAGCCAGTGGCGTTCCGCCACGACGGTTTCCTGCTCAGGCACGAGCAAAATGACCTTGTCGCCTGCGGCAAGGTCTGCCTTGATACGTGCAACCAGTGCGCTGTCACAGGCATCGCTGCCTGCGGAAAATAAAAATCTGAGCATACCTTCTCCTTTCTCCAAATGTTGGGATTTTAACTGTTGGTGGGGGTCTTGGACGCCTCCAACAATGCAAGATTGCGTAAAATCACCGCCCGTCCGCGCCAGCTGTAAGCGCGTGCGGCAAATTCCTCATCGGACATTGTTTCTATCATAGCGGCGGTCAGGTGGGGGATTGCCGATTCCTTGAAATAGGGAATTTCGGTGTAAAGCCCGCCCGCCTCGCGCGCGGCGCGGTTGTGGGGGCAGACCTCCTGACAGCGGTCGCAGCCCCAGGCCATGCCGTGTGCCAGAAGTGCGGCCTGCTCACCCGCCGTCAGTGCGCCCTTCCTTTGTGTCAGGGCAGAAAGGCAGCGCGTGACGTCTAACCCCACGGGGCAGGCGCGCGCGCAGGCACCGCAATCGGCGCAGGCAGTAAGGGGGGACACCGTGGTTTCAAGGAGCGCATCGGTGATGATTTCGCCAAGAAAGGCATAGGAGCCGTGCGCGTGACTGAGAAAGAGGTGATTTTTGCCAAGCACGCCAAGCCCTGCCTTGACGGCAGCCTCTACCTCGGCAATCGGGGAATGGTCGGCAAAGCCCGCGAAGGTGTTTTTCTGGAATTCCGCTTTCAGGCAGGGGAGCACGTCGGCAAAAACGGCTGCAAAGAAGCCGTGATAATCGCGGGAAACGGCGTAGGCGGAAATGTTTCTTGTGTTCGCGTCACAATCTGTGGTATAATAAGGTACCGCAAACAAAAAAGCGGTGCCTGCGGTGATGCCCTGTCTTTCCAGCAGATAGGGGCGCGTGACCGTCACATCGGTGAGTGCAATCGCCGCCACTGCGGTGATGCCGTGCGCACCAAGCAGTGCCTTTACCCTGTCCTTCATAGCCGTCCTCCCTTTAGATTTGTTGTATAGTGTGATTATAGCATATTTTAGGGGTAAATTCAATGCAAAATAGTGGTTTTTGGCGCTTTCGGCAAATTTTTTCGCCAATTTCATAGAACCTTCACAATATAAAGTTATACTAAAGGGCAGAACCCGAAAGGAGTTTTTTACGATGTGTGAAATCAATCCCGATAAATATCCGAGCAGCGAGGAAGCAACGGAGGGAAAGCAGACCGCTGCCACTCCTGCCGAATGGTATGGCGTTTCCTATCCCGCTGCGGCTTCGCAAGCCTGTGAGGGTGTGCGCGCACCCCGCCGCAGAGCAGGGGCACTGGTCGCCCTGATTGTGGCCTGCGTTTTGCTGCTTTCTGCATTGGCAGGTCTTGGCGGCTATCTGGTCGCTACGCATTTGCTGTCCCTCGAGGACACCGAGGAGAGCGCACCGCCGCCCGCAGGCGGTGGCATTACGCCTGAGGGCAGCCCCGAGGGCAGCATACCCGAATCAGCCGCACCCGTGGGTGATGCGGCGAGCTATGATTACGCGAGTGCGGTCATTCAGAAGAATGACGGCAGCACCCTTGTCGGCTCCGCAAACGGCTCGGCGGGCACCGCCGCAAAAAGCCTGATTGAGGCAATCGCCGCCGTGCGCGATTCGGTTGTGGAGATTTCCACCGAAACGATTTCGGGGCGCGGACAGCTGACGGCGGGTGCAGGCAGCGGCGTGATTATCCATGCCGACGGCATCATCGTCACCAATAACCACGTGATTGACGGCGTGAGCAACATTTATGTTCGCCTGACAAACGGCAACACCTATGAGGCGTATCTGCGCGGCACCGATGAGGAAAACGACATCGCGATTCTGAAGATTACCCCTCTCGAAGCCCTGACCGTGGCAAGGCTTGGCTGCAGCTCGGCGCTTGCCCTCGGTGAGGAGGTCTTTGCCATTGGCAACCCCTTGGGGCAGCTCGGCGGCACCGTGACAAACGGTATCATCAGCGCGCTTGAGCGCGAGGTGGAAATGGAAGAAAACCTGACGATGACGCTGATTCAGACCAATGCCGCGATTAACGCAGGCAACTCCGGAGGCGCACTCTTCAATATGGCGGGCGAGCTCATCGGCGTTGTCAATGCCAAATTTTCCGCTACGGGCGTGGAGGGGCTTGGCTTTGCCATTCCGATTGATACCGCCGTGCTTTCGGTGAACGATTTGCTGGATTACGGCTATATCCCGGGGCTGCCCACACTGGGTGTAACCCTGGTTGACCGTACGGTCAACTATTTCTACACGCTCCCTTATGTCTATGAGGCACCCGCAGGTGCCCCCTTACAGGAGGGGGATCTCGTTGTTGCCGTGGACGGCACGCAGGTTTCCACCACCAGCGCGCTCAAGCGGTTGCTCCGCAGCAAATATGAGGTGGGCGATACCGTTACCCTGACCATTTACCGCAAGAACGCGCAGAACCAGTACAATGCCACCGACACCGTCACGGTTACGCTGGTTGAGGAGGTGCCGAGTGCTGCGGGCGTGCGCTTTGAATAACCCGACTGTCAAAGGAGAACACAATGTATAACATTCTGGTTGTAGATGATGAAATCCGTATTCGCTCCATTATTCGCAAGTATGCGGAATTTGAGGGACACACCGTCACCGAGGCGGGGGACGGTATGGAGGCGGTGCGCCTTGCCCGTACGGGTGAATTCGATATCATCATTCTCGATATTATGATGCCTGAGCTGGACGGCTTTTCCGCTTGCCGTGAAATCCGCAAAACAGAGCAGACACCGATTATTATGCTCTCGGCACGCGGTGAGGAATATGATAAAATCAACGGCTTTGAGCTGGGTGTTGACGACTATGTCGTCAAGCCCTTCTCGCCCCGCGAGCTGATGCTGCGCGTGGAGGCAGTGATGAAGCGCGTGCGACAGCGCGCTGCGGCGGCAAGCGCCGCCAATCAGGTGCTGGAGTTTGACGGCGGCTGCCTGTCGGTTGACCTTACCGCCCGCACCGTGACGATTGACGGGTGCCGCGTGGAGATGTCCCCCAAGGAATATGACCTCTTTTTCTATCTGCTGCGCAACCGCAATGTGGCGCTCACGCGTGAGCGCCTCATCAGTGAGGTCTGGGGCTACGATTTCTTCGGCGATGCCCGCACGCTGGATACGCACATCAAGCTGCTGCGCAAGAGCCTTGGGCGTTACAGCACCTATATTGTTACGCTGCGCGGTGTAGGCTACCGCTTTGAGGAGCAGAAATGAAACGCCCCCTGATACGGAAAAAGCAGCACGTCGGGATTCGCGCCAAGCTGGTCTGTTCGCTTATCCTTTTTACAATGTTCGTGCTGATTTCCATTTGGTTGCTGCAAATCAGGCTGCTGACGTACTTTTATGAGCGCGCCAAGTTTGATGAGCTTGATGAGGCGTACGAATCAATCGTGGCACATTTCGGTGATGCCGATTTTGATGAGCAGCTCGATGCCGTGGCGCAGAGCAAGGGAATTTGCGTGCGCGTTTTTGTCATTTCAGACGGTGTAGGCAAACAGCTGTCAAGCGCCGAGGCGGGCTCCGATTGTATGATACATCATATTTCAAGAGAGCTGGTGTCCGACCTCTATGCGCAGGCGAAGGCAAACGACGGCAGATACGATAAGCGTATGGA
This sequence comes from Clostridia bacterium, assembly GCA_017396225.1. Taxonomy (GTDB): domain Bacteria; phylum Bacillota; class Clostridia; order Oscillospirales; family CAG-272; genus Firm-07. The sequence continues at coordinate 25,701 of JAFQMP010000048.1, read as the reverse complement.
ATTTGATGCCGAGCTGCCCGAGGACGAGGGCTTCCGTTTTCCGGGCCTGCACCGACCCTCGGATATTACCAGTGCAATCTGCGTGCGGATTGCCACGGTTGACGGTGCGGAATACTGCGTGCTGCTTGACAGTGAGCTGACTCCCCTCAGTGCCACCGTCAATACCCTGAAGGTGCAGTTTCTCTGGACGGCGCTTCTCTTGCTTGTGGCGGCACTCCTCTTTGCACTGCTCCTGTATCGCATTATTGCGACGCCTCTGACGGCGATTACCCATAAGGCGCACAAGCTTGCGGCAGGGGATTATACAGCGGATTTTGAGGGCTTCGGCTACCGCGAGGTCGAGGAGCTTGCCGATACGTTGAACTTTGCCGCGCGCGAAATCAGCGCGACCGACCACCTGCAGAAGGAGCTGATTGCCAATATCTCGCACGATTTGCGCACCCCCCTCACGATGATTAAGGGGTACAGCGAGATTATGCGCGACCTGCCCGGCGAAAACAATGCCGAGAATGCGCAGATTATCATTGATGAAACCACGCGCCTGTCGGAGCTGGTGAGTGACCTCTTGGACCTCTCCAAGCTGCGTGCGGGCACCAAAAAGCCCGAGCTTGAGGTCTTTGACATCAGTGCCCTGACAGGGGAAACGATGCAGCGCTATGAGGCGCTGATTAAGCATAGCGGCTATCAGATTGCCTTTGAAAGCGAGGGCAAAGCCCTCGTGCTTGCCGACCGCACGATGATTTTGCAGGTGGTTTACAATCTCATCAACAATGCCGTCAACTATACGGGCGAGAGCCTGCGTGTGCGCGTCAGTCTCACCAAGCGTGAGGGTGTCGTCAGGCTTGCGGTTGCCGATGAGGGCGCGGGAATTGCCCCCGATGTGATTGACCAGATTTGGGAGCGCTATTACCGCGTGGATAAGGTGCACAACCGCGCCGTTATCGGAACGGGCCTGGGGCTTTCGATTGTCAAGAGCGTGCTCGAGGCACACGGTGCTGCCTACGGTGTGGACAGCGCCCTCGGCGTGGGCAGCATCTTCTGGTTTGAGCTGCCGCTTGTGCAGGAGGACACGGCACAGTGATGTCGTGTTCTGAATGGCGGGTATCTCCCGACCGACACCAATGACACCTGGGAAGGGAAAGACTTTTATGTGGTGGGAACAGAATTTGCGCTGCCCCGTATGCGGCAGTGCGATGCAAAAGGAAAATCATACGCTGGCGTGCGGTGGCGCACGCCGCCACACCTTTGATTTTGCTGCACAGGGCTATGTCAATCTGGCAGGGCCGCGTGCGGCGGGTGGCGGCGACGATGCCGCGCTGATTGCGGCGCGCCGCACCTTTTTGTCGGCGGGACATTATGCGCCCTTTGCCGCGCGCGTGGTGGCGATTTTAGGTCAACATCTCCCTTTGGGCGCCACCGTGCTTGATGCGGGCTGCGGAGAGGGGTATTACACCGGCCTGATTGCCGAGAGTGGCTATAAGACCTTGGGCCTTGACCTTTCCAAGCGCGGTATCCGCGCGGCGGCATCTGCCGCCAAGGGGAAGGGACTTGATGCGCTCTTTCTGGTCGCAGGCATCTTTGATATGCCGATTGCCGATGCCTCGCTTGATGCGGTGGTCAGCCTCTTTGCCCCGATTGACGAGCGCGAAATTCTGCGTGTCCTGAAGCCCGGGGGCTTGCTCCTTACGGCTGCCGCAGGCAGAGAGCATCTCTGGGCACTGAAATGCGTGCTCTACGACACGCCGCGCGAGAATGAGCCCCGCGCCGACCTTCCCGCCGCGATGACACTGCTTGACACCGTACACCTGACCTTTGATATGGCACTCCCCGCCCCCGATTTGCAAAGCCTGTTTGCGATGACGCCCTATTATTACCGCACCTCGCGCGAGGGGCTTGCTGCGTTGCAGGCGCTTGATTCGCTGACGGTCGGCGCCGCGATGGATATTGCGGTGTACCGCAAATAATTCTTTTACGACAACAAAAAAGACGGAGCGCTGCTCCGTCTTTTTTGTGTTAATTCATACCGTTATGGCACTAAAAACGCCGCTTGGGGCGCTTTTTGATTGCTTTTTCCCCGGCACCGAGCCATGCCCCCAGGACCGAAAGGCAGGGGACTGCCGCGTAGCAGAGCGTGCGCAGAATACCGCCACCTGCGCGCGGCATCAGGAGCGCAAGCGCGATGAGCAGCAAAAGCAGCAGCGCGCCTGTGGCGAGGCCGCAGAAAAGGGGCAGACGGCGGCGGTAAAGCCTGGTGGCGGCAAAGCCCGCGCTAAGGGCGGTCAGTGCCAGCGCGACAAGGGCAGCAACGTCCACCAGTCCGCCCGGGTTTTTGGTGCGCAGCAGCAGCGCCGAGAAAAGCAAAAGCAGCAAAATGCCAATCCCCCCTGCAATCAGCAGGGCAAGCCCTGCGCTTTTCAGAATACCCGCAAAGGAAACCTCGTCCTTGGCGGCGGGGGCAAAACGGCGCTTTGCTGCTTTCTTGTTGTGTTGCATAGTGACCTCCCTGCAAGAATGATTTCACCTCATTCTATGTGGGAGCAATGCAATTTAGTCCTGTGCGTCCTCTGCGTGCACGTCAACGTTGCGTACGGCAGTTTTCAGCAGACGGATACGCGTATGGTCACGACCGGTTTCGATAATCATGGTTTCTTCCTTGATGCTGACGATTTTGCCGATGATGCCACCGATTGTGGTAATCTCATCACCCACGCGCAGATTGTCACGCATCTGTGCCATAGCCTGCTCCTGCTTTTTCTGCGGACGCATGCCGAAGAAATAGAATACGACGATAACGACGGCAATCATACCGACGGTAACCCAAATGTTTCCACCCATTATAAATGAACCTCCGAAAATATTTCAAACTATTATACCACCTTTTGCCGCCAAATACAAGATGATTTTCCAAAAAAATTAAAAATTGAGAAAAAAAGAGGGGACGCGCGATAAAATCGCCTGAATTGTGTTGAAAATACGCGTGAAGTATGCTATAATAATTAAAATTATCCTAAAAAAACCGTTTTTTGAGGTGTCAGATGCCCTACATCGCATATCCTGAATGTGGAAAAATTATCAATACGCACGGCTGTCGCGGCGGCGTGAAAATTGAGCCCTGGTGTGACAGTCCTGCCGTTTTTGCGGCGCTGCCCCGCGTTTACGTGAAGAAGGGGGACGATATGCAGCCCCTGCGGCTTCGCCGTGCCGCGGTGCTTGGCGCACGCTTTGTCTGTGCTGAGATTGAGGGTGTGGATACCATGGAGGCGGCTGATGCACTGCGCGGCACCGTGCTTTATGCCGCGCGAAAGGATTTGAAAATTCCCGCGGGCGTGCTCCTGGTCGCGGAGATGATTGGTCTGCCCGTTTTTGATACAGCGGGGGGCAGGCTCGGCGTGCTCACCGACGTCATTCACCCCGCCAACACCGATATTTACGTGATTCAGACCGAGAAGGGAGAGGCAATGGTGCCTGCCGTGCCCGACTTCGTGCGCGAGGTCGATGCGGAAAAGGGCATTGTGCTCTCGCCGATTGAGGGAATGTTTGCATGAGATTTGATATTATGACGCTGTTTCCCGAGTTTGTGTCGGGTGTGCTCTCCGAGAGCATCATCGGTCGCGCGCAGAAAAGCGGCGCGATTGCCGTGAACACCTATAACATCAGGGATTACAGCAAGGACAAGCACCGCCACATTGACGATACCCCCTACGGTGGCGGCAAGGGCATGCTGATGATGGCACCGCCTATCTATGATTGCTATGCCGATATTGTGGCAAAGAGTGGCGAGGTAAAGAATCGCCGCGTCATTTATATGTCGCCGCGCGGCAAGGTTTTCAATCAGGAGAAGGCAAGGGAGCTTGCAGAGCTTGACCAGCTGATTATTCTCTGCGGTCACTATGAGGGGGTTGATGCCCGCATCATCGAGGAAATCGTTGATGAGGAAATCTCCATAGGAGATTTCGTGCTGACGGGCGGTGAGCTGCCCGCCTGCATTGTCACCGATGCGGTGGCAAGACTTGTGGACGGCGTGCTCTCCTCGCCTGAGTGCTATGAAAACGAGAGCCATACCGCAGGGCTTGTCGAATACCCCCAGTACACAAGACCCTATGAATTTCACGGTATGACCGTGCCCGATGTGCTGATTTCGGGTCACCACGCCAATATTGCGCGCTGGCGTGCCGAGGCGGCGCTGCGCGAAACCGCAAGGCTGCGCCCCGATTTGCTTGAAAAAAAGTAATTTCCTGAAAAAGGAGAGAAAGGAGGAGCTATGAGGAAGGGCAGAATTACAGGATTTTTCTCCCGTATTGCAAAATGGATTTATCATATCATCGCGCTCAGCTTTATAGGTCGTCTTTTCACCTCCTATGAAAGGTGCGACAGGGGCGTACACGCCGCGTATGTTTTCGGTGGCAAGCAGGGCAAGGCACCTCGCAAGCGACACTATACTGTCCGCCGTGCGATTGCCTGCGCTATGGAGCAGAATATCGTTTCCCGCGCCCTGCGTGCTGTCTGGCGCGCCCTCTCCTTTACCGCCCTGCGCACCTTCGGCTTTTTCTTTACGATGCTGGGTGCCCTCTGGCTTGTCCTTTACGTCGTGCAGACCTTTTCTACGCTTTCGGGGCTTGTGACCTGGTCGCACCTGGTTGCAGGGCTTGCGGTGCTCGCCGTCGGCGTGCTCCTTCTGCTCAGCGACCGTTCGCTCGGTAACGTGCTCCGTAAGGGCTCGCTTTTGGGGCTTTTGCTTTTCCACGGTCTTGGTGTTTCCGATGAGCTGGCAAGAGAGGCCCCCGCGCGTGGCGTTGCGCATTATCCCGCCGCCCTTCTCTTTGCCATTTTCGTGGCAGCCCTCGGTCTGCTGACCGCCCCCCTTTCCATTCTGGCGATTTTGTCGGTGCTCCTGGTGGTGGCAATGGTGTTATCTGTCCCCGAGGCGGGCTTTATCCTTACGGTTCTTGTGCTGCCCTTTTCCCGCCTGCTGACAGGCTCGGATTTTCTGACGCTTGCTTTCGCGGGGCTTACGATTGTCGGCTATCTCGGCAAGGTGCTGCGCGGCAACCGCGCGTTCCGCCTGGATTGGCAGGATTTTCCCCTCGCTCTCCTTGCCGTCCTGCTTTTTTCCGCAGGCTTTACCGCAACGGGTACGGGTGCCTGGCGTGAGGTGTTCACCAATCTTTTGCTGCTCTTTTTCTATGTTGTCGCTGTCAACATTCTTGCGACACCGCACTGGCTCACGCGCTCACGCCTGGCGCTCGGCATAAGTGCAACGGCGGCGGCATTCCTTGGTATTACAAGGCTCTTTAACGCCATTTTGCATACAGAGGGCGCATCGCTTTCCCAGATGATGCGCTACGGCAGCGTGATGCACGTCGGCTTTGCCGACCACCGTGCCTTTGCCCTTTATCTCGTGGTGGCATTTAGCTTCCTTGTGCCCGCTGTTTTCAGAACCACGGGGCTGCGTCGCTTTGGCGCGGTGGTTGGTACCCTTGCAGTTGGCACCGCTATCGCCTTTACGGGTATGACGGGTGCCTGGCTTGCCGCACTTGCCGTGCCGATTGTCTTTTTGCTTGTCTTTGACCACCGCAGCCTGTTTGCCGTTTTGTTTGGCGGCGGTGCGCTTACAGGTGCTGCCTTTTTGCTGCCAACCGCAGCGCGTTCCGCCATTTTTGATATCTTTAAGGACGTTAACGCTCCTGCGCGTGCCACAGGACGCAGCATCGTGCATACCCTGTTTTCCCACGAGGGTGAGGGATTTTTCGGCGGTGAATCTGCCGTGCTGCGCCTCTTTTTCGGTATGGGTGAGGGCAGTCTTGCCACCATTTATCCTTATGTCGGCAATCTTGCTGCGCCCTTTGGCTATGAGGTTTATTATTTCTGGCAGGCGATGCTGATTGAATACGGTCTGCTGGGTGTCATTTTGCCCGCGCTCTTTCTCTTCGTGCTGCTGCAAAACAGCTTTACGGCACTGGCGCGCGCACCGCACGGCAAGCATCTTGCCTACGTCGGCATTACCCTTGTGGCGGCGGTGCTGGTATTCTCCTTCTTTGGCTACGTCTTTTACGATAAGGCCGTGCTTGCGGCATTTCTTGCAGCCGCCGCCCTGATTGCGGCAGACCTGCGCTATTGCCATGGGCGCTATATTTATCGTGACGAAACGGTGACCGATATCACTGCTGCAGAGCTTTCGTATCGCAAAGCCGTCAAGCGTGCCCCTGTCACGGGTGAGGGAGGTGCAGTATGAAGCGGTACGGAATTTCTACCCCTAATCGCGCGGGCACAGGCGTGCGCGGCAGCGTGGAGTACCGCAGGGCATCTGACCAGTATGTCAAGAGCAAGAACTGCCCGAAGGGACTGCTTGTAGCGGTTAACATTCTGCTGGTGCTCCTTGCAGCGCTTCTGCTGCTTGCGGCTGTCTGGGTGTTTACCCCGCTTTCCGATGTGCTTGCCTTTGGCAAGGCGGAGCGGGAGATTACGCTGCAATTTGAATTTATTGATGCCGACGGCGCGCTGGCGCCGCCTGCGCTGGTCGGTACGGCGATGTTTGACGCTGCGCGCAGCACGGTGATTGGTGAAATCATCGCGATTGAGTCAAAGCCCCTGGAAAGGGAGGCTTATTTGGCGGAGGGCGGCGCCACGCTGCTGCCCGATGACGCCGTGACCGAAACGCTGACCTACCCTGTGCAGATTGTCATCGTAACGGTGCGCGCAACCGTTGAATACCGCGCAGACGAGGGCTATTATACCGCCCTGGGTGAACGGCTGTATGTTGGGGGCAGATATGCCGTCAGCCTTGGCAGCAGCATCGCCGCGGGCGACTGCACCGCATTAGAGGAGGTGTCGGAATGAACGAGCAATCGCGCAAAAAAATTGCTGCAAAAAATCATTTTCACGTATTGGACCTCGCGCTGCTGTTGCTGGCACTTTTTCTCATTGTCGGCATCTGGCAACGCGATAATCTGCGTTTTCTCTTTGAAGGAGAGCGCGATAAGTCCTCTTATTCGGTCAGCTTTTCGGTGAGCGCAGTCCCACCCGAGGCTGCCGCACTGCTCACCGCTGACACCGTGCTTTATACAAGCACGGAGGAGGGGAATACCGAGCTTGGCCGCCTTTTGGACGATGCCCGCGTCTTACCCCGCACCCACCTGATGCCGCGCGAGGACGGTGAGGACGTTGTCGAGGTTTTTCTGCCCACGGGTGACCTGCGCGCGCTCTGTGACCTCACCGCAACCTTTGTTTGCCGCGGCGTGCTGCGTGACGGCGTACTGGTTCTCGATAACGGCCTTTTGCTGCGCCCCGATATGGAGCTTTCCGCGCATACCGCGCGGGGTGAGGTGCAGATTTTTGTGCGTGCAATCACGGAAAATCTGTGATTTTGCGTCATTTTACACAATTTTACCGACACTCTTGCAGTAAAATACCAAAAAATTGACGATTGATTTTTGATTTTACTTTTGCTATACTATAATAAAGCAAAGTGTGCTTTACTTTCTCAAAGTTTAGAATTGGAGCGTTGACCGGCATGATTTCACGTGAAGTAACCATTCATAATTCCATCGGCCTGCATGCCAGACCGGCTACCTTTTTTATTCAAAAGGCAAATGGCTACAAAAGCTCTATCTGGCTGGAGCGCGGCGACCGCAAGGTAAACGCAAAAAGCCTGCTCGGTGTCCTTTCTATGGGTATTGCACAGGGTATGACCGTTTCTCTGATTGCTGATGGCGTTGATGAGGCTGAGGCGCTTGACGGTCTGCAGCAGCTTGTTGACGGCGGCTTTTGCGAATAATTTCTGACGGGCTCTTCCGTCTTTGATGTAGGTGGGGTGCTGCGGCACCCCACCTTCCTTATTTTCACCGAAAGGAGATACCGAGATGAGGCGCGAGGATACCTTGACCCGTCTGCTTGAAAAGGCAAACGCGCTCCCGCTTTCCCCGGGCGTCTACGTGATGCGCAACGCGCGCGGCGCCGTCATTTACGTCGGCAAGTCCCGCAAGCTGAAAAATCGTGTGTCCCAGTATTTCCACCAGGGTGAAAAAAGCCTGAAAACCGCGCGTATGGTGCGCGAGGTCGCGGATTTTGAGTATTACCTCTGCGATACCGAGATGGAGGCGCTGACTCTTGAAAACACTCTCATCAAGCAGCATACGCCCAAATATAATATCAGATTGAAGGACGCCAAGTCCTACCCCTATATCAAGGTGACAGATGAGGTCTATCCGCGTCTGGTCTTTACCCGCGCAAGGCTTTCCGACAAGGGCAAGTATTTCGGCCCTTATTCGGGGGCGTCGGTGGCAGGCTCGGTGCTGCGCACCCTTCAAAGGATTTTCGCGCTGCCGACCTGCAAAAGGCAGTTCCCGCGTGACATCGGCAAGGAGCGCCCCTGTATTTACTATCAGATGGGGCAGTGCTGCGGTGTTTGCACAGGCAACGTCACGCCCGAGGCGTATGCCGCGCGTATCCGCTATGCCATCGACGTGCTGCGCGGCAATTCCGCCGCAACCCGCCGTCAGGTGCGCGAGGAGATGAACGCTGCCGCTCTGCGTGAGGAGTTTGAGAAGGCTGCCGCCCTGCGCGACACCCTCTTTGCCCTGGAAAAGCTTTCGGAAAAGCAGACCGTTGTCGCAGCCCCCGATGTGAACGAGGACGTGTTTGGCTTTTACCGCGACGATTTTTCCGCCGCGATGACCGTTTTTTACGTGCGCGAGGGCGCGCTTGTAGATAAAATGGAAACCGTTTTCACCGCGCAGGAGATGACCTGCGTGGAGGAGGCGCTGGTTTCCTACATTTTTGAGCATTATCGCACCCGCGATGACCTGCCCGCGCGTATTCTGCTTTCCTTTTCCATGGAGGAGGAAACACGCGAGATGCTTTCGTCAGCATTGTCTGCACGCGCTGCGCGTAAGGTCACGCTGCACACCCCTGCACGCGGGGAGCGCCATACGCTCTGTGAGCTTGCCGTCAGCAACGCCGCCGAGCGTGCCGCCGTGGCGCGCCGTCAGGCAGAGGCAAGTGACCGCACCGCCCTGCGCCTGGCGGAGCTGCTTGCCCTTGAGGTGGTGCCGCAGCGTATCGAGGCGTACGATATTTCCAATTTCGGCAGTGAGCATAAGACCTGCGGTATGATTGTGTGGGAAAACGGCAAATTTCAGCGCAGTGATTATCGCACCTTCCGTATCCGCGCGGTGGAGGGCACCGATGACTATGCCTCGATGTGTGAGGCACTTCGCCGTCGCTTTGCGCACCTTGCGGACGCCACAGGCAGCTTTGCCCAGATGCCCGACCTTATCCTGCTTGACGGCGGACGCACCCACGTGGCGGCGGTCAGGCGTGTCGCGCTTGACATGGGCATTACCGTGCCGATTTTCGGCATGGTGAAGGACGAATACCACAAAACACGTGCGCTCTGCACGGCAGACAAGGAGATTTCCATAGCATTTGAAGGCGCGGTCTTTACCGCGATTTACAGCATACAGGAGGAGGTGCACCGCTACGCGGTGCGGCAGATGAGCGATGCCAAGCGCACCACCCTGCGCAAATCCGCCCTCACGGATATTCCCGGCATCGGTGCCGCCAAGGCAAAAACCATTCTGGCGCATTTCGGCGGCCTTGCCGCCGTCAAGCGCGCCGACGAGGCGGCACTGGCGAAGGCGCCCGGTGTGGGCCCTGTGCTGGCAAGGACAATTTACGCCTATTTTCACAAGGAGAGTACCCCCACATGATGCGAATTATTACAGGCAGAGCAAGAGGCTGTAAGCTGCAGGCGCCTGCGGGCGAAATCACCCGTCCCACCGCAGAACGGACAAAGGAAGCGGTTTTCTCGATGCTGCAAGGGCGGATTGAGGGGCGGTTGGTGCTTGACCTCTTTGCAGGCTCCGGGCAAATGGGGCTGGAGGCGGTCAGCCGCGGTGCGGCGCGCGCCCTGCTGGTCGACAGGGATAAGGCGGCACTTGCCGCGATGCGCGCAAACGCCACACACACCAAGCTTGCCGCGGACGTGGAAATCCATGCTGCCGATGCGCAAGGCTTTTTGAAAGGCTATCAGGGCGCGCCATTCGGACTTGTCTTTCTTGACCCGCCCTATGATAAGGGGCTGCTGCCCCTTTGTCTGTCGCTGCTGACGGCACGCAATTTATTGGCGGAGCACGCGGTTCTTGTCTGCGAGGCACGCAATGAGGCGGCGCCTTTTGGCGGTGACGAGGCACTGGCAGCGCGGTTTACCGTGCTGCGCCGTGCGCGCTACGGCATCGCCCACATTACACTCTTAACCCCCACCACGGAGGAAATTTGATTTGAGTACTGCATTGTTACCGGGCAGCTATGACCCGATTACCCTGGGGCATCTTGACATCATTACCCGCGCCGCGGCTCGTTATGATGAGGTTGTGGTGGCGGTGATGAACAATGCCGCAAAAACCTATACATTTACGCTTGCCGAGCGCAAGGCGCTTGCCGCAGCCGCTGTCGAGTCGCTCACCAACGTGCGTGTGGTGGCAGATGCGGGCATGCTTGTCGACCTCTTTGACAGGGTCGGGGCAGACGTTATTATTAAGGGCGTGCGCAACGAGGCGGACCGCACCTATGAAAACGAAATGGCAGCCTATAATTTAGCACACAATCCGCGCGCGCGGACAGAGCTCTGGCAGGCAGCCGATGATTTTGAGGATATTTCCTCTACGCGTGTGCGTGAGCTCATGGCACGCGGCGAAAGCCCTGAGGGGCTGCTCTCCGCCCCTGTGCTCGCACTGCTTCGCGAAAAGGGAATACTGTAAGGGAGAACGCTATGAAAACATTAAAGGTATATTATTTTCTGAAGGTGCTGATTTCCACCCTTTTCGGTGTGGGCGTGGGATTGTTACTCCTGGCACTTGCCCCTTACGCGACCGAGCTCTTTGATATTATGATTATCGCCATTGGACTTCTCACACTGGTGATGAACATTCCCGCCCTCTTTCTTGCGCTGAAGAACCTGAAGGCGCGCGGCGAGTGGCTCAATCTGCTCATGGCACTTCTGTCGATTGCCCTCGGTGTCGCACTGATGCTGCTGCGCAGCAATTTCCTCATTGTGCTGGTTGTGCTCTATGCCATTGTGCTGCCGCTGGTGCGCGTTATTCTGGTGGAGCAGCACCTGAGACAGCTCAGGCACGAGATGCTGCCCTTCCTGACGGGTGCTACCGTTATTTTCATTTATCTTGCCGAGGCGGAATCGCTCATTTTGCGCTATGGCGCACTGGTCGTGTTCCTCATTACCGCGCTTTATTTTGTACACGGACTGCTCGTCCTGCGCTTCCGCTTTGTCCCCGCCGATGAGGCGGAAACAGAAACAGTGCAAAGCCCCGATGATATTTAAGGAGGATTTACAATGGTACTGAATATGGGTCCTATCCTGCGCGGTGAAATCACGCGTATGGAGATTGCATACGATTTGATTCCCGAGGCGGTCATGGACGTGCGCTTTCCCGAAAATGCACACATCAAGGGCTACCTCACCGATGATGCGGGCTATATGCAGCTTTTCCTGCACGCCACCCTGCCGTACAGCGGCAGCTGCGCGCGTTGTCTTGACGAGGTGACAGGCGTGTTTGAGCTTGATTTTACCCGCACCGTGGCTGCCGAGGGCAGCATCACCGAGGAAAAGCTTGCTGAAATGGACGATGCCTACGTGATGATTCGTGACGGAAGGCTTGACGTGGACGAGCTGTTAAGGGAGGAGCTTTTAATGTGCTTCCCGATGCGTCTGCTCTGTGACGAGGACTGTCCCGGCCTTTGCCCCAAGTGCGGCAAGCCCCTCAGACTGGGCGATTGCGGCTGCCCCAAAAAAGAAATTGACCCAAGATTAGCAATTTTACAAAAATGGGTTGACAAACAGGAAAATTAATGCTATAATGACTTGTAATTATGTGAAAATCCCAGAGGAGGTGTAGATAAAATGGCAGTTCCGAAGAAAAAAGTTTCCAAAGCACGCAGAGATAAGAGACGTTCCAACAACTCCAAGCTCGAGATGCCCGGTATGGTTAAGTGTGCAAAGTGTGGCGAGTACGTTCTTGCTCACCATGTTTGCAAGGCCTGCGGTTCTTACGACGGCAAAGAAGTTGTCAAGGTTGAGGCATAAGTGTTGCTTTATAAAAAGGGAGAGCGTTGGCTCTCCCTTTTTATGTTGCCCTTCAGAGGTCAGCCCCTCTGCCTGATAAAATGAACCAACGGCTTTGTCAGCACGCGATTGATAAAGAGATAGCAAAGACCGAAGAGAAGGAGCCATTTTCCGAGATGCGGCACGGGGTGCGTGTAGCCGCCCAGGGTTTGCAGGGCGCTTGCAGTGGGTGCTACCCCGATGCCAAGGAGCTTTTGTAAGGCCATGGCAAAAAGGACGGCGAGCACGCCGTGAACGAGCTTTACGCCAAAAAGCACGCCTGCGCGCAGGGTGCCTTCCTCTGCAAGCGCCAGCGCTTGCAGACAAATTGAGATGCCGGCAAAGCCCGCAAGAAAGGCAACTGTCAGAAATGCCGCGGTGGGTTCCCCCGACGCGACGGCGGCGGTCACACCTGCCGTTAATTCAAAGAGCCCGCACAGAAGCGCCGTTACCTTCGCAGGGATCGCAAAAGCGGCTGCAAAACAGGAGAGATACGCGCAAAGGGCAGAGAAAATAAGGACGAATGCTGCCACGTGGAGAAAGGCGGAAAGGCTATCCCTTACCGCCCCTGTGAAGGCGTCGGCAAATCGGCATTTTTCAGCCCCGTTTAGGGGCTTTTTTGCTGTTTTGCAGGCGTTTTCTTTCCGCGGCCTGCTGAGAAGGGTCAGGAGAAGGGCGCTGCCAAGCGTGGCAAGATAGAGAAGCCAGCCGAGTGCGCGGGAGCCAAAAAGTCCGCCGCCCACCGCGCTGACAAGAAAGCCCATGCTGGGCGTGGTGGAAAGCACCAGCACACGGCGGTATTCCTTCACATCGAGTGCGCCTGTGCGGTATGCTGCGGTCGATAACAGTGCGCCCACAGGCACGCCGAGCACCCACCCGAAAAGGAGCGCGGCAAGACCACTGCCCGAAAGACCAAAGAGGGTGCGCGCGGGGCGCGCAAGCAGGGGCGCCGCCCCCTCGTAAAGACGGAGCTTTATCAGCAGCGTGGCAAATACCAGTGGGGGAAAGAGCGCGGGGGCAAGAACGCCCTCGACAAGTGCAAGCCCTTTTTTGATACCGTCTGCCGCGATTTCCCCACTTTGCGTGAGGAAAACAAGCAGCAAAAGTCCGATGACAGGGGGCAAAATACGCCCCCATTTCCCCTTGCGTGTCATGTATATTCCGCCCCTCGCTTTCATAGTGTTGTAGTGTTAAAAACTATGGGTGGAGGGCTTTGTTTATGCGGAAAAAACGGGATTTGCTGGGGCGGCTTGCCGCAGGGCTGGATATTCCGCGTGAGGCGTTGCCAGGCGGCTTCGGGCTTTCGCTCGCGGGGGACAGCACCCTTACCGTGCGGGGCTGCAAGCGGATTCTTGACTATCACGACGACTGTATCGTGCTTGCCGTAGGAAGCCGCACGCTGACGGTGCAGGGCAGTGCGCTTTTTTGCAGCGCCTTTGCCGCGGGGAGTGTCACTGTCACGGGGCAGATTGCCGCGCTCCTGCTGGGGGAGGTTACCGATGCTTGATTTTTTGCTGGGTTATCTGGAAATCAGCGTGTGCGGGGAGGAGGCGACCGTGCTCCTGGAGGCCTGTCGCACACTGGGTGTGTCCCCACGCCGTCAGCGCCGCAGGACGGGAGCGCTGGTGCTGCGCCTGCTTGCCCGCGATGCCGCGCGGGTTCTTGCCCACCCTCGGGTGGCGGATATTTCCTGTACTGTCGTGGCAAGGGGCGGCTTGCCGCTTTTTTTGCGCGGGCTTTTGCGCCGCCCCGCCCTGCTTGTGGGACTTCTGCTTGCCGTGGCGCTGATTACCCTTTCCGCGCTCTTCGTCTGGGAGGTGCAGGTCACGGGGCTTGCGGATATTCCCGAGGCGGAGATGCGCGAGCTGCTTGCGCGTGAGGGAATTGCGGTGGGGCGCTTTATCCCCACGCTTGCCACCGATGAGGCGGCGCTCGCGCTGCGCGCCGCCGATGCGCGCCTTGCCTATGTGAGTGTCAACAGGCAGGGGACGGTTCTGCTTGTTTCGGTTGTGGAGGCGGTTCTGCCACCGCCAAAGGCACCCACCGCCCCCGCCAATCTGGTCGCTGTGAAAGACGGCGTGGTGACGCTTCCCCTTGTCTTTGAGGGGAAGGCACTGGTGCGACCGGGGGACGTGGTGCGTGCGGGCGACCTGCTTGCCACAGGGGTGCTCGATACCAATGATAACGGTATACGCCTGACGCGTGCGGCGGGGTCGGTGATGGCGCGCACCGAGGAAACCTTTACTGTCACGGTGCCCTTTTCCTATACGGTGAGCAGCCCCACGGGGAGAGCGCGGTACGAGCTTTCCCTCAAATTCTTCGGCACCGAGAGAAAAGTTTTCAAAAACAGTGGAAATTTGACGGGGAATTATGTTATAATAGAGAACGAAAAAGATTTACGCGCGTGGAATGGGCGCGTGCTGCCCGCGGGCTGGCGACTTGTGACATACAGAGAGTGTGAGACAGTGACCTGCACGCGCACGGCGCGCGAGGCGCTTGCGCTTGCCAATGAGGCGCTTGCGGCAAAGCTTGCCGCTGCCGCCACCCACAAGACGTTGCTCTCCAAAACGGTGGAAACCGTGGTGAGTGACGAGGGGGTGACGCTTGTTTGCACCGCCCTCTTTGAGGAGGATATTGCCCGCGTGGCGGAATTTGAGATAGACAGATAAATGCGGCTTTCCGCAGGAGGTTTTATGGAACGGGAAATCATTCATACCGAAAGCAGTGAAATCACGGCGCGTATTTTCGGCGTGTGCGATGCGTACGCGAAGGAGATTGAGGCAGCCTTTGGCGTCGATATTGCCAACAGCCGTGCGGGTGGTGGCGACGCCATTTCTGTGACAGGTGCCGATGAGGAGGCAGTGCGCCTTGCCGCATCGGTGCTGCTGCGCCTGCGCGACGATGCCGCACGCGGCGAGATTTCCGAGCAGCGCGTGACCTACGTCATCGGTATGGTGCGTGACGGACAGGGCGATGACCTCGCAAGGCTTGACGGCGGTGCCATTTGCCTGACGGCGCGCGGCAAGCCTGTCAAGGCAAAGACCGTGGGACAGCAGAAATATGTTGATGCGATTGCGAAAAACACCGTGGTGCTGGGCGTTGGCCCCGCAGGCACGGGCAAGACCTTCCTTGCTGTCGCTATGGCGGTCAAGGCGCTGCGCGCCAAGGAGGTTAACCGCATTATCCTCACGCGCCCCGCGATTGAGGCGGGCGAGAAGCTCGGCTTTCTTCCGGGTGATTTGCAGAGCAAGATAGACCCTTATCTGCGCCCCCTTTACGATGCACTTTATGAAATGCTTGGTGTCGAAAACTATGCAAGGCTGCAGGAAAAGCAGGTCATTGAGATTGCGCCGCTTGCCTATATGCGCGGCCGCACGCTTGATGACAGCTTTATCATTCTTGACGAGGCGCAGAACTGCACCCCCGAGCAGATGAAGATGTTTTTGACAAGACTTGGCTTCAATTCCAAGGCGGTTGTCACAGGTGACCTGACGCAGACCGACCTGCCCATAGGGCAGAAAAGCGGTCTTGCCGCCGCCGTGAAAATTCTTGCGGGCATACCCGACATCAACATTCACTATTTCAGTGACCGCGATGTGGTGCGCCACAAGCTGGTGCAGAGGATTATTCTCGCCTATGAGCGCTATGAGCGCGAGCAGGCGCGCCCCAAGACGGCACCGAAAAGGCAGGACAAGCGGGGGAGCGACAAATGAAATTAACGGTTTATTTTGAAAACGCGCAGACGGCGCACGCCGTGGACGAGGCGCTTGAAAATCTGGTCAGGGACGCGGTGCTTGCCACCCTCGCCTATGAAGGGGTGAAGGGTGCCGCCGAGGTGTCGGTCACCTTTACCGACAACGCGGGCATTCAGGCGCTCAACCGCGCATACAGAGAGATTGACCGCGCCACCGACGTGCTCTCCTTTCCGCTTTTTGAAGATGCGGCGGACGGCACCAAGATGCTCGGCGACATCGTTTTGTCGCTTGAAAAATGTGCCGCACAGGCAGAGGAGTTCGGGCACGGCTTTGCACGCGAGTGCGCCTTCCTTACGGTACATTCCACGCTGCATCTGCTTGGCTACGACCATGAAACGAGCGAGGCGGACGAGCTTGATATGAGAAAACGACAGACCGAGATTATGGACAGGCTCGGACTTGCGATAAAGGAGTAACAGATGAAAAAATCAGGATATATTGCCATTGTCGGTCGCCCCAACGTGGGCAAATCCACCCTCTTGAACGCCCTGCTCGGCGAGAAGATTGCCATTGTGTCGAGCAAGCCGCAGACCACGCGAAACCGTATCCTCGGTATTCTCACGCGCGGCGAGGCGCAGTTTGTGTTTGTGGATACCCCCGGTATTCACAAGCCCCAGAACAGCCTGGGCGACTTTATGGTGGAAACCGCAAACGCCTCGATGCGTGAGGCCGATGCCGTCGTGCTGATGGCAGATGCAGGCAGAGAAATCACCAACGTAGAGGAAAACGTAATCCGCTACCTCAAGCAATCGGGTATCCCTTGCGTGCTGGCGCTCAACAAGACCGACCTTTACGATGCCGTCACGATTGCCGAAACGATTAAGGCTTATGCGGAAAAGCACGATTTTGCCGCATTTGTGCCGCTTTCCGCCAAAAGCGGCAAGCAGGTTGATGCCGTGCTTGATGAGTGTGAAAAGCTGCTTGCCCCCTCGGAGTGGTTTTTCCCCGAGGATATGATTACCGACCAGCCCGAAAGACAGATTGCCGCCGAGATTATCCGCGAGAAGATTTTGCGCACCCTGAACAAGGAGGTGCCCCACGGCGTTGCCGTTGTCATTGAGGAATTTAAGGACGAGGGCAGTCTGATTCGTATCCGTGCCGAGATTTTCTGCGAGAAGGCATCGCACAAGGGCATCATTGTCGGCAAGAACGGCGCGGAATTGAAAATGGTCGGCTCCTATGCCAGACAGGATTTGGAAAAGCTGTTTGGCACCAAGGTCTATCTCAATCTTTGGGTAAAGGTCAAGGAAAACTGGCGTGACAGCCGTGCGGCTGTCGGCAACTTCGGCTACCGCGAGGAGAAGTAATTTTGCAGCACTATACAGCCGATGCGCTGGTGCTCCGTGTGCAGGAGCACGGTGCAAACGATAAGCTCCTGACGCTGATTTCAGCCGACGGCGGACGCTTTGTCGCGATGCTCAAGGGCGGACATTCCACCAAGCACCGTGAGGCCGCCGCGACCGAGCCCTATACCTGGAGCAACTTTGAGTTTTACGAGAAAAACGGCTTTAAGTGGGTAAAAAGCGCCTCTGCGCTTGAAACCTTTCCGGGGCTTCGCTACGACGTGGAAAAGCTATTTCTTGCCGCTTATTTTGCCGATATTGTTTATGAATTGTCCGATGAGCGCGCGCCCGCGGGAGAAATCCTGCCGCTTTGCCTGAACGCGCTTTATCTTCTCTCTGCCAAGACAGGGGAGGACACGCGCATCAAGGCGGCGTTTGAGCTGCGTGCCGCCGTGATTGCGGGCTTTTGTCCCACCGTGGGGGCGTGTGCCGATTGCGGCAGGCCCATTTCGGGGGATTGTTACCTTGACGTGATGAACGGTGCACTGGTTTGTGAGCCCTGCCTTTCGGCACGCACGGCACTTTCGCCGCTTCCTGAGATTGGTGAGTCGGGCACGCGCCATATTCTTTGCCCCCTCACGGGCTCTGCCGCAGCAGCGCTTTTCTATGTCGCGCAGGCAGAGGCAAAGCGCGTCTTTTCCTTCCGCCTGACCGATGCGCAGAGCCTTGATTTGTTCGCTCGCGCAGGTGAGGCATACTTATTGCATCATCTGGAACGCGGATTTCCGTCGCTTGAAAATTACCGTCGCCTCTGCTCCTTCCGCAGATAGGTCAGCTTGGCGGCTTTCCCCAAAAGAGGTATTATGTTACACGCTGAAAAAATGCTGAAAACCCTGGAATACGATAAAATTCTGGCAAAGCTTGCCGCTTGCGCTCCCACCAAGGGGGCAAGGGAGCAGGCGCTTTTGCTGCGCCCCGACAGCGATAAGGTTGTGGTGGAGCGCAGTCTGCTGCGCACGCGCGATGCGCGCCTGCTGCTTGCCGATAAGGGTATGCCCTCCTTTGGCCTGGTAAGCGATGTCAGCGATGCGCTTGACCGCGCCGCCAAGGGCGCCACCCTCACCACGCGTGAGCTGCTTGATGTCGGCAACATTCTGCGTACGGCACGCGGATTGCTCGAATATATCCGTACAAACCGTCATTTTGACACGGTGCTTGATGAGATTTTTGAGCGCCTGTTGCCCGATAAGCGCTTAGAGGAGCGTATCTACCGCGCGATTATCGCAGAGGATACCATTGCCGATGAGGCAAGCCCCGCGCTTGCCGATGTGCGCCGTAAAATCCGCATCGCAAACAACCGCATCAGGGAAACGCTGCAGCACTACATCACGGCAAGCTCCTATGCCAAGCACCTGCAGGAGAATATTGTGACGATGCGCAACGGCAGATATGTCATTCCCGTGCGTGTGGAGAGCAAAAATGAAATTAAGGGCTTGATTCACGATACCAGCTCCTCGGGTGCCACGATTTTTGTAGAGCCCATGGCGGTGGTAGATGCCAATAACGAGCTCCGTATTCTGGAGGCCAAGGAGCAGCATGAGATTGAGCGTGTTCTCGCCGAGCTCTCCGCAGGCGTTGCCGCCACGACAAGCGCCATTCGCCTGAATTATCAGAATATCACCGAGCTGGCCTTTCTCTTTGCCTGCGGTAAGCTTGCCGAGGAAATGGACGCCACGATGCCGATTTTGACCGATGCGCGCGCGGTAACACTCCTGCGCGCCCGCCACCCCTTGATTGAGAAAAGCCGCGTGGTGCCGATTACGGTATCGCTTGGCGGTGAGTGGGATACCCTGATTATCACGGGCCCCAATACAGGCGGTAAAACCGTCACTCTGAAAACCCTCGGCCTCTTTGCGCTGATGGCGCAATCTGGTCTGCATATCCCCGCCGACGAGGGCTCCACGCTCTGCCTTTTCGACAGCGTGCTGGTTGACCTCGGTGACGAGCAGAGCATAGAGCAGTCGCTCTCCACATTCTCCTCGCATATGGTGCATATCGTGTCGATTGTCAAGCGCGTGACCCCTCATTCGCTCGTTCTCTTTGACGAGCTGGGTGCGGGCACCGACCCTGTGGAGGGCGCCGCGCTTGCCGTGGCGATTATCTCGCACGTGAGAGGGCAGGGGGCGCTGACCGTGGCAACCACCCACTATGCAGAGCTGAAGGCGTTTGCGCTTGATACCAAGGGTGTGCAGAATGCCTCTTGTGAGTTTGACGTGGCAACGCTCCGTCCGACCTACCGTCTGATTATCGGTGCACCGGGTAAATCCAACGCCTTTGCGATTTCCGAAAAGCTGGGCTTGCCTGCCGAGGTCGTGGCAGATGCCAAGTCGCGCATCAGCGAGGAAAACAGACGGTTTGAGCGCGTGATTGAGGAGCTGGAGCGCGCAAGGCTTGCCGCCGAGCGCGACAGGGAGGAGGCCGCACGCGTGCGTGCCGAAAACGAGGCGATGATTGCCGCCGCCCGCGAGACGGAGGCACGCGCCACCGCCGAGGCACGCCGTGTGATGGAGGCGGCAGGACAAAAGGCAGCAGGACTTGTCGAGAGTGCACGTGCATCAAGTGAATATATCTTTGCACAGTTAGAGCAGGTGCGCCGCGAGCGCGAGAGTGCGCGCCTTGGTGAGCACCTTGATGCCACCCGTCGTGCCGTCCGTGCGCATTTGCGCGAGAATGAGGACCGCTTCAACCCCGTGGAGGAGCGCAGCAACGAGGCCTACGTGCTGCCAAGGCCACTCAAAAAGGGCGATGAGGTCTATCTTGTGGATATTGACAAAAAGGGCGTGCTGCTCTCTGACCCCGATAAAAGCGGAAACGTGCAGGTGCAGGCAGGCATTATCCGCACGCGCTCGCGCGTGGAAAATCTGCGCCTGATTGAGGACGCCCCCACCGTGGGCAGCGGCAAGGACAAAACCAAGGCACGCGACTACCATGTCAGCGTGTCCCGTGAGTTCCGCGATGAAATTGATTTGCGCGGCCACACCGGCGATGAGGCGTGGTTTATGGTGGATAAGTATTTCGATACCGCCCTGATTGCGGGCTTCAAGACCGTGCGCTTGATTCACGGCAAGGGGACAGGGGCGCTGCGTCAGGCGCTCTGGGGCTACCTCAAAAAGGACAGGCGCGTGGCAAGCTTCCGCATCGGTCGCTATGGCGAGGGTGACGGCGGCGTCACGGTTGTGGAGCTCAAATAAACGCTTGTGTTTTGTGTAAATTGTTGGTTTTACACAGAACAGAGAATACAAATTGACAAAAACCGCCGAAAAGCAAATTTTTCTTGCAAGGGGGTTTGCAAACTTAAATGTTTATGTTATAATATTTACGTTCAAGCGGGCAATGACCCTGTCCTAATGCGGCAGGCTTGCTTAAATCCATATTTATCTGTGTACGGAGGTTTACGTAATGAAGGAAGTACTGTACGGAGAATTGACGGTAATCGGTATGCGCGGCTGCGAGCACTTTGTGCAGCAGGTTGACAATTATCTCAAGGAGTGGAGAAGACACGGCGGCGAGGAATCCTTTATCGCCAATGTTGAGTGCCCCCGCTTCAGCTCGGGTGAGGGTAAGGCGCTCCTGCATGATTCGATGCGCGGACACGATGTGTATATCATCTGCGACCCCTTCAATTACGGTGTGACCTATAAAATGTATGGCCGCGAGGTTCCGATGAGCCCCGATGACCACTTTGCAGACCTCAAGCGTGTGATTGCCGCTATCGCAGGCAAGGCACGCCGCGTATCTGTCATTATGCCGATGCTCTACGAGGGCCGTCAGCACAAGCGCAGCGCACGTGAGTCCTTGGACTGTGCACTGATGCTCCAGGAGCTGAGCGCCATGGGCGTCAAGAACATCATCACCTTTGATGCACACGACCCCCGTGTGCAAAACGCCATTCCTCTTGGCGGCTTTGACGATGTGCGCCCCACCTACCAGATGATTAAGGCGCTTGTCCGTCAGTACCCCGACATTTCTCTTGATAAAGAGGATATGATGATTATCTCTCCCGATGAGGGCGCTATGGGTCGCTGCATGTACTACTCCTCGGTGCTCGGTCTTGACATCGGTATGTTCTACAAGCGCCGCGATTACTCCCGCGTTGTCAACGGCAGAAACCCCATTGTTGCACACGAGTACCTCGGTAACGATGTGGCAGGCAAGGACGTTATCATCATCGACGATATGATTTCCTCCGGTGAGTCTTTGCTCGACGTTGCATTCCAGCTCAAGCAGCAGGGTGCAAAGCGTATCTTCAATTTTGCAACCTTTGGTCTGTTCACCGACGGTTTTGATAAGTTCGATAAGGCGTTCAAGGACGGCATCATTGACCGTATCTTCACCACCAACCTTGTTTACCGCCGTCCCGAGCTTGACACAAAGGAGTGGGCAGTTGAGGTCAATATGTGCAAGTACGTGTCCTACATCATTGACACGCTTAACCACGACGATACCATCAGCAATCTGCTTGACCCTGTCAAGCGTATTCACAAGCTGCTTGATAAGCACAGAAAGCAGCAGGGCGGTCAGATTAAGCTGGAAATCCCCCAGAATTAATAATCTACATAAGACAATGGCAGCAGCAAGGGCTTGACGTTTGCTGCTGCGTGTCTTTTTAGGAAAGGTAACGGTATGAAAGAAAAGGATTGTAAGTCTTCGGTGTGTCGCCGCGCATCAATCGGCGGTCAGGCACTCATGGAGGGCATTATGATGCGCGGTGCCGAGAAAAGCGCGATGGCTGTCCGCCGCCCCAACGGCACCATTTGCTTTGAGGAGGAGGTTAACGAGAAAAAGCCTCGCCCTAAAATCTTAAAGGCACCTCTGATTCGCGGCGTTGTCGGCTTTATTGACTCGATGCGCCTCGGCTACAAATACCTGATGCGCTCCGCCGATATTTATATGGAGGAGGACGGAACGGAAGTGCCCGCCGCGCCTGCGGCAGATGCCCCCGCCGCCGATGCTGCGGCAGGAGAGGGAGCGCCTGAAAGGGCAGAGCCCAAAAGCACGGTCAGCGCAGGAGCGATGACGGCAATTACCGTGATTGCAACCGTGCTTGGCTTCGGGCTTGCGCTGGTGCTTTTCTTCTGGCTGCCGACCTTCATTTATCAGTTGCTTGCCGACCACGTGCTGCCCGAGGGCATGGCGGAAAGCCGCCTCGCGCGCTCGGTCTTTGAGGGGCTTTTCAAAATTGTGATACTGGTCGCCTATATGGCACTCGTGTCATTGATGAAGGATATCCGCCGTACCTTTATGTACCACGGCGCCGAGCATAAGACGATTTTTTGCTATGAAAGGGGGCTGCCCCTGACGGTTGAGAACGTGCGCGCACAGCGCCGTTTTCACCCCCGTTGCGGCACTTCCTTCCTCATTCTGATGCTGTTGGTCAGCATCGTGCTGGGTTTGTTTATCCCCGCGCAGTTCTGGGGGCTTTCGGGCGTGCTCAATACCGTGGTGCGCTCCGGCTTTAAGATTTTGCTTATCCCCCTTATGATGGGCGTGGGCTATGAGCTCTTAAAGCTTGCGGGTAAGTATGATAATATCTTTACCCGCATCATTTCCGCGCCGGGTATGTGGCTGCAGCGCATCACCGTGCGTGAGCCCGATGACAGTATGATTGAATGTGCCATTATGGCGTTTGTGGCGGTAATGCCGGAAAATGAAAGGGAAGAATATCAGGTTGCGGGTGTCGGGGATAGCGCCGCGCAGACGGCTGAGCCTGACGCAAATATTTAATCAAGTATAAAAAAGGCGTCTGCGGACGCCTTTTTGCTTGCTTTTTCGCGTGTAATATAGTATAATTTTCTTAATACAGCCAAAAGGAGGGGTGAGCTTGCGCATTTTTTATGTGATTTCGGGCTTTGAGGGTGGCGGCGTTGAGGCGCTCCTGTCAAAATATATCGGTGCGTTGCCTGCGGATGCCGATTGTCACATCGTGGCGCAGAATGTCGTTGCCCCTGCTTGTCAGGCGGTCTTTACGAGGGCGGGTGTCACCGTGCACCTGATTCCGGGGCGTAAAAGCCCCTTGGCGCATCGCAGGGCACTGACGGCGCTTTTCAGGGAATACCGCCCCGATATCGTTCACGTTCACACAGGGGAGCGCGCCGCTGCCGCACTGGCGGCTGCACGCAGGGCAGGGGTGCCTCGTCGTATTCACCACTCTCATACTGCAAAACGGTATGAGAAAAATCCGTTTTTTTGCTTAAATCTCCTGCGCAGCAGACAGACCGCCACCGATTTGGTGGCGTGTGGCGAGGCAGCCGCACGCTATGCCTTCGGCAAGCACGCTGCGCGTGCGTTGGTGCTGAAAAACGGTATTGATGTCCTGAAATATGCGTTTTCTCCCACGGTACGCGCGGAAACGCGCGCAGCACTGGGGCTTTCCAAGGACGCCACGGCAGTGCTGATGATTGCACGCTTTGCAAAGCAGAAAAATCATCAGGCGGCGCTCCGTATCTTTGCCGCCTACCGCGAGAAAAACGAAAACGCCGTGCTGCTGCTTGTCGGCTGCGGCAGGCAAATGGCGCGCGTCAGGCGACTAGCCGCACGCTTGCCCGCAGGGTCGGTGCAGTTTCTTGGCAACCGCGCCGATGTTGCGGCACTGTTGTCAGCCGCAGACCGTTTTATATTGCCCTCACGCTTTGAGGGCTTACCCCTGACGCTTTTGGAGGCACTTGCCGCGGGGCTCTCACCCCTTGTCAGTGACCGCGTGTCGCGCGAGGTGCCCTCTGTCTGTAACGTAACGTATTTGCCTGTGCGTGATACAAAAGCATGGGCGAGGGCGCTTGAAAACGCCCTGCCGCAAGCACGCGAGAGCGCGTGGGAGAGCTTGGCGCAGGCGGGCTTTTCGGAAAGCGCGATGCTGACGGGGCTGCTTGCACTCTATCACTTGAACTAATCTGAATCGCACCGCGTGTGCGGAAGGGAGGGAATATGGCGTACGTGATTGTGCTCGGCGCAATGGCGCTGCTGCGTTTTTTGCTGCCGCGAGATACCGAAAGAAACAGGCGTGTTTTCGCCACGCTTTGCTGTTTTTTGCTTGTTTCCCTCGCCGCACTGCGTGCGCCCACCGTCGGGCGCGACACCGCGCTTTTTCTTGATGTTTTTGAAAGGCTTGACGATAGACCCCTTCTCGATGCGTTGGGATATTCCAACTGGGTGGAGCCCGGCTTTAAGCTGCTTTGTACCCTGATTGGTTTCTTTACCGACAACGGACAGTGGCTCACGGTGGTGACCTCGGTCATCATTCACACCTCGGTGTCGTTTTTCATTTACAAGCACGCAAAAAACATTTACCTCGGCTTTTTCCTCTACATGGGTATGATGATATATCCGCTGTATACCAACACGATGCGACAGGCGCTTGCCGTGTCGGTGCTGCTTTTTGCGTGGGGCCTTTTCAAGAAAAAGCGTTTTCTTTGGTACAGCCTGCTGGTGCTGCTTGCCGCAAGCTTTCACGTCAGTGCGCTTTTGTTCCTGTTCTGCCCGATTTTAACTCTCATTCCCGTGAATAAACGCACACTCCGTGTCCTTTTGCCGCTGACTGCGGGGCTTGCGCTGCTTGGGCGATTGCTGGTGCTGCCCGCCGTTCGGCTTGCAGGCAGGATTTTCCCACGCTACGCTGACTATGAGGTGACAAGATTTCTTGCTCTTTACGGCTTTTTTGCTGTGTTCCTTGCCGTGACTGCCTATGGCATCTGGCGGCTTTATTACCGCCCGCTCACCCCCATAGAGGGCGAAGCCGCGCCCGAGCGGGGAATTGACGTGCGCGGATTTTTAACCCTGATGATGCTCCTCGGTGTCATTCTTGCCGCGATGATGACGGGCTTTGGTCAGCTGCAGCGTATGTTTAATTACTTTGAGGTGCTGTACCTCTTGTGGATACCGCTGGCAGCACCGCCCGCGTTTTTTGGGGAAAAGGAGCGCCATTTGGCCCTGCCCGTGGAGCTGATTGCAATTTTGCTTGCCACACTCGCCTATTTCTTCTTTCTGCTTTTCTTCCGCAGTGCCGTTTGGTACGATGCACTACCGTACACGTTTTTCTGGCAATAATTTGAATTTCTGATAAGGGAGGGGATTGTCCTATGCACAGCACGGGTGAAAAACCGCGTTTTCTCGGAACGTCCCTTCTTTATTTTGTGGGTACGGTGCTTTCAAAGGCGGCAGTTTTTCTGCTGTTGCCCCTGTATACCGCCAAAATCCCCGCAGCGGCACTCGGCAGAATGGACGCTGCCACGGCAATTGTCCTGTTTGCCGCCTCGGTGATTTTCCTTGATATCGGTGCGGTGATATTGCGCTTTTATCTCGGCGCGGCAGCAGAGGAGGGGAAAACCGTGCTTGCCACAGGGCTTTGCCTGCTTGGCGGCTTGCTTGCGCTCTATCTTCTGCTTGCGGGCATCTGCTGCCTGGTTTTTGACATTCCCGATTTTCCGCTGATTGCGCTTTACGGTCTTGCCAACGCGCTGCTCCTTGCGGCAGGGCATGTGGCGCGCGCCGTAGG
>JAFQMP010000047.1 GCA_017396225.1 Clostridia bacterium | reverse complement strand
TAGCTGGCCGAGGTATAAAACTCAGTAATCTTACCAATCAGCGTGCCTGCCAGAATACCGCAAAGCACACCGCCAAAAATCTTGATATCCTTGATGAAGAGCAGGAGCGCAAAAACAATATTAAGCGCAGATGCCGTATATGTACCGATATTCAGGGCAAGCGCGGCATTCTTGATTTTCAGCAAGCGCACAATCACAATGCCGACAAGCGATGCAAAGAGGCCCCCTGCTACCAAGAGCATAATATGCGCCTGATTGACAACGCTTGCGGGAGCAGCCGCAACAAGCAGCATTGCAGACACGATACAGCCAACATAGCTTTCAAAGAGGTCAGCACCCATACCCGCCACGTCACCGACGTTATCACCGACATTATCGGCAATCACGGCAGGGTTTTTAGGGTCGTCCTCGGGGATTCCCGCCTCAACCTTACCGACAAGGTCGGCACCGACATCGGCTGCCTTGGTATAGATACCACCGCCAACGCGGCAGAAAAGTGCAATCGAGCTGGCACCCAAGGAGAAGCCCGTCAGAATCGAAACGTCGTCAGTCAGCAGCGAGAGAAGCGCGACGCCAAACGCACCGAGGGATACGACGAAAATACCCATAACGGCACCACCGGAGAACGCCACACGGAACGCGGAAACAATTCCCTTCCTCGCCTCAGATGCAGTGCGGACGTTAGACACAACGGCGGTACGCATACCGAGATAGCCTGCCGCTACCGAAAGCACGGCACCGAACAGGAATGCCGCAGCAAGCGACCAACCGAGCGCGGGGATAAAGCCGAGCACCAGGAACATCACAAGCAGGAAAATACCAAGCATCTCATACTGACGGAAGAGATACGCCATGGCGCCCTTTTTGATGTAAGAGGAAATTTCGTTCATACGCGCGTTGTCGACGCGAACCTTCCTGATGCCGAGCATCAAGAAAACTGCAAGAAATACACCCACGGCACAAAAGCCGAGCACACTGTACGCTGCGTATTGCTCCAAAAACTGAAACATATTATGCCTCCAAAAAATGTTTATTGAGGTATCACGAAAGTTCGTTATTTTTTTAACACAGTCATTATACCGCAAAACAAGAAAAATGTCAACACATTCTCCACATTTTCACCACAAATGTCAATTTTAACTATCTTTACATAGGATATTTCCTCGCGTTTGGACAAAAACACGGCATACCCAATCGGTATGCCGTGTTTTTTATCATATTAATTTGCTACATAATTGTGATTATAAAGCAACGCGTAGCCAAGGTCAAGACCGTAATCGGCCAGCTTAACCTCAAGCAAAATATACTCGTGCGTGGTATCTACGCTACCGTCCTTGGGCAAATCCTTGGCCTTGATAATGCCACCCTGCTGATAGCCGGGGTAAACCGCCTCGCTGAGATTGACGGTACCCGTCGTGAAATCGTGGAAGATAAAGGTCACAAAGCCAAACTCTCCCTTTTCATTCATCATGTGGGACATCGTAACGGGGTAGCCCTGATACTCTGCCAATACACCCTGCAGAATCATCGGAACCGTAAAGCCGTTTGCACCGTATTCCAAGAGGTATTTCGTCTGACCGTTATTCAGGTTCTGCGTAGTATCAATCACACCTGCAAAGGTGATTTTCTGCACCTGATTCATCGTATCGCCGGCACCGTTAGAGTTGCTCGGTACCATTTCAAGGCCTGCCGCACCGCATTTGCCAAAGGTCATCTTACCAAAGGTCATAATCGATGCCTCAGTCTCGACACCATTGGAGAAGCAGTTGTATACCGTAATATTATCCACCGTGCTGTCACTGATTGTGCGGCGGAAACGCAAGCCGACGTTACAACGGGAAACGGTGACACCACTCATTTCAAGGTGATAAACCACATCGTAATTAACGTCGCCGATCTGCAGACCCGTGTTATAGCTGCCCAGAGGACGGTAACCATTAAGGTCTCCCGAGAAATCAATGGGAGTATTGCCCACAATTTCAAGGTTATAAACCTTAGCTCTGTACTGTCTGCCTGCAAGCTGCATCGGATCAGCTGCTTCGGGAGCAATGGCAAGCAGCGCAGAAATGCCGTTGCCCTGACCGTTCAGCGTATCAAGCTCCTCCTTGGAGATAACGCGAAGCTGGGAGCCGTCAATCTTGTGGTTGTTACCGTTCAGATAGACGTTCTTATTCACCGCCTTAATACTGGATTGCCACAGCACCTCCTGCCAGGTCTGCTCCGCTGCGGGCTTAAGCGCAGCATCGGGAACAATATCATACCCATAGACGTAGCTGCCTGCGCCCACAGGCTTTTCGGTTACGACGATATTTACAATTTCACCGTTGTAGGCAGCGCTCTCGAGCAACGCCTTCAGTTCACCGTAGCTTGAAACATTGTAGCCATCATTTACATCAAAGGTGTAGGAAGCAGATACTTCATTACGGCTTCCCGAATCAGAGGAAACAGTCACCGTCACACGGCCCTTCTTTATGAAGGTAATCTTGCCGTCTGCCCAGGTAGCAACCTCGTCGCCCGTCGTGCCGTCTGCGTGCGAAAAGCTGTACTTCAGGGTGTCGCAAGCATTGGTGCCAACCACATTTGCCGCAAAGGGCAGGCGGTCCGGAAGGCCCGTACCGGGCTCAATCATTGATACGTGATAAATCAGGCTCTGGCGCTCGGCAAAGACCGCAGGCAGCGTCACGGCATCAGGGGGTACAATCACCTTGATACCGGCCGTTTTGGACACGTTGGTGCCGTCCAGGCTGACACGCAGCGTGGCATCGCCGTGGCCCAGTGCTGTGAAGGAGCAGGTGTTGCCGTCAGGGGTAAGCGCCACAAGCTCCGCGCCGCTGATCAGCTCAAAGCTGACAGTGCGGTCGGTGACGGGCTGCAGCTTGCTGTTCAGCACCTCTACGTCAAGCACGGTAGCGGTGGCACCATTGCGGTCAACAGTCAGCGTATTCTGAGAAAGCAACAGCAGAAAGGTTTCCTCCTCCTCACCCACGGTAAAGACCAGTTCATTACTCTCCACAGTGCCGCACTTTGCCTTGACCTTAATGGTTTGTCCGTCCTCTGCATCGGGGTTTACCATCAGCGCATTACCCGAAATGGCGCAGAGTGACGCACCCTCGGTAATCACCCATTCCACCGTGCCCACAGCACCTGCGGGACTCAGCGTAGGCGTCAGGGCTACAAAGGAGCCGCTTGCCACAAAGGACTTGGGGGCAGAAGCCGTGATGCCCGTTACAGGCACGCTGACGGTCACGGAAATCACGTTAGAGGTCAGCCCCTTGTAGGTGGCGGAAAGCTCGATAACGGTGCCGTTTACGGCATCTGCCGCAATGGTCAGCCGCGTGCCGACCAGGGTAGCTGCTTCCGCGCCCCTTGTAATGGACAGCACTGCATTCTCCGATGCAATGCTCTGCCCATTTTCCTTCAGGCTCACCGTGATTGTGACATTCTCATTTCTCTGTGCCACGGTTTTATCTGCCGAAATAGAAATGCTGTTTTCGGGCACAACAACCTTCACGGTAATTTCATTCGATACCATACCGTTCATTTTGGAAACCACCGTAATGGTCGCGCCGTCCGCGGCGGTGGCGGAAATGGTCAGCTTATTTCCCACAAGGGTTGCTGACTCGGCACCTGCCGTAATCTCATAGGTCGCCGCATCTGTTGCGGCCTCACCCTTTTTGGTCACGTGTACCGTACTGAACACGACAACCTCGCCCTGCTTGGCGGTTGTTTTATCCGCTGAAAGCCTGAGCGACTCCTTCTCTCCGCACGCCACAAGGGTTACGAGCACAAGTGACAGCGCGCACAAAAGAATCAGAATATTTCTGAAAAGCTTCATAAGTAAATTCCTCCTTGTTTATATCCGTCATCGCTCAGGAAAGCCAGGCAAGCCTGACCTCCACGTGCGAAATAGGATCATTCACATCTCCTGCATAGACCTCAACGACCACGACCTCAGCCTGTGTAAAGGTCAGCACGCCGGCCGCGTCCACGGTGGCGCCCTCGCCCGAAATCACGCGGAAATGAATCTCCGCCGCGCCAAGCTGGGCTTCATCAACGAGCAGGAAATCAGCCAGCGACACCACGGGGGAGGCGCAGATATAGCCCGTTCCCGTCTGCTGAATATCGGCGGCTTCCGAAAAATCAAATCTAAGCGGCGGTATATCACTTGTTACAGTCACGGTGCAGGTATCCGTAAAGCCGCCATTCTTGGTCGTAACGGTTACGGTTGCCGTACCCACCCCGACCGCAGTGACCTTGCCAATCGCATTGACTGTCACAACGGCGGGATTGTCGGTTGTATAGGTCACGCCCTTGTCAAGGGCGGCATACGGCTCTACCACAGCCTGCAGCGTGTTGCTTTCGCCCAGCTTCATTTCAAGCGTTTCGGGCGTAAGCGTGACACCCGTCACGCCGTCTGCTCTGACGCTGACGTGGAGCATTGCAACCTTATTACCGTCAACGGTTTTCACCATAATCACCGCAGCTCCTGCGCCGACACCGGTAACAGCGCCCGTGGCATCTACCGTGCAGACCGCTTCATCGGACGAGGTATAATTGACCCGCTTGTCCACCGCCAGCTCCGGAAAAATCTGAATCGCCGTAGCAACGGTTTCACCCGTGCTGATTGTCAGCATCGCATCTGCACCCAACTCCCTTCCCTCTCCATCAACAAAGAAGACGCGCTCCACGGAGATGTGTTGGTAGTTAGAAAGAATGCGGCCCGCAAACGAAATAGTAATCAGCAGCACAATCGGAAGCAAAATCAAAATCAAAATTACAGTTTTTTTCATAGCAAGCACTCACATTTCAATTTTGTCATACGCCAGTGCCACGCGCAGAACCAAGCGCCACACGCGCCACACCGCAAAGACCAATGCGCACACAATCAGCAGCAGATACGGCAGCACCGCATGCTTTGCCGCAGACTGTAATATGATGAACATACCCATCAAGAAGCCAATGGCCAATCCATGCACCAATGCGCGCGGTGTACTTTTGCTCGTCGTAGAGGACTCCTCGTCGCCCTGCATACTGATTGTGGGATTTTTGATATCCATATCCAGGCAAAGCGCAATATGCCCGATGGCGGCAAACGCGATGGCAAGGGTGCCGAGCAAGACCTGCCACACGGGATATTTGAAGCAGGAGAAGATGGCCGTTACGAGCAGCGCACCCAGCGTAAAGATTGCATTGAAGGTCAGCTTAGCAAACACCTGGGTAAAATAGCTGACAGGCACAATCTTTGAGGTGTGAAAATTGGAGCTGTCACGGGAAATTGCCGAGGCCGACGAGATATTGGAAAGCATCGCCATAATCGCTACGATCATAACGTGCGAGCCTGCAATCATATTCACACCCGCCTGATTGACGGTTGCCGTCATCAACAAGCGGTCGTAGAAAATCACGATAAAGGGCATAAGCAGCGTGAACAGAAAATACTGGAAAACCTCGGAGGGCGCGCGGAAAATGCAGACCGCCTCTTTTTTTATCAGGCTGATAAAGGGAATATCGTGGCGGAAGCAATTACGTTGCTTGCGTACGCTTCTGGTACGGTTCTCAAGCTGCGGCATCGCAATGCGAAAATAAAAGGGGCGAATCAGCAGCACCGTGCAAAACGAGAGCAGCGCACACAGCACAAGAAACAGCGGTATGCGATACCAGAGCGAAAAGGAAAGCATCGCTTCAGCCAGCTGATAATAGATTACTATCTTTCCGCCCACGGCGAGCACCGCCTTGTTCACGTCTGACACAATCTGCATCTGCTGCTCCACGATATGAAAGCTTTCCATCAGGGAGGACAGCATGGAAATATACGCCGTGAGACACACGGAAACCAACGCAAGCAGCACCAGTATGGCAAGCACCGCATGACGCTTGAAAAACGTCAATATCCGCATCACGGGAATGCTGAGAAAGGAAGCAACGATAATAGGCAGCACGGGAAGCAGGAGCAAATACAGCGGTATGGCACAATAATAGCTTGTCGGCATGCCGCCAAAAATGCCAAGGCAGAGAAACAGCGGCAAAAAGAGCATCACGTGAAAGACCAGCTCCTTGCCGTAAATCAAAAGAACCTTGGAAATGAAGAACTGATTGGGCGTCACAGGCAAGCAAATCAACAGCTCGTTATCACGGGATAGGTACAGCGTGCTGATGACATGTCCGACAGTAAACAAAAGCGAAATAACCTGTATCACGAGCATAATCAACGCAATCAGCTCTGCGTTGATTGAGAAGCCCAGCAGGAAGATGCGCATCATGGCAAAGGCGAGTGCGGCAATAATGACCGAAAGCAAGAGCAACACCTTCAGCAGTGCCACGCCCATTTTACGGGGCGAGGCAGTCTTCAAAATATCGGTTCGGTTATCAATCTGCAAGTGCAGCAGGTTCCAAATCTTACGCATCGGCAAGCCCGTCCTCAATTTCACCAATCACGCCCATAAAGATTTTCTCAAGCGAGCGCCCCTCGGCACGAAGCTCCGCAAGGTCGTAAACACCCTGCAGCCTGCCCTTTTGAATGATGCAGCAGCGGTCACAAAGATTTTCCACAACATCAAGAATATGAGAGCTGAAAAAGACCGTGTTGCCCGCTTTAGCGTGGCGCTTCATCACCTTTTTCAGTTGATAGGCACTCTGCGGGTCAAGACCCGTCAGCGGCTCGTCCAGCACCCAGAGCTTGGGATTGTGAACCAGAGCACCAATCACGGAAATTTTCTGCTTCATACCGTGTGAATAGCTTTTAATAGGGTGGTCAAAAGCGTCCTTCAGATTAAAAATCTCGAGCAAATCAGCACAGCGTGCCGCCACATCTGCCGGGGGGACGCCGTATAAATTGGCAAGATGCATCACGTATTCCCGTCCCGTCAGACGCTCAAATACCGCATGGTTGTCCGAAACGTAGCCAATCTGCATCTTTGCCTTCAACGGCTCACTCTTAATGGAAATGCCGTCAATCAGAATATCTCCCTGTTGAAAGGGGTGAATGCCTACAAGTGCCTTTATGGTCGTACTTTTTCCGGCGCCGTTGGAGCCAAGAAAGCCGTAAATCTCGCCTGCGTGCAAGGAAATGGAAAGGTCTTCCACCGCATTCACGGTAGAGCCTGCATAACTTTTGGTTAAGTGCTTGATTTCTAACATAACAGCCTCCGTATCAATCCTGAAATTCGCGTGGACGTCTGCTTGGCTTCCCACGATATTCCTCCAAAAGGTCAATTCCCGCTTTGCGCAATGCCAGGTGGTCCTCCTCCACGCGATAACAGAATAGCGTTACACGGTAAAACACAAGGCAAAGCAACAAGAACCCAACAAAAATAATCGGCATCATCAGAGGATAAAAGGTATACGCCCCAAGGGTAACGGGAAGGACCTCAACAAAGGAAATAAATGAAACAAAGCTCTTCGCCTTATCGAGGTCAAACATAAAGAAATAGTTGACCTCCTCGCCTGTATAATCCGAAAAAACATTCAACAAGCCGCCGCAAATCAAACAGAACGCAAAGTAACAGCAAAATCCGATCAGCATATATTTCAACGAGCGACGCGTCAGGCGCGGGAAAAGGCGCAGGCCCATGGCAAGCACGGGGACCATCAGAACCAAGGAATGCTCAAATATGTAATGCAGGTTCCAGAAGCCAAGACCTGTGGTAGCAAAATCAGGAGATAAAATCGCAATCAACGTACCCGTTATATTGACGATGAAGCAAAATTGAAAAAAGCGTTTCATCTTAAATGGGATTGCCAGCATATAAAAGAACGCCGCCAGATTACAAAGCTGAATCGGCAAACGAGGCAGACTGAAGCCCATCAGATAAAGCGAATTGTAGTGAAAAAAGAGCACCAGCGTTAAAAACAGGCACAAATGATAACGGTCCGCATAGCTGCGGAAGCGGAAAATGCGGTAAAGCACGAGCGTGCCTGCCGCCAGCACAGCAATCCAACCAAAATGAAACGCTTCGAAGGTCTCAACACGCAGAGAGGTATAGCCTACCAAGGACTGCAGCGCATAAGCGGGCATTGTCAAAAATATCACGCACGGCAGGGCAAGCAGAAGATGTGCCCACTCCCGCGCGTCTGTGATGCGGAACAAGTGCCGTTCTTTTATCAGCAAAGACAGCACAATAGTCATCGCTAGCGTCAGCTCCAGCACGAAATATGCGGCGCGAAGGGTGGGTACCATATAGATACCCCTGCCCGTATTCTGCGCAAAATAGAACATATGCTTTTCAAAGAATACGCAGGAGAGCAACGCAAAGGGGAAGCACCACAGGCCCGCCAGATTACGGAACAATCTGCTTTTTGTAAATACTGCCATCGGCACCACCGCGTAGCAAGCAAAATAGCCCCAGCGAAGCACGGCGGAAAGCACATCTGCTTCTTCGTAAAAAACCATGTTCATCAATCCGCCGTTTATGACATAAATGAAGCCGTCACAGAGCATAAAGCGGAAAAGCCCAATCACTCCCAATGCCACCGTTAATATTTTTAATATCTTATAAAATGTCGCCTCGAAACGACGCGCAACCAACACGCACAGCAGTGCCGTTATCAGTGCCGTCGCGGCAAGCGTGATAATCGTGTACATACCTTTCTCCTTTGCAGGGGCGTACCCCTCGCTACTACACACATACTTGCCCCACATTATACCAAGGCTCGTCATATAAGACAATACTTTTTCTCGGAAATTATGCACATTGCATATTTTTACGTTTTTTTATATATTTTTTTCGCGGCCTCTGTCCCGACCTTTTTGTGTACCTTGTATAACTCTTTGAGCAGAAATTTCAACCACCTACTCCTTCTCTCTCGACTGCAAATTTCCTGTTTCTCGCGGCATCGACACCGCTCTCGCGCAAGCATGCTTTCAATATCGTTATTTTCTTATAAGAAAATAACGCGTCACAAACGGGCGATGCTTTTAACCAATCAAAACACAATCAAGGACTAACCCCAAACCCATATACAAGCAGAAAAAGAGAACAAATCGGTGATAGCCGAAATGCTCTCTTTTTTTCTGTAAGTAATGTATTTGCTTTCTGTGCCGCCAGGCACAACATACTTGCCGCAGGCTACATCACAAGGCGATGCCGAGGTGCTGCGGCTTGTTTTTATGCAAAGGGTACGACGACCCTCTCCCCTGCGGGAATCTTGATGATATCGCGCTTATCACGCTCCACCCAGAGGTCGATTGCCGTGGGGTTATAAAAGATGGTTTCGTCATAGGAAATTTGCAAATGCGACTGCGCAGTCACGTAATTGTAAATTTCAATATTGGTCGCATACCAGATTTTCTCACTGTTTGCAACAGTTGCGAGAACCTGCTCCATATACGCCCAATCCTCCTCGGTCTGAAACTCATGGCTGTGTCCCCAGATGTAAAGCAGGGGGCGCGTCCACTGCGAGTCAATATCGCGCATAAATTTCTCGCAAAGCGGAAGCGCGTCCTTGTGATGACAGGTCGGGTGCCACTCCATATAATCCTCAGGGAACGGGAATTTTTTAGTATCCTTGATGGTGCGGCTGTATACAATGCCACAGGCACGCATCGCAGCAATCACCTCACTGTCGTAAGAGCCACTCGGATAGGACATACCAATAATAGGATACCCAAACACACGCTCCAGCACCGTGCGGTCCTCTACAACCTCACGCACAACAGCCTGCGCCGGCATACGCGCGGGCCAGCCGTGACGCAGGGTGTGGCAGGCAACCTCATGCCCCGCGTAACGCGCACGGAGCTCTTGCAGCTCCGTATCATTCATATCGCGATAATTGATACCGTTCAGGTGAAAGGTTCCGCGCACACCATACTTGTGAAAGAGCGCAATCAGACGCGCGTCGTTTCTGCTACCGTCATCATAGCTGAAGGTAACGACACGCTTTTTACCGCCGGGATACACATGATACTGAATCATAGTTTGTTCCTTTCTTTCAAAAAATCTCTCGTTACGTGGGGAGCGCAGCGCCTGTCGTACGGAAAATCTCATCAATTTCCTGTTCCTTCAGGTGGTTGCGGTCAAGCAGCGCCTCTACCATACCGTCCATGGCGGCAAGATTGGCGCGGACAATCGACACGGCGTTGGCAAGCTCGGCACGCAGCAGCGCATTCACGCGCTCACGCACGGTCTGCCCATAGCCCGCATCAAGCTCGCGCGTGCTGACATAGGACATACCGACGGTATCGTCCATGCCGTAATTGCAAATCATCTGCTCGGCAATGCGTGTGGCGGTCTGCAAATCGCCCGAGGCACCTGTGGAAATGCCCTCCTCATCGCCGTAATACACGATTTCAGCGGCACGCCCGGCAAGCGAGGTGCGAATACGGGTCAACAGCTCTGCCTTGGTATAGGAGCCTTTATTTTCGTGGTCGCCATGCTGCATATAGCCGCCGTGGTCGCCGCGTGCGACAATGGTCAGGTAAGAGGGCTTTTCCCCACCCAGCCAGCAAAGCAGTGCGTGTCCCGCCTCATGCCTTGCGGTACGCGTCAAGGTTTCCTTCTTCCACTCGCGGCGCTCACCGCTGTTAAAGGTTTCAAATGCTTCCTCAAAAATTGCATCGTCCACCACACCCGTCTTAGTACGAATGGTATTGCGCAATGCCATTTCAAAGACAGATTCAAGCTCCGCAAGGCTCATACCCGTTGAACGGATTGCGATATTTTCAATCTGCTCGGGACTCAGCGTCACCACCTGATACTGCGCGGCCTTCATCTCAAGATAGCGGCGGCGCTCGGCCTTATCGGGCAAATCAATGTAAATGCGGCGGTCAAAGCGGCGCAAAAGTGCGGGGTCAAGGCTGCGCGCCGAGCCGGGCGTCAAATCATAATTGGTGGCGGCAAGCACAAAAACAGGTCGCGTGGTATCGGTATTAAAGCCGTCCATTTCGGTAAGGAAGGCGGTCAGCACATCGGAATTCAGCTCCCCTGCACCGCTGCTTCTGTCCTTGGCAATCGCATCAATCTCGTCAATAAAGAGAATCGAAGGTGCATACTTGCGCGCAGCATTAAAGAGGTCGTGTACCGCCTGTGCACCCTCACCCACATAGCGCTTAAGGAACTGATTGCCCTCGGCACGCAGGAAGGTCACATCGGACTCGCCCGCCATTGCCTTGGCAAGCAGGGTTTTGCCTGTGCCGGGCGGGCCATAGAGCAGCACACCCTTCGGTGCGCGCACGCCCTTGCGCATATATTCCACGGGGGATTTCAGGTATTCCACGAAGTACGCAAGCTCCTCCTTGGCGTCCTTCGCACCAATCACATCGGCAAAATGAATGTTCGGCTTGGAGATATTGCTGAGAATACTCTTGCTGTCCTCCGCATCTGCGGCAAGCTCCAAGCGGAAATCGAAAATATGAATGGTGGCAAGCGTTCTGTCGGTGGATACCGTCTGGTAGGTCTTATAGGTCAGCACCTTATTTTCGCGAGCAAGACGGTGCATATTCTTCTGCTGATATGCAACCTCGCACTTGGCAAGCACCTGCTCGGCAAAACCGCTGCCCTGATTGCCCACCGTCAGGATATCACGCACGCCGATTTTGGCGAAGGAAAGGAACTCCTCCGCGCTGATTTCGTTTTTGCTGCTTTGCAGCAGGTAGACGGGATAATCGTACTTGGCAAGCGCCTCGGTCAGGAAATCGCGGCCGACCGAGCGCACGTCCTCGCTGTTAAGGAGCTGCTGCTCTGTTTTGACAGCACCGCAATTGATATCGCAAAGCACGATAGAAATATCGTGATTGAACAAAATATCACGCGCTTCCTCAATATCGCCTGTCACATAGCAGACAATATTGCCAAGTGCCAGCTTAACGGCGCGCCCCATGGTACCGCTGGCAAAAACCAGCACCTCGGGCTGTTTGCTGTTCACAAACATCGCACGGATATCCTCAGACGCACCCGTCAGGGTTACGTCAATATTGATTTTTTCAATCTGCGTGGGAGAAATATTCATCTTCTCCGATGCCAGCAGGCGGAAAAGCTCATAAAGCTCCTCGTGGAAGAAGGCATTTGCCCTGCCCTTTACGGTACGGGCATCGGCCTTGCCACCCTCTGAAAGCATAATAGCAGCAGGCACCTTACTGTCCACATCAATTTGAATCTTGGTGGAAGATGCAAAGCCCTCCACATTCTTTTCAAGCTCACGCTCGGCAATTGCAAAAAGGTTACTTGCATCAAGGTGGTTGAACATCACCACGTTGCCCGATGCAAAGCGAGAGCAAATGGCAGCCGGGAACAGGGGCGCACGGGTAATGGGGTCCACGTCACTGGCAAGTGCCTTCAGCACCTGCTTGCGCGGCAACGCGGAAAGGTTGATGACGCTGGGGTCATCATAAAGATTTTTGCCCACGTTGGTGGTAAAGATAATCACCGCATTGGAGAAGGATACCTCCTCATCGGTAAAGTTATCGCGCAAACGGCCCGCATCAAGCATCTGCAAAAAGAGATAAATCACATTGATATGTGCCTTCTCTATCTCATCAAACAGGAGCACGCATCGAGGGTGCGCCGCGACAAAGCTGGTGACGTTACCCGCCTTCGCGTTTTTATAAACCTTATCCGAGCCGCAAAAGGCAAGATTTGCCTCCTTATCGGAATACTCACTCATATCAAAGCGGCAGAAGGGCAGCTTCAGTGCACGCGCTGCGCTCTCGGCAAGGAAGGTCTTACCCACACCGGGAGGGCCTGCAAACAGGAAGGTTGCCTGCGGCTTGGTGATGCCTGTACGACAGCACTCCATAAGCTTTGCCTGGAAATAGCCCGAAACAAAGGCGTTAATCGCCTGGTCCTGACCGTAAACCACGTCCAACAGCTTTGTCTGAATTGCGTGGGTTTCCTTCACGGTTCGTGCCAGACGCTCCGCGCCACTTTCGCTCTTTTCGTGCTTGTCGGGACGTGCATCAGCAGGGGGCGTAGCATCGGTGGCAGTCGGCTCCTCATCAGATTCGTCCGCAGGCACCGCAGCCTTCGGCGCTGCTGCCTCGGGTGCCGCAGCAAAGCCGCTTGCCGCAAGTGCAGCAGCAATCTCCGCCTCAGTGGAGGAATATGTAGGACCGGAGGTCTCGGTTTCCTCTGCCTCATCTGTTTCGACGGTGTCATCGGAGGCTTCAGGCGTTTCCTCGGCAGTATCCTCACACTCGTCAGCCGTTTCTGCGCTCTCCGCAGGGGCAGCCTTAGCATCGCCCATTTCCGCAAGCAGCGATTCCATTTCGCTGAGCCAAGCAGCAGAGGGCTCCTCGACAGGTGTTGCAGTCGATATAATATTGACCTTGATTGCCTCGGTCGGCTGCTCCAGAATGCGCTTGATGAACATCGGCACATCAAAGGGATTGTCACCTGCTGCGCCCTGCACCGCGCGCTCAATATCGGTGAAAATCATTTCGTCCCAGGTAGCACTGTAGCCGACATCGTGAATCCATGCAGCAATACGGCCGAACGCCTGGTCGCGGTCAAAGGGATACGCGGAAAGTAGCTTCTCCGCCGCGCTGATTTCCTCTGAGACAGTTGCGGTTTTGAGACGGTGAGGCAGCTGGTCGGCAGCCTGCTCATTGAGAGTCTGTAAAAATGCCAGCATAAAATAGTCAGCAGTGATTGCACTGCGACCGTCATTTTCATACATTTCAACAGCGCGCGCCCAGACGTGCTGCAGCAAAACAGTTTGCTTTGACATAAAATATTTCCTTTCTCGCGGAACTTGTCAAAAGAGCAAAAGCTCGTATATATTCTATTCTACTACATATTTTAAGAGTTGTCAAGAAAAGCCCCAAAGAGAAAATAAAAAAGCCCCCTGTGGAGAGTTTCCTGCTTGTAAAATAAAAAACAATTCCACACTTGGCTTCTTCGGCTTTAAGAGAAACAATTTTTGCCCCCTGCTGGTGCTTGTCTATGACCGCCACGCGGTCGTGGGAAGAAGCAATACCGCAACATCAAAAATCACAGATACATTAGTTTCTTCCGGGGTCAAGCCCACAGGGTGCCGAAGGCAGCCA
The DNA here is from genome assembly GCA_017396225.1 of Clostridia bacterium. GTDB lineage: Bacteria > Bacillota > Clostridia > Oscillospirales > CAG-272 > Firm-07. The sequence goes on along the minus strand of JAFQMP010000047.1, from coordinate 375 downwards.
AAAAAACACCCGCCACAAGGGCGCGACATCATGACGCCCGCCTTGCGGGCTATTAACTTACATTGCTTCGCCATGTGGCAAGTTTTTGCAAGCAAAAACCTTGCCCGTCACCTCGCTGCGCTCGGCTCCTGTTTGCTGCACGGTGTCGCCGGTTTAAGCCAAACAAAGAAAACAAAATAAAGCACCCGCCACAAGGGCGCGACATCATGACGCCCGCCTTGCGGGCTATTAACTTACATGGCTTCGCCATGTGGCAAGTTTTTGCAAGCAAAAACCTTGCCCGTCACCTCGCTGCGCTCGGCTCCTGTTTGCTGCACGGTGTCGCCGGTTTAAGCCAAACAAAGAAAACAAAATAAAGCACCCGCCACAAGGGCG
>JAFQMP010000046.1 GCA_017396225.1 Clostridia bacterium | reverse complement strand
GCAGTTCGACTTCGCTACGCTTCGCTCAGAATGACACGGGCGGACGCAGTCGAAACCCGAAGGGCGAACAGCAAAGCTGTTCGGATCTCGCAGGAAATAAAATCTGCTTTATGGAAGGCACCGCACGGTGCGCCCTTTTTTGACTGTATGCAGTAAAGCAACGAAAAGCCGCCTTGCACACAAGGCGGCTTATTGCTCTATTTCCAAATCTTCTGAACAGAAAATATCGTCATCTAAAAACTCGGTCAAGGACATCTGAAAGCCCTTTGCAAGCATCATCACGGTACTCAAGGTTACCGTTTTGTTTCGTCCGTTCATAATACATTGCATGCTTCCGTGCTGAATGCCCGATTCCTGCTCCAATCGGTATTGGGACATATCTTTTTCGCGCAATAGCGTTGATATGCGCTTTGCAACAGCATCATTTACAGTCACGCTGATATACCCCCTCTGCAAAAAATCATTCCGTAGATTTACCTACATATATATTTTAACAGGAAACCAAAAAAATATAAGAAGGCACACCTACATACTCTTGAAAGATTGGGGGGAATGTGCTACAATATGTAGGTACACCTACATAAAAGGAGCAGGATATGATAGTAACTTTTTGCGGACACTCTGAATTTTCCGCCACAGAGGAATATGAGCGACGCTTGCTTGCGTTTTTAGAGGAAAAGGTAGGGGATAAGCCGGTAGATATGTATTTGGGCGGTTATGGAGGCTTTGACAGCTTTGCGTACGGTTGTTGTGAAAAATTTAAGAAAACACACCCTGACGTATCGCTGATATTGGTTACGCCTTATCTGACGGCTGAGTATCAGCACAATCATTTGCAGTATGAGAAAATAAAGTATGATTTCATTCTTTATCCCGAAATAGAAGATAAGCCCATACGATACGCAATTACCTATCGCAATCAATATATGGTGGAAAAGGCTGATTATGTAGTTGCATACGTTTCACACGGTTGGGGCGGCGCTTACACAACCTATCGGTACGCCCAAAGAAAAGGCAAGAATATTTATAATCTTGCAGATTTTCAAGAACAGGTTGGTTTGACGGTCTAACGAGGAGAAGAGCATAACTGCAAGTCGTGTCAATAGTATGCCTGTCTGTTATTCATTTGCAAGACGTTATGAGGGGATTTATAAATATTGCTGATTTTCAAAATTTCCCCTTTACAAATTTAGAAAAATAGAATATAATATATAGGAATAGACTTTATAGCGAGGTGTTCGTATGGCGACTCCGAAGTACAAAAGAATTTTGCTCAAGCTCTCGGGTGAGGCCCTGACCAAAAAGGATTGCGGTATTCTTGATTTCGATTTCATCGCGCGCGTGGCAAGTGTTTTGAAGGCTTGCGCCGACAGCGGTGTGGAAATCGGCGTTATCGTCGGCGCAGGCAACATCTGGCGCGGCAGGCAGGGCGGCGGTATGGACCGCAAGCAGGCTGACAACATGGGTATGCTGGCAACTGCAATCAACGCGCTCGCGTTACAGGACAGCTTTCGTCAGGCGGGGCTTGACACGGTGGTCATGTCCGCTGTGGAAATGGGCAAGTTTGCCGACACCTTCACCGTCAGGGACGCGAACAACGCGCTTGCAGATGGCAAGGTTGTCATTTTCGCCTGCGGTCTGGGTGAGCCCTTCTTTTCAACCGATACGGCAGCCGTGCTGCGTGCCGCGGAGATTGGTGCCGATGCCGTGCTTATGGCAAAGAACATAGACGGTATTTACACCGCCGACCCCAGAATTGATTCCACCGCACGCCGCTATGACGAGATTACCTATGCCGAGGTGCTTGAAAAGCAGCTCAAGGCGCTGGATTTGTCAGCTACCACCTTCTGTATGGAAAACAACATTCGCTGCTACGCCTTTGCGCTCAACGACCCCGAAAACATTTACCGCGTGGTTATGGGTGAGCACATCGGCACCGAGCTGCACAACTAATATAGAAAGAGAGATTTACTTATGAAACTGAACACCAAGGATTTTGAAGCAAAAATGGAGAAGGCACTCTCTGTGCTTGGCAGCAACTTTGATACCATTCGCGCAGGACAGGCAAATCCTGCCGTTCTCAACCGCGTATGCTTTGAGTATTACGGCTCTCCCACGCCCATCAACACCATGGCTGATATTCGTCTGGCTGATGCGCGCACCCTTGTGATTAAGCCCTACGACGCATCGACCCTCAAGCTCATGGAGAAGGCAATTCTTGCCTCTGATGTGGGCATTACCCCCAACAACGACGGTCAGGTAATCCGCCTGGTATTCCCGCAGCTGACCGAGGAGCGCCGCCGCGAGCTTTCCAAGCAGGTGCAGAAAATGGGTGAGGACGCCAAGGTTGCCGTGCGCAATATCCGCCGCGATGCCAACGACCTTTGCAAGAAGATGGAGAAGGACGGCGAAATGACAGAGGACGAGCGCAAGGCTTCCGAAAAGGCCATTCAGGACTTGACCGACAGATTTATCAAGAAAATTGACGAGGCTGTTGCTGCAAAGCAGGCCGACGTCATGGCAATCTGATTTTGCTGACAATGTGGGCGGATTGGGACGTTTTGTCTTTTTCCGCCCATTCGCGCATAGAAAATCGGGCGTAACGCACCGATTTTGAGAGGTTTTTATGGCTGATACCACAAAAAACAACCCCACAGGCCCTCGCCACATCGCCTTTATTATGGACGGAAACGGCAGGTGGGCAAAGGAGCGCGGCTTGCCGCGTGAGCACGGACACCGCTTTGGTGTAAAGGCCTTTCGCGCCGTGCTTGACCATTGTGCCACACTTGATATTGATGCGGTGACCTTTTACGCCTTTTCCACCGAGAACTGGAAGCGCCCCAAGCGTGAGGTGAATGCCATTCTCAGGCTCATGGACAGCTACCTTGCGGAGTGCGAGAAAAAAATTGATGATTATGCCTTCCGCATTGTCTTTCTTGGCGATAAAGCACCCTTTGAGGGGGCGCGCAGAACGCGTATGGAGCGCCTGGAGGCGCATACAAGGACGCGCAGGCGTATATTGAATATCGCCCTGAATTACGGCGGCCGCGATGAGCTGGTGCACGCCTGCAATCTGCTGCTTGCAAGCGGTAAAAACACCGTAACGGCGGCGGATATTGAGGGCGCGCTTTACACCAAGGACAGTCCACCGCTTGACTTGATTGTCCGCACAGGCGGCGACCTGCGCATTTCCAATTTCCTCTTGTGGCAGGCAGCCTATGCCGAGCTTTATTTTACCGACATTCTCTGGCCCGATTTCGGCCCTGCCGAGGTTGATGCCGCGATTGCCGAATTTCATCAAAGAAAACGTCGCTTCGGCGGCGTGTGAAGGGAAGTATCAAGATGAAAATACGTATCATCACGTCGATTGTGGCGTTGGCGTTTATTGTGCCGTTTTTCCTGTTTGCCGACGTGACAACGCCCACTGACCCCTTGAATTATCTGTTTCCGCTGCTCTTTTCCCTCATTGCCTTTATTTCGGTGTGGGAAATGCTGCACTGCCTGAAGCAGGATAAAAACTACGTCATCAGCGTGCCGATTTATCTTGCCGCACTGGCTTTCCCGATGCTTGCGCGCATTTTCCACGATAATCTGGAGCTGCTCGGCAAGCTGGCAATCGTCACCGCACTTGCCATTGGCGTGTATATGTTTGTTTCAATCGTTTTCCATTTCGGCAAGATTCCGAGCTCGACGATTGGACTGGTCTTTATGACCTCGTTTTATATCATCGGTGCCAACACCGCTATCGTGGTGCTGCGCAACACGCCCCGCACAGGTGCTTTCCTGGTGCTGATTCCGTTCCTGCTCTCCTGGACGACCGATATTTTCGCCTATTTTACGGGCAGATTCTTCGGCAAGCATAAGCTGATTGAGGCGGTGAGCCCCAAAAAGACGGTGGAGGGTGCCATTGGCGGTCTGGTCTTCTGCTCGCTCGCGGCGGTGCTTTACGGACTGATTGTCGGTCACTTCTTTGACGTGACCCCGCACCTCATTATCCTGCCTGTCGGCGGTATCTTTATGGGTATCGTTTCGCAGCTTGGCGACCTTGTGATGTCGGCAATCAAGCGTGAACAGGGCATCAAGGATTACGGCTTTATTCTGCCCGGTCACGGCGGTCTTCTTGACCGCTTTGACTCCAGCATGGCGGTCACCGTTGTGGTGTTGGTTATCACCCTCTTTAACCCGATTTTCAGCTGATATGAAGAATAACGCAAACGCTTATCCCGCGATTATGATATTGGGCGCCACGGGCTCTGTCGGCAGACAGGCTATCCACGTGGCGAAAACGCAGGGAATACAGGTGACAGCCCTTGCCGCCAGAGGAAACTGGCAGCAGGTGGAAAAGGACGCCAGAGCGCTTGGAGTAACCGCCGCCGCTATGACCGATGAGCGCGCGGCGGCTGCTTTATCCTCGGCGCTCTCCGACACCGCCATTCGTGTATACAGTGGCGAGGAGGGGCTGCTCCAAATGATTGCCGACGATACCGTGGCAACCTTTGCCGTCAACGCCATTCTCGGCTGTGCGGGACTCCGTCCCAGCCTTGCCGTGCTCTCGTCGGGCAAGAATCTTGCCCTTGCCAACAAGGAGAGCCTTGTGGTGGCGGGTGAGCTTGTGATGGGACTGGCGCGCGAAAAGGGACTTGCCGTCACACCCGTGGACAGTGAGCATTCCGCTATCTTTCAGGCACTGCGTGCAGGCGCTGCGCGCGAAATCAAGCGCTTGATTCTTACGGCATCTGGCGGCCCGTTTTTTGGCAAGAAAAGAACTGAACTTAAGGAAATTACCGTTGCCGACACCTTGGCACACCCCACGTGGCAAATGGGCGCGAAGATTACGGTTGATAGCGCCACCCTGATGAACAAGGGCTTTGAGGTGATTGAGGCGGCGTATCTTTTTGGGATTCCCGCCGACCGCGTTGAGGTTGTTGTGCATCGCGAGAGTATAATTCACTCTATGGTGGAATACATAGATAATAGTGTGATTGCGCAGATGTCGGTGCCCGATATGCGCCTGCCCGTGCAATATGCGCTGACCGCGCCCACGCGCACGGCAGCGGTGATTGCCCCCCTTGATTTGGTGAAAATCGGCAAGCTTTCCTTTGCCGCACCCGACGAGGAAACCTTTCCGCTGCTCGCGGCCGCGCGCCGCGCCTATCTGGAGGGCGGCGGTATGGGCGCCGTCCTGAATGCTGCCAACGAGGTGGCGGTTGCCGCCTTCCTTCAGGAAAAGCTGTCCTTCCTCGGCATTTCGGATACGGTGCTCCGTGTGCTTGATGAGATGTCCCATGCCAAGGACGCGCGCACGCTCGAGGAAATCCTCGCCGCCGACCGCGCCGCACGCGCCCGTGCCGAGGAAATCATTTTTTGCACCTGAAATCGTTTTGTAAGGAGTTACCATGCCAACCTTTTTGTACGTTTTACTTGCTATCGCAACCTTCGGTGTCCTTATCGTGATTCATGAGCTGGGGCACTTTCTTGTGGCGCGCGCCTTTGGCGTGGGCATTCGCGAGTTTTCAATTGGCATGGGCCCCAAGCTTTTTTCGGTGCGCGGCAAAAGGAAGCTGCCGCGAGAGGTGGGGGACACCGCGGAAAGCACGCGCGTCAAGCCCCTTTCCTTTGATGACATTGAGGCGGGGCGGGGAACGCCCGAGGCGGAGCCCTGGGACGGTACGACTGTTTATTCTGTTCGCGCCCTGCCGATTGGCGGCTACGTCAGTATGATTGGAGAGGACGAGGAGAGCGACGACCCTGCCTCGTTTAACAACAAAAAGGTCTGGCAGCGTATCCTCATTGTGATAGCGGGCGCCTTTATGAACATTCTTTTGGGCTTTGTCCTCTCACTTGTTATGGTGCTTTCGACCGCACAGCTTGCCTCGACCACCGTGGGCGAGTTTAACGAGGGGGCAACCAGCATAAACTGTGGACTTGCGGTGGGGGATACCGTCACCCACGTGAACGGCGTGCGTGTGCATACAGGCAACGAGCTTGTCTACGAGATTATGAACAGCGGCTATGAGCCGATTACCCTGACCGTCAAGCGCGGCGGTGAAACCGTGACACTGGAAAATGTGATTTTTCCTTCAACCGTGACCGAGGGGGTTGCCTTCGGGCAGGCGGATTTCCGCGTATTTGCCGAGAAAAAGACCTTCGGCAGCACCGTAAAGCACGCCTTCTGGCGCGGTGTTTCCACCGTCAAGATGATTTTTGACCAATTGGGAGACCTTCTGACGGGCCGCTTTGGTCTGAACGCGATGTCAGGGCCGGTCGGCGTGACAGATGCTATGGTGACGGTGGCGAAAACCGATATGTCAACCTATCTCTACCTGGTGCTGATTATCACCGTAAATCTGGGCGTTTTTAATCTACTGCCCATTCCCGCACTGGACGGCGGCAGACTGCTCTTTCTTTTGATTGAGGCGGTGACGCGCAAGCCTGTCAGGCGCGAGGTTGAGGGTATGATTCACTTTATCGGCATGGCACTTTTACTGCTGCTCATGTTCGTGATTACGTTTAAGGATATTACAAAGCTGTTTATACGATGAATTACAACGATATCAGACGAAAAACAAGGGCGCTTTCCGTCGGGCGCCTGAAAATGGGCGGCGATGCCCCCATTCTCATTCAGTCAATGACAAATACCGATACCGCTGACGTGGCTGCAACGCTTGCACAGGTCAAGGCACTTTCCCTTGCAGGCTGTGACGTGGTGCGCCTGACCGTACCCGATGCGGCTGCGGCGAAAACGATTGCCCACATCAAGGAGGCAATCCCCGAAATGCCCCTTGTCGCGGACATTCACTTTGATTACCGCGCAGCACTTGCCGCCGTGGAGGCGGGTGCTGATAAAATCCGCATCAATCCCGGCAACATCGGTGACGAGGCGCGTGTGCGCGCCGTGGTTGAGGCGTGCGAAAAAAGGCATCTCCCCATTCGCATTGGCGTGAACGGCGGCTCGCTTGAAAAGCACATTCTGGCAAAGCATGGGCGACCCACTGCCGCGGCACTTGCCGAAAGCGCCTTTTATCACATCGGCCTTCTTGAAAAATACGGCTTTACCGATATTGCGGTATCGGTCAAGTCCTCTGACGTGGCAACGATGATTGCCGCCAACCGCCTGGTGGCGGCTGCTTCTGACTATCCCTTGCACCTCGGCGTGACCGAGGCGGGGAACGCCGCGCGCGGCAGCATCAAGAGCGCCATTGGCGTGGGTGCCTTGCTTGCAGACGGCATTGGTGACACGGTGCGCGTATCCCTCACGGCTGACCCCGTGGAGGAGATTGCGGCGGCAAGAAATATCCTTTCTGCCCTTGATATCAAGGGACAGAGTGGGCTCAATATTGTAAGCTGCCCGACCTGCGGACGCACCAAAATCGACCTCATCGACCTTTCGGCGCGCTTTGAGCGCGCGGCGGCTGCGGCGGGCGTGCTTGATTTGCCCCTGCGCGTGGCGCTCATGGGCTGCGTGGTAAACGGCCCCGGTGAGGCACGCGAGGCTGATATCGGCATCTGCGGCGGCAGGGGCGAGGCACTGCTCATCAAAAAGGGTGAGGTCGTTTGTCGCGTGCCTGAGGGCGAGGTCATTGACCGCCTGATTGCAGAGCTTTTGAAAATCAAGGAAGAAAAATAAGCGCGGCGCTTGCCGTGTGGAGGAAACATACATGGCAAAGAGCTTGCTTGAAATTTTTAACAGATATACGCCGCACGAGGCTGACGCCGCGTGGCTTGCGCAGGGCACCGATATTACGATGCGCGCAGACCGCGACAAGCGCATGATTGAGGTCTCGGCGGCATTTCCCGCCATTATCCCCAAGGCGATTCTCTATCGCGTGGAAAATGAAATTGAAAAGGCGTACGAGCTGTCGCTTGTGCGTATTTTGCCGCGCTATCCCGCAGAGCTGTTTGGAGAAACCTATATTGCAGAGCTTTTGGAGGAAACCCAGCGCATCGGCATTGTGGCGCGCGGCTTTTTCCATTCCTGGAAAGCGCAGATTGAGGATAACCGCATTATCGTGGAGATGCCCTATGCCGACAAGAGCCTGCTTTTAATGGACCTCGGCAAAACGCCTGAGGTCATGGAGGGCATTATCCGCAGTGAGTTTTCGCTCAACTACAAGGTGGAATTCCGTCACTCCGAGCAGCTTGCCGAGAGCTATCGCTTTGGCGGCAGTGATGAGCTTGCCCTGATTGATGCGCAGATGCGCAAGGCAGCAAGAGAATACGATACCCGCCCGAGAGAGGGCAGTGCCTTCGGCAGTGAGCAGGGCAGTGCACCGCAGGCCGCAGCGCCGCAGGGCGAGCGTAAAATGTCGCTGCTTGGCGACACGACCGATGCGGTGATTGATGAAAACGGCATCTGTCACGTGGGCGTGATGCACTTTGATATTTCTGCGCCCGAATATGCGATTGGTGTAAAATTTGACATTCACCCCACGCCGATTGGCAACATCACCCGCCCCGCACGCGGTCTTTCCGTTGTGGGCGAGGTCTTTGGCTATACCGAGGATACCACGCGTGACGGCAGTAAGTTCAACGTGACCTTTGCGCTGACAGACGGTCACTCCTCTATTATGGTGAAAAAATTCGGCCTTTCCCCCGCGGATAAGGACGCGCTTGCCGCCGTGGTGAAAAACGGTGCCGCCGTAGCGATGCGCGGCTATGCCAAGCAGGACGTTCACCGCGAGATTGTCGACGTTGACGTGACCTTCTATTACAGCGATATTGCTGCCATCAAGCGCATCAAGCGCGTGGATAACGCCCCTGTCAAGCGCGTGGAGCTGCACCTGCACACTACGATGTCCGCCATGGACGCGCTGATTGCGCCTGAGGCTGCCGTCAAGCAGGCACACGCGTGGGGACACCCTGCTGTCGCCATTACTGACCACGGCAACGTGCAGGCCTATCAAATGGTGATGAAGGACGCCGCCAAGCTCGGGCAAAAGGTGATTTTCGGTATGGAGGCATACTTTGTCAACGACCGCGCCAGCGCCGTATACGGTCAGTATGACGGCGGCTTTGACGGTGAGTTTGTCGTCTTTGACCTTGAAACCACGGGCCTTTCCGCCGCCACCTGCGGCATCACCGAAATCGGTGCCGTCAGGATTAAGGGCGGCAAGGTGCTTGACCGCTACCAGACCTTTGTCAATCCCGAAATGCCAATCCCCGCCGAGGTCACTAAGCTCACCGGCATCACCGATGACATGGTTGCCGATGCGCGCACTGTTGATGCGGTTCTGCCTGAGTTCCTTGCGTTTGTGGGGGACAGGCTGCTGATTGCGCACAACGCCGACTTTGACGTGGGCTTTATCCGTGCCGCTGCCAAGCGCCTGAATATCCCCTTTGCCAATCCCTATCTTGATACGCTGGCGCTTTCCAGACATATCAATGCCGAGCTGAAATCGCACAAGCTCAATATCCTTGCCGAGTATTTTGGCCTCGGGGACTTCGACCACCATCGCGCCTCTGAGGACGCCGAGATGCTCGCCATGGTTTACTTCAAGATGCAGGAAAAGCTGGCGGCTGCCGAGATTTTCAGCTTTAAGGATTTGGCTGGTGAAATGAGCGAGGCGGCTGACCCCCTGCGTCTGCCGACCTATCATCAGCTCATTCTCGTGAAGGACAAGGTGGGCTTGAAGAACCTTTATAAGCTCGTTTCCTTCAGCTATCTCGACTATTACCGCCGTTTTCCGCGTGTGCCCAGAACGGTGCTGGAAAAGCACCGCGAGGGGTTGTTAATCGGCTCCGCCTGTGAGGCGGGCGAGCTGATGCGCGCCATTCTTGATAACAAGCCGGAGGGGGAGATTGAGGAAATTGCAAAATTCTACGATTTCCTTGAAATTCAGCCGATTTCCAACAATCGCTTTATGATTGAAAAGGGCATGGTGCCCGACGAGGAGGCGCTGCGCGACCTCAACCGCCGCGTGGTGGCACTCGGTGAGCGCCTCGGTATCCCCGTGGTTGCCACCTGTGATGCGCACTATATCGACGAGGAGGACGACCTCTTCCGCCGCGTCATGGTGAGCGTGAAGTTCAAGGACGAGGACAACGAAAATCACCTCTATTACCGCACCACCGAGGAAATGCTTGCCGAATTTGCTTATCTCGGCGAGGAAAAGGCCTATGAGGTGGTTGTCACCAACACCAACCTCATCAACGATATGATTGAGGGGGGACTGCGCCCCTTCCCCGACGGCACCTTTACCCCCAAAATGGAGGGTGCGGAGGAGGATTTGCAGCGCATCTGCTACGAGCGTGCCAAGAAAATGTACGGCGACCCACTGCCCGAAATCGTGGAAAAGCGCCTGGACAAGGAGCTGACCTCGATTATCAAAAACGGCTTTGCCGTGCTTTATATGATTGCGCAGAAGCTGGTTTGGTACAGTGAGAGCCAGGGCTACCTCGTGGGCTCGCGCGGCTCTGTCGGCTCCTCATTTGTCGCCTCTATGGCGGGCATTTCCGAGGTAAACCCCTTGCCGCCACATTACTGGTGCCCCAAGTGCGCCCACAATGAGTTTGACGTGCCCGCAGGCATTGGCTCGGGCTTTGATTTGCCCGATAAGAATTGCCCTGTCTGCGGCACAAAGATGAAGAATGACGGTCACAATATTCCCTTTGAAACCTTCCTTGGCTTCTTTGGTGAGAAATCGCCCGATATAGACCTCAATTTCTCGGGCGAGGTGCAGGGACGTGTGCACAAGTACACCGAGGAGCTGTTTGGTGCGGAAAACGTCTTCCGCGCAGGCACCATCGGCGGTATTGCCGAAAAGACCGCCTTTGGCTTTGTGCTCAAATATATGGAGGAAAAGGGAATTTCTCTGCCGCGTGCCGAGGTCAACCGCATCGCCGCGCACTGTGAGGGCGTCAAGCGCTCCACGGGGCAGCACCCCGGCGGCATCGTGGTTGTGCCCAAGGAGTATGAAATTTATGATTTCTGTCCCGTACAGCACCCCGCAGACGACCCGAGCTCCGATATTGTCACCACCCACTTTACCTTTGAGTATCTGCACGACACGCTCTTAAAGCTTGATGAGCTTGGACACGATATTCCGACCAAGTATAAGTGGATTGAGCGCTTTTCTGACACCTCGGTCATGGAGGTGCCGATGAATGACCCCGCTGTCTATGAGCTCTTCCTTTCGACAAAGCCCTTGGGAGTTTCACCCGAGGATATTGATGCCAATCTCGGCACCTTCGGCTTGCCCGAGTTTGGTACCAGGTTCGTTATGAAAATGGTAGAGGAGGCAAAGCCCAGGTCCTTTGCGGATTTGTTGCAGATTTCGGGACTTTCCCACGGCACCGATGTATGGGTCGGCAACGCGCAGGACCTTATCAAGGAGGGCATTTGCGATATTTCCAAGGTTATCGGCTGTCGCGATAACATCATGAATGACCTGATTCGCTACGGCGTGGAGAGCGCCCACGCCTTCAAAATTATGGAGAGCGTGCGTAAGGGCAGGGGCCTCACGCCCGAGTGGGAGCAGGAAATGACCCAAGCGGGCGTGCCCGACTGGTATATTGCGTCCTGTAAAAAGATTAAGTATATGTTCCCGAAGGCACACGCCGCCGCCTACGTGATGTCCGCAATCCGTCTGGGCTGGTATAAGGTGCATATGCCGATTGTCTTCTATGCCGCGATGTTTACCGTGGCCCCCGGCGGCTTTGATGCCGAGATTGCCATGGGCGGTAAATCCCGTGTGGTTGCCACCATTAAGGATATCGAGCGCCGCGGCAAGGAGGCATCGCCCAAGGAGCAGGCATCTATCGCCTCGCTCCAGCTGACCAACGAGGCAATGGCAAGGCATATCCGCTTCCTGCCTGTGGATATTGAGAAATCCGATGCGAGGGCCTTCCTGCCTGAAAACGGCGCAATCCGTATGCCGTTTTCTGCGCTTTCGGGTGTCGGCGAAAACGCGGCGGAGAGTATTGTGCGCGCGAGAAATGAGGAGCCCTTCTTCTCGATTGAGGATTTGCAAATCCGTGCGGGTCTGAATAAGAGCGTGGTGGAGCGCCTGCGTGCGGTCGGCGTGCTGGACAAGCTGCAGGAAACCGACCAGCTGACCATTGTGTTCTGAGGCATCGACGATGGAAATTTTTGAAATACTCCCTTCAACCAACGATGTCGCCTATGACAGCGCTATGGCAGGTGCGCCGCATCTTTATGCCGTGCTGGCAAAAAGCCAGAGCGCGGGCAGGGGCAGACAGGGAAGAAGCTTTCTTTCGCCTGCGGGCGGCACCTATCTCAGCATTGTGCTGCGCCCCGCGTTGCCTCACGCGGCATACGGCGTGATACCGCCCGTGGCGGCCATGCTTGTCCGTCGGGTGCTTGCACGTGTGGCGGGAGTCAATGCTGACATCAAGTGGGTGAACGATTTGCTTCTTGGCGGCAAAAAGCTGGCGGGATTGCTTGCAAAATCAGGCGTTGACTGCGCGGGAAAGCCCTTTGTCGTGCTTGGCATCGGCATCAACACAGGGGGCAGCGTGCCTGCCGAAATTGCCGAAATTGCCACCGCGATTGCCTATCCCGACCCTGTGGGGCTTGCGCACGCCTTGCTTACCCAGTTTGCGGCACTTGACGAGGTGCTGGCAGGGGATTGGTGTGCGGAATACCGCCTTTATGCCCCCTTTCTCGGCAGTATGATTACCGTGCACGAGAGGGGCACGGTGCGTGCGGCGCGCGCCCTTGATATTCTTCCTGACGGTGCACTGCGGATTTTAGAGGAAAACGGCACCGTCACCGCCCTTGTGGGCGACGAAATCACCCTGCGCACCGCACAAAATGACAGACTTTGACATAGGCTGTCAATGCGTGGGGCTATGCGCGGTTAAATAAAAGGAACCGATTTCGCTTACGCGAAACGGTTCCTTTTTCTGCTTTTAGGGGGATTTGAATTTGAAAACAACGATAACTGTCATGGGCGGTGATGCCAGACAAGCGGCGCTTGCCGCCTATTTTGCAAGGCGGGGCGCGCTTGTGCGGTGCTTTGGCGTGCCGTATTCCGATACCAATACCGATTTGATGAGCTTTTGTGAGTGGCGCGAGGCACTCCTTGGTGCTACGGCGGTGATTTTGCCCCTGCCTGCCACGCACGACAGCCGTCACCTGTATATGCAGGGCGGCGAAATGCTGCGCGCACCGCGCCTGCAAGATGTGCTTGAGGTACTGCCTGTCGGCACCTTTCTCGCGGGCGGGCGCATGAGCGAGGGGCTTTTGTCACTTGCCCGAGAAAAGGGACTGAGAGCCTTTGATTATTTTAAGTGTGAGGCACTGCAGGAGGCAAATGCACTGCCAACAGCCGAGGGGGCGGTTTCTATCCTGATGCAGGAGCTGCCGCGCACCGTAGCGGGGCTTTCGGTGCTTGTCACCGGCTTTGGCAGGGTGGGCAAGGCGTTGGTGCGCCTGCTTCTTGCCATGGGAGCGCTTGTCACGGTGGCGGCAAGGCGCAGTGAGGTGCTAAGTGAGGCGGCGGCTCTCGGTTGTGCTACGCTTGATTTGCGCGTGAAGGACGCGCTTGCCGACCCTGACGGTCGGTTTGCCGCGATTTTCAATACCGTGCCCGAGCGCTTGCTTGACGATGAGTGTCTGGCAAGGCTCTCAAGTGAAACACTGCTGATTGACCTTGCCTCCTCACCCGGCGGCATTGATGCCGAGGCTGCCTCCTTCCGCGGCTTCCGTACCATTTGGGCACTCTCCTTGCCCGGAAAATACGCGCCCGTCACGGCGGGCGAAATGATTGGTGCCGTGGTGGAGGACGCACTGAAAAGGGAGGGGATTTTATGATAGGATTTGCTCTTTGCGGTTCCTTCTGTACCGTTTCAAGTGCGCTTGCAGTGTTGGAAAAGCTTTGCGAAATTTATGAGGTGCAGGGAATTGTCAGCGAGGCGGTGGCGACAACGGATACGCGCTTTGGTCGGGCTAAGGATACCGTAACGAGAATAGAGGCGTTGACGGGGCGCCCCGTGATAAAGAGCATTGTGGAGGCAGAGCCCTTGGGGCCGAAAAACCCGCTTGATGCGCTGGTGATTGCCCCCTGCACAGGGAACACCCTTGCAAAAATGGCAAACGGCATTACCGACAGCACAGTGACGATGGCAGCCAAGGCACATCTGCGCACCAACAGACCGCTGCTCATCACGCTGGCAAGCAACGATGCGCTCTCCGCCAATCTTGCAAACATCGGCAGACTGCTGTCCCGCAAAAGTGTGTATTTCACCCCGATGCGGCAGGACGACCCTGTGGGGAAGCCGCACTCACTGGTGGCGGATTTCAGCCTGATTGAGGCAGGGCTTTCCACCGCCCTCGCAGGCAGACAAATCACACCGCTTTTTCTTTTGTAACGAAAAATAGCAGCAGCCGACGCCATTTGGGCGTCGGCTGCTTTTAATCCTCGGTTGCTTGTAAAAAGAACACAATTTAATATATTTTTTGATTTTGACAGATTTATTGCTTGCGGGGCTGCTTTCGACCCTTGGGTAAAGTGTTAAAAAACGGTATGCGGCTCCGCGTCTTGAAATGCAACGGAAGGGGCGTAACACCGTTTCCTTTTTGTGTGACCTTTTTGCAAGCTTTAAGCGATGCTTTTTATGTAAAATACATAAATTGCCAAAAAAAACGCAAAAAACCTTTTCAAAGCGCGCAAGGCGTGCTATAATATATACAATAATTTATATCATGGAGGGTAACCACTATGAAAAAAATCTCGCGTAACCTCACGATGCTTTTTGACTATTATGAAATGACCATGGCAAACGGCTATTTCAAAAACGGCATGAAGGACACGATTGCTTATTTTGATGTTTTTTATCGCTCCAATCCCGACAACGGCGGCTATGCCATTTCTGCGGGCCTTGAGCAGGTGATTGAGTACATCAATGATTTGCACTTTGATGAGGACGATATTGCCTACCTTGCCGCCAAGGGCTGCTTCGAGGCGGATTTTCTTGAGTATCTGCGCACCTTCAAGTTCACAGGCGACATCTGGGCAGTGCCCGAGGGTACTGTTGTCTTCCCGGGTGAGCCCCTGATGACCGTCCGCGCCCCCACCATGGAAGCGCAGTTTATTGAAACATACCTTTTGATGATGCTCAACCACGAGTCTATGATTGCCACCAAGGCTGCCCGCATCACGCGCGCTGCCAAGGGCAGACCTGTGAGTGAATTCGGCTCCCGCCGCGCACAGGGCGCCGATGCCGCCATTCTCGGCGCGCGCGCTGCCTATATCGGCGGCGTATCGAGCACCGCTTGTGCGATTGCCGACCAGGTCTACGGCGTGCCTGCATCGGGCACCATGGCACACTCCTGGGTACAGATGTTTGATACTGAGTACGAGGCATTCTATACCTACTGTAAGATGTATCCGAACAATGCCACGCTGCTTGTTGACACCTACAACGTGCTGGAATCGGGCGTGCCCAACGCAATCAGGGCGTTCAAGGAAACAGGCGTGACCAAGTGCGCAGTGCGCATTGATTCGGGTGATATTACCTACCTCTCCTGTAAAATCCGCAAGATGCTTGATGCGGCGGGGCTTACCGATTGTAAAATCGTCGCCTCAAACTCGCTTGATGAGTATATTATCCGCGGTCTTTTGCAGCAGGGCGCGCAGGTTGATGCCTTCGGCGTTGGCGAAAGACTGATTACCTCCAAGTCAAACCCTGTGTTCGGCGGCGTGTACAAGCTCTGCGCCGTAGAGGACGAGACGGGTAACATCAAGCCCAAAATCAAGCTTTCCGAGAACGTCGGCAAGATTACCACCCCCCATTTCAAGAAGGTGTACCGTCTCTTTGGCCGTGATACAGGCAAGGCGGAGGCTGACCTTATCTGCGTGTATGACGAGGTGGTGGACGATACCAAGCCCCTGGAAATCTTTGACCCCGAAAACACCTGGAAAACCAAGGTGCTTGACAACTTTGTCGCCAAGGAGCTGCTTGTGCCGATTTTCAAGAACGGTGTGCAGGTCTACAAGTGCCCGACGCTTGACGAGGTACGCGCACACTGTCTGGCATCGCTTGACAGCATCTGGGAGGAGGTCAAGCGCTTTGATAACCCCCACAACTACTACGTTGACCTTTCCCGCAAGCTCTGGGACCTCAAGTACGGCTTGATTAAAACCCAGCGCCACAGCACCAAGGGCAAAAAGTAAGGAATTTCCACGAAAAAAGTTGTAAATCTGCCTTGACAACACGCGGCAGGATTGCTATAATAGAAAAGATAATATATCTGCACTCATACAGCGCGCGCTGCGCGCTGTACACGTGGGTGCGCGAAAGGAGTATCACCGTGACGAAGCTGAAGAACGCGCAATTGGGTTTTATGAATGAAGCACTTTCGCCTTCTCTTTTTTCCGTTTCCTGTGATATCGCCACCCGTATTGATTTTTCCAAATATACTGTTTTTCCCGGTTTTTGTGATGTGCATGTGCATTTCAGAGAGCCGGGTTTTTCTTATAAGGAAACAGTAAAAAGCGGCTCGCAGGCAGCGGCGGCAGGCGGTTATACGTCGGTTTGCACGATGCCGAATCTCTCGCCTGTACCCGACAGTATGGCAAGCCTGGGAGAGCAGCTCGAGATTATCAACCGCGATGCGGTGATTGACGTGACCCCCTATGGCTCAATTACCAAGGGGCTGAAGGGGCAGTGCCTCTCCGATATGGCGGATATGGCGCCCTTTGTCGTTGCCTATACCGATGACGGTGTGGACGTGCGCTCGGACTCGCTGATGCGTGCGGCAATGGAGGAGGCAAAGCGCCTCGGCAAAATGATTGTCGCGCACTGTGAAATCAAATACGAGGGCATCGGCTATATTCACGAGGGCGAATACGCAAGAATCCACGGACACCGCGGTATCAACTTGGAGAGCGAATATTTACAGGTCATGCGTGACCTGAGGCTCGCTGAGGAAACAGGCTGTGCCTACCACGTCTGCCACGTTTCAACCAAGGAAAGCGTTGCCGCAATCCGCGACGCGAAAAAACGCGGCGTGAATGTAACCTGCGAAACAGGACCGCACTATCTGGTGCTTGATGACAGCCACCTCGAGGAGGACGGACGCTTTAAGATGAACCCGCCCCTGCGTGCCGCCGCTGACCGCGCGGCACTGGTGGAGGGCTTGCTTGACGGCACGGTGGATATGATTGCCACCGACCACGCACCCCACTCGGCAGAGGAAAAGGGCAGGGGGCTGGCAGGCAGTGCCTTTGGCATTGTCGGCCTGGAAACGGCTTTCCCTGTGCTTTACACCAAGCTTGTCAAGGAGGGAATACTCCCACTTGAAAGGCTTGTGGATTTATTGTCGGGCGCACCGCGCCGCCGCTTCGGGCTGCCCTTAAACGCAGGAGATTTCAGCGTATGGGAGCTTGATGCGTGCCATACGGTCGACCCCGATACATTCCTGACCAAGGGCCGTGCCACACCCTTTGCAGGCTGGCAGCTTTACGGCAAATGTGTGCTGACGGCACGCCGCGGTCAGATTGTTTACGAAAATAAAAATTAATCATATATACCAAGGAGGAACACACAATGGCAAAAA
Organism: Clostridia bacterium; assembly: GCA_017396225.1. Lineage (GTDB taxonomy): Bacteria > Bacillota > Clostridia > Oscillospirales > CAG-272 > Firm-07. The sequence continues at coordinate 87 of JAFQMP010000046.1, read as the reverse complement.
GAACAGACATCAAGAAAATTCTGATTATCGGCTCGGGCCCTATCGTTATCGGTCAGGCCGCAGAATTTGACTATGCAGGTACACAGG
>JAFQMP010000045.1 GCA_017396225.1 Clostridia bacterium | reverse complement strand
CATTCCCTGTCCGAGATTCCGACCGCGTTGCGGCCGCGCCTGCGGCGTTCGACTGCGCCGCCCCATCTGTCATTCTGAGTGGAGTCTGCGCGCAAAGCGCGCTGCGTAATCGAACCGCGTAGCGGCGCCGAAGGAAATGAGGCGGAATCTATGGGGCGGCTACGCTCAGAATGACAGGACAGGGGTGTATGCGCTGATTTTTAATTGGTCGGGGATTTCGGGAGGGGAAACCCCTCCCCTACGGTGCGTGCGCCGTTCCACGATTGGTCGCGGATTGCGGGGAGCGCTTGTTTATCAACAACGGATATAGCGTTTTCGGTCAAAATGCACCCAACGTGTAAAATATTTGATAATTATTTCACAACTCTTTTGACAAATCAAAAATTTTATGCTATAATAATACAATTGCAGAGCCTCTGCGCACCTTGCGTGCGCGGATTTCTGCCCAAATGCTTTGGTGGGAGGTTGCTTTATGGTAAAAATTTGTGCTGTGGAGCAGGGCTCCCGAGCAGCACGCGCAGGCGTACTTGCAGGTGACACGCTGATTGCCATCAACGGCAACGCCATTGAGGACGTGCTTGATTACCGCTTTTACCTCGCGGAAAGCACCGTCACGCTTTCGCTCCTGCGCGAGAGCACTCCCCTTGAAATAACCATAAAAAAGGATATGTATGACGACATCGGTCTTGCGTTTGAAACACCGCTGATGGACAAGAAACGCTCCTGCGCAAACCACTGCATTTTCTGCTTTATTGACCAATTGCCCAAGGGACTGCGCCCCTCACTTTATTTCAAGGACGACGATGCAAGACTCTCATTTTTGCACGGAAATTACGTCACACTTACCAATTTACGTGACAAGGATATTGACCGCATTATTAAAATGCACATTTCCCCTGTCAATATATCGGTGCATACAACCAACCCCACCCTGCGTCAGGAAATGATGAAAAACCGCCGCGCAGGCGAGGTGCTTTCTTACCTTGAAAGGCTGGCCGAGGCAGGCATACGCCTTTGCTGTCAGATTGTCCTTTGTCGCGGCATCAACGACGGCGAGGAGCTAGCGCGCAGCATGCGCGATTTGGCGGCGCTTTCCCCTGCCGTATCCAGCGTTTCGGTGGTGCCTGCGGGGCTCACGCGCTACCGCGAGGGGCTCTACCCCCTCACCCCTTATACAGGGGAGGAATGTGCAAAAATCGTGGCACAGGTGACGGCATTTGGCGACGAATGCCTGAAAAAATACGGCAATCGCATCTTCTGCGCAGCAGACGAGCTTTATCTGAAGGCGGGGCTCCCCTTGCCCGAGGAGGACTATTACGGCGATTACGAGCAGATTGAAAACGGCGTAGGCATGCTGCGCTCTCTGATGGCAGATTTTGCCACGGAGATGGATTATTTAGAGGATTACCTGGGGGACGGGTATGAAAAACGCCTGCCCCGTCACGTATCCGTGGCAACGGGAAAGGCGGCCGCGCCCACGCTTCGCCTGCTGGCAAGCACCTTGGAAAAGCGCGTCAACGGGCTTACTGCCTCGGTATATGAGATAGAAAATCGCTTCTTCGGCAGCGAAATCACCGTCGCAGGTCTGCTCACGGGTCACGATATGGCAGAGCAGCTCCACGGTAAGCCCCTCGGGGACGAGCTGCTGATTCCTGCCACCACCCTGCGTGCCGAGGGGGATTTGTTCCTCTGCGGCATGACCCCCCACGAGCTTTCAGAAAAGCTCGGCGTGCCCGTCACGCCCACCAAGGGCGAGGGCGCGGCGCTCCTTGCCGCCCTGCTCGGTGTCAACGTACCGTGGTGAGATGAAGGCGCAGATGACAACGGCCCTCGCCTTGGATTGCGCTTTCAAAAGGTTCTATTACCACTGTTACGCTCACTCCTTCCACCACTAACGTGGTCCCCCTCCCTCTCGGAGGGAGGCTGATTGCCGGTGATTCCTTTCAAATTGGGCGCTGTTCCGCAGTTGGTCGCAAAATTGCGTTGTTCTCGCCTTTGGCGAGCACGTCAAGTTTGCTTTGCAAACATTGCGGACCATCGAGGACGCCGATCCCTACGGTTACTCGCAGATTGCGGGGAGCCACAAAGCCTCCCTCCCAGAGGAGGCAAAAGCGACAACTTTCTAAAAGCAAGCCAACCAGGGCTCCCTCTCCAGAGTGGCTGCTATGGTGCAATGTTATTTTATAATCGGCGCGCCGAACAAACGACCGGCTCCCTCCGAGAGGGGGCTCCTGCGCAGCAGGTGGAGGAGTGAGCGAATTTTTGGTTCCGCACCCCGTTACAAGGCATTTTCACCACGACAATTAAATGGCATTGTGCTATAAGCAAGGAGGTTTTGCGGTGTCGTTAAAATATAACGGAAGCATCATTCCCCTCGCCAAGCATTTGCGCAAAAATGCAACTCCACAGGAAAACCGTCTTTGGTATGATTTCCTATCACGATATCCTCTTGCCAAATTTCAGCGACAAAAAGCCATTGGAAATTTTATAGCTGATTTCTATTGCCACAAAGCAAACCTTGTCGTTGAATTGGACGGTTCTCAACACAACACTGAAGCCGGACAACAAAACGACCGAATACGAACAGAATTTCTCGAAAGCCGCGGGCTCACGGTCATTCGCATTCCAAACGCATTGATTGACCGCGAATTTAACCGAGCGTGTGAGTTTATTGACGCATTTATCAAACAAAAGTTACAAAACACCCCATAACGGGGGTTAGATTCTTATAAAGGAGGACAACCGCATGGCAAAGCCAATCGTTGCTATTGTCGGCAGACCAAATGTCGGCAAAAGCACCTTTTTCAATAAGCTCATTGGCGAGCGCCGTTCTATCGTTGAGGATACCCCTGGTGTGACGCGCGACCGCATTTACGGCGAATGTGAATGGTGCGGCAGAAGGCTCACCCTCATTGACACAGGCGGTATTGAGCCCAAAACCGATGACATCATTCTCTCCCAGATGAAATTACAAGCGGAAATCGCCATTGAAAGCGCAGATGTTATCATTCTGCTTTGCGATGTGCACACAGGTCTCACCGCTGCTGACCGCGACATTTCGGTGATGCTGAAAAAAAGCGGCAAGCCCGTGATTCCCGCCATTAACAAATGTGACCGCATCGGTCAGCCCCCCTTTGAATTTTACGAGTTTTATGAGCTTGGCTACGAGGTAGACCCCATACCCGTGTCCTCTGTTCACGGCAGCGGCACAGGCGATGTGCTTGATGCCGTGCTGGCTGCACTCCCCCCCGAAAGCGAAGACGCAGAGGAGGACGACACCATTAAGGTCGCCGTTATCGGCAAGCCCAACGCAGGTAAATCCTCGCTCATCAACCGCGTTGTCGGCGCCGAGCGTATGATTGTATCGAATATTGCGGGTACTACACGCGATGCCGTTGACACGGTGATGGAAAACGAATACGGTCGCTTTACCTTCATTGATACCGCAGGTATTCGCCGCCAGTCCAAAATCAGCGACAGCGTGGAACGGTACAGCGTTTTGCGCGCACACATGGCGGTGGAGCGCGCCGACGTCTGCCTGATTATGGTAGACGCTGCCGAGGGCGTGACCGAGCAGGACGAGCGTATTGCGGGCATCGCGCACGAGGCGGGCAAGGCTTGCATCATTCTGGTCAACAAATGGGACACCATTGAGAAGGACAACAACACCGTAAACGAGTACACCAAGCGCGTCTACGAGGCGCTCGGCTATATGCAATATGCCCCCCTGCTCTTCGTTTCCGCCAAGACGGGGCAGCGTATTCCCAACATTTTTGAGCATATACTGTACGTGTACAATCAATCCAATCTGCGTATCTCCACGGGTATGCTCAACGACGTATTGAACGACGCCACCACCCGTGTGCAGCCCCCCTCCGACAAGGGCAAGCGCCTGAAGATTTACTATATGACGCAAATTCGCGTAGCCCCTCCCACCTTCGTTATCTTCTGCAACAATGCAGAGCTTTTCCACTTTTCCTACCAGCGCTTTATCGAAAACTGCCTGCGCGACACCTTTGGCTTCCGCGGCACACCGATTAAGCTGATTATCCGCCAGAAGGGCGAGGAGGTACCCGATGCGTGATGCCGAGCGTATTATCGACAAAACTAAAATTTACGTAAAAGCAGGTGACGGCGGCAACGGCGCCATCGCCTTTCACCGCGAAAAATACGTATCCCACGGCGGCCCCAGCGGCGGTGACGGTGGGCACGGCGGCAACATTGTTTTTAAGGTAGACAAGGGTGCCACCACACTGCTTTACTTCCGTGACCACCGCAAATTTATTGCCAAAAACGGCGGAAACGGCATGCCCGAAAAATTCCACGGCGCTACCGCCGAGGACGTGGTGATTCTGGTGCCCGAGGGCACACTGATTCGTGATGCCGAAACAGGTAAAATCATCAAGGATATGTCCGACGATGAGCCCTTTATCTGCTGCAAGGGCGGCCGCGGCGGCTGGGGCAACCGCCACTTTGCTACCCCCACAAGACAGGTTCCGATGTTTGCCAAAAACGGCACCAAGGGCGAGGAGCGAGAGCTGATTCTTGAATTAAAGATGCTCGCCGATGTGGGGCTCATTGGTATGCCCAGTGTCGGTAAATCCTCTATTCTTTCCCGCATCAGCTCGGCACGTCCCAAGATTGCTGCCTACCACTTTACCACATTATCCCCCAACCTGGGTGTGGTTTCCACAGGTGGCGAGAGTGGATTTGTCGCCGCCGACATTCCCGGACTTATCGAGGGCGCCGCAGACGGCGCAGGGCTTGGACACGCATTTCTGCGTCACGTGGAGCGCTGCCGACTGCTCCTGCACGTGGTCGACATTGCACGCACCGAGGGGCGCGACCCCATCGAGGACATCAAGGCAATCAATCACGAGCTGGCACGTTACAGCGAAGCGCTTGCCACCCGTCCCCAGATTATCCTCGCCAACAAGTGCGACTCGCTTGACGAGGAATTGACCGACATTCCCGCCTTTGAGCAGTTCGTGAGAGAAAATGGCTGGGAGCTCTTGTATGTTTCTGCCGCAACAGGCAAAAATCTTGACACGTTGGTGGACATTGTGGCAAAACGCCTGCGCAATTTGCCGCCGCTTACCATTTTTGAAAGCGAAATCACCGATGAAGATATCGAGCCTGTTGACCCCATGGAAACCACTGTCCGCCGCGAAAATAACACCTTCTTTGTAGAGGGCAAGTGGCTCGTTGACCTTGTGGGGCGCGTAAACTTCGACAGTTATGATTCGCTTTCCTATTTCCAGCGCGCGCTGCAGAAAAACGGTGTCATCAAGCTCCTTGAGGAAAAGGGCTGCACCGACGGTCACACCGTAAATATCTACGATTTTGAATTTGAATTTATTAAATAAGGGAGTAGCAATGTTATGAATATTTGGCACGATATGGACCCTGCGCAAATTACCCCTACGGATTTTACTGCGGTAATTGAAATTTCCAAGGATAGCCAGTGCAAATACGAGCTTGACAAGCATACCGGTCTTCTTCGCCTTGACCGCGTGCTCTATACCGCAACCCACTATCCTGCAAACTACGGCTTTATCCCCCGCACCTACGCCGACGACGGCGACCCGCTGGACGTACTGGTGCTCTGCGCCCGTCCCATTCAACCCCTGACTCTTGTGCGCGTTTACCCCATCGGCGTGATGCGCATGCTTGACGACGGCCGTATGGACGACAAAATTATTGCAATCCCCTTCTCTGACCCTACTTATAACGACATTCGCTCCATCGACGAGATGCCCTCACATATTTTTGACGAAATTATGCACTTCTTTACCGTTTACAAGCAGCTTGAAAACAAGCAGACCGCGGTAAAAACGCTTTTTGACCACGAAAAGGCTGAGCAGATTATTGAGGAAGCCATCAGATGCTACGAGGAGACCTTCGGCGACAAGCAATAACCCCCCATACGGTGTAAAAAAAGCCACGCAACAGCGTGGCTTTTTTTACAGGTTATATACAGCGAAGACACTACCGTCTGTCAGGGAATAAATTTGAAAGGCTGCGGCTTCATCGCTGTATACCATGTAGCAGGGCGGTGTGTTCTCCTTGGGAATGGAAACAGAGCCGGGATTCAGGTAAGCCTGCCCCGTTGCGGTGCTTTTTACGCCTGCCACGTGTGTATGACCACAAATCAGCACGTCCCCTGCGCGCATTTCAGGCGGCAGCTTTTCGGGAGAATAGACGTGTCCGTGTGTGAGATAGGCGCGCTTACCGTCCACCAATGGAAGCGAGATATAATCTGCCGTAATGGGAAAATCAAGCACCATTTGGTCAACCTCGGCATCGCAGTTGCCGCGCACCGCCAAAATCTCATCACGCAAAGGGTTCAATAACGCAATCACACGCTTGGGCGCATAGCCTGCGGGCAGGTCGTTGCGTGGACCGTGATAGAGGATATCACCGAGTAAAATCAGTTTTTCCGCCCCCGTGTCGCGGTATAAGGCAAGTATTTTCTCGGTAGCAACAGCATCACCGTGTAAATCCGATGCAAAAAAGTATTTCATACATTCTCCTCCAAAGGGATTCCCTCAGCCGTTTTGGTCGCGATAACAGTATAGCGTGCGGAGCAGCGCGTCAAAAGAATAGCAAGGACAAAACGCAGCAAATTTGCCAGCGCAACCGCTACGGCAAAGCCGCCGATGCCAAAGGCAATTGTGGCAGGAATACCGAGTGCAAAAAAAGCCACGGCAAAGCTGCCGTTGATGATAACCTGATACAGTCGTTTACCGAATCGCAGCACCACAACAGTAAGAATACCTGTGATAAAATAGAGGACCTCTGCCAGGCTGCCAATCGGCAAATACCGCCAAACGGTATGAAATTCTGCGGGATAAAGCAGATAAATCGCAAGTGCGCCGCCGCCCGTGCAAAGGAGCGAAAAAGCAACCACTGCACCAATCGCGCCAAGGAAAAGGCGGCGCGTAATTTGCACGGACAAGCCACCCTCATAGCGGGCAAGATACCCAATCAGCACCCCTGCAAGCGGCACGGTCAGAAGGGACATTGTTTTGCCTGCAATCGTGGCAAGATAATAAGCTGTCACCGCCGAGGGACTCTCAAAGATGCCCAGCAGCAGGCGGTCGGCGTTCAGAATCAGATTAGAGGCGCCCTCGGTCAGAAACAGAACAAGAAGTGCAGAAAGCGTGCGCCGCCAGGCGGGTGTCAGGCGCAAGCCGCCCTGCCTGAGCGTTTTTTCGGTACAATATGCAAACAAAACGCCTGCCGCCTCACCGACAAGCAGCCCAAGCGGCCAGATGCCTGTTTGCCACATCAGAAAGGCACCTACTGCATAGCCTGCACCCACGACGGCGTAATAGGCAAAATAACGGCGATAATTCAGTGTAATTTTATAGGCAACATCGGCGTAGTAGCGAAACAGCATCGCCACAAACAGCAAATAATAGCAGCAATAGGTAGCGCCATTCATTGAGACACCCGCGAAGCAGCGCACCAGATAAGTAAGCGGCAGACCAAGCAGCGCAAAAAGAGTCAAAAAGAGGTTAAATGCGCCCCCGTTTTGCCACCTATCCTCGGCAGAGGCAGTCATACGCGTCAGGCAAGCCGCCGTGCCCATGGTGACTGTGAGGATATTCACATAGCCCATCAGGTACTGCAGCTCACCGTATCCCACACTGCCAAATCGCTTGGCGTAAAGCGGAAACAGCAAAAGCTGTGCCACCAGATTCATCAAAAGCAGGCCAAAAATACCGAAAAGCGAGTCACCAAGGTGCGTTCTGTATCGCTTCAAAAGCTCCTTCATGCTTACAGCGCTCCGCTTGCGCTGTCGCGCAGAACCTGCACAACGGCATACAGTGTATCGTTGTTGGTAAGCAGTGCAGCACCGTCCTTCAGGGCAACTGTGCCGACATCACCCACCGTTCCTGTGTAGTAGACTGTGCCGTCAAAATCATAGGTTGCTCCGCCTGCATCGAGGGAATCCTCAATCAACCAGAGGTCGTATTTATTGCAGAAATTACGTACCGTTCTGAGGTCAAATGTCATATCTGCCGTATGCGCAAGCAGCACCGCCTTGGTCTGCATCGAGAGCGCATTTTCAAGCAGCGCCTCATCAATACTGCTCTGCGGGTGAGGCACGTCAAGGAAGACAGGCGTCGCACCAAGCGCTGTCATCAAATCAAGCGCAAGGGGTTTATGTCCTGCAACCACAAGAACCTCGTCCTCGGGTGCAATCGCGCGCTCGCCAAGCACAGGTGCAGTCAACGCCATAAATGCCAGAAGATTGGCCGCAGCGCGAGTGCCGATATAGGTCGCATAGCGCGTGCCCAATCGAGCAGCCAAATCCCACTCAGGCCCACTGCCGATAGATGCATCTGCCCGCAACGCGTGTGGGTCAGCACAGGTCTTGCAGCACGCACAAAGTGCCGCAAGCGTCTGCGCACTTATCGGTGTTTCAAATTTTCCCGAAATATTCATAGCTTTCTCCAAAATCCATAATTTCGGCAAGCGCCGCGTTCTTTTCAAATTATACACTACCCGTAAGGCAGGTGTCAAGGCTTTTGCTGGCGCGCAAAAAGCTTTTTTGCCCTTGCGCCACCTTTTTCGCGAAAAGCACTTGACAAACCTCTTGAAATATGGTATATTTTTATGTACGCTTTTGACCCCCTCTGTCATTTCACATCGAGATGTGGCTCAGTTTGGGGACGTGCGCGACCGCTGCCTGTGGCAGAAAAAGGGAGCGCTAAGGAGTGGCAGCCGTCGCAGAGTGCAAGCAAATTTATTTGCGCAGGGCGATGCGGTAACGGCAACAGGAAGACGTGCGCGACCGCTGCCTGTAGCAGAAAAAGGGAGCGCTAAGGAGTGGCAGCCGTCGCAGAGTGCAAGCAACTTACTTTGCGCCGCACGATGCTGTAACGGCGACAGGGTTTCTGACAACAGCCGCAAAACAATCAAAACAAATTAACTATCGAGATGTGGCTCAGTTTGGTAGAGCGCCACGTTCGGGACTCAATCACCGTTCTCGGCTCAGAATTTTCGAGAAGAGCCGAAAGCCCTTGAAAACACTGACTTTTTCGGCTCTCCCGAATGTCGAAAAATCATCAATTCCTCGGTCTGACCACATGTTTGACCACTTACAAAAAATCTAATAATTTTACCATTTCGAGGTGTAGCGAAGGTGGTATCGCGCATCGTTCGGGACGATGAGATCGCAGGTTCGAGTCCTGTCACTTCGACCAAAAAACAGCCGACAACAAGTTATTTTGACTTGTTTTCGGCTGTTTTTCTATATATTTTTCACAAAATCGGCTGTTTTCAGTTGACCACATGTTT
>JAFQMP010000044.1 GCA_017396225.1 Clostridia bacterium | reverse complement strand
CCCCTTTACCATTACGCTGGTGCTGGTTCCCATCGTGCTGGGTGCGGCGCTTTGCGATACGCGTATTGCGGGCTGGCTCGGCTTTGTGTTTGGCATTATTGTGCTCTTTACCGATGCAGGGGCATTTCTGGCTATCAGCGTGCCTGCCACTGTTCTTGTGGTGCTGGTCAAGGGCACCCTCGCAGGCGTTGCGGCAGGACTTGTCTACCGCTTGCTTGAAAAAAAGAATCGCTATCTCGCTACCGTGGCCGCTGCCGTGACCTGTCCTATCGTCAATACGGGCATTTTCCTGCTTGGTTGCCGCTTGTTTTTCTTTGAAACGATTCAGTCCTGGGGGCTTGCGGGCGGCTTTGACAACGCACTCAGCTATATGATTCTCGGTCTTGTAGGCATCAATTTCTTGATTGAGCTCGGCCTCAACCTGATTCTTGCCCCCGTGGCCTTGCGCCTTGTGAATATCCGCAAAAAGGAATCCCAAAGGAGCGCTCTGTAAGGTGCTTTTCGCTTAACCGAATGATAAAAAACCCACCGCGATGCGGTGGGTTTTTATCGTTTATAGGGGTGATATCAGTGCCGAAAGGGGCGTGCTCTCTGCGCGAAGCAGGGTGGCGCCGAGCAGGGCGGCATCGCGCGGGTCGTGCGAAATGACAAGGGTGTGCGTGCGTGCATTTGCCCCCTTGATGAGGGCGGCAACACGGTGCTTTAACTCCTCGTCAAGACCTGTAAACGGCTCGTCAAGCAGGAGCAAATCAGCGTCTGCCGCAAGGGCGCGGGCAAGGGATACACGCTGCTTTTCGCCGCCTGACAGGGTGCTCGGCAGGTCGTTTTGGTGACTTTCAAGCGCCAGCGCTGTCAGCAGGTCATCTGCTTTTTTAGAACTATGTTCTCCCTCAGAAAGAACAAAATTTATGTTTTCTTTGCAAGTCAGCCACGGAACGAGGCGTGGCTCCTGAAAGGACACGGCGATTTTTCGGGCATCGCTCACGATGCTGCCGCCGTCGGGCGCGATGAGCCCTGCAAGGAGTCGCAGGAGCGTGGTTTTGCCGATGCCCGAGGCACCGCAGAGCACGGTGATGCCGCCGTCCTCGAGGGTGAGGGAAAGTCCTTCGATTACGGTGCGCCCCTCAAAGCGCTTGGTAATATTTTCAAGGATAATCACAGAGATTCTCCTTTCGGGATAAATTTGAGCACAAGCCATTCAATCAGGGCAGAGAGCAGGAGTGCGGCAAGTGCGTAGGCAAAGAGGGTGTCGGTATAAAGATAGAGGTTGCTTTCAAAAATCGCGGTGCCGATTGCATAGCGGGGCACAGCTAAAACCTCGGCGGCAACACCCGCCTTGAAGGCAAGACCGACAGAGGCGCGGACAGCGGCGAGGAGTGCGCTCCCTGCGGCGGGCAGCTTGATTTGCCAAAAAACGCGGCGCGTGGGCACGCCGAAGGCGCGCGCCATTTCCAAAAGCGTGCGGTCGGTTCGCGCAAGCGCTGCCTCGGCTGCACTGAAAACAATGGGGAGCGCCACCGAAAGGGTGACAAGGGCGGGGACAATCTGCTTACCGAACCACAGGAGCAGGAGAAAGATGACGGCAACCACAGGCGTGGCCTTCATCGCGTAAAGCGGTGGGGCAAGCAGCCTTCCCACCGTTTTCACGCGCACCGTAAGCAGGGCAAGCGCCAGCCCGAGGGCGAGCGCCGAGAGCAGTCCCGCGCTGATGCGAAGGAGGGTCGTGCCGATAGTTTGCCAGAAAGCACCCGTGGCAGTGAGGCGAAAGAGCCTTTTCAGCACCGCCCACGGCGTCGGCAGGAGCAGGGGCTTGCCCACAAGCAGGGAGATAAGCCACCAAATCCCCACCCAGAAAAGCAGGGAAAGCGCGGCTGTCAGCGGTTTTTTCAGTCGTTTCATCATGTGTCTGTCCTGATATAATAAAAGTTTGCGTCGGGCAGCCTGCCGCCAATGGCGGAAAGCGGCATCGCGGCGAGAAAGGCGCTCAAATGCGCTTGCATCGTCACGCCGTCCTCATAAATGAGATTGCAGCGGGGAATGGCGGCAGCAGCCACCTGCTTGTTTTCAAATACCCCTGCGGCGGCAATCAGCTCGGCTGCAGCTTCGGGATTTTCCTTGACGGCACCAATGGCGGTCTTGTATTTTTCAAGAAAATCCTGCACACGGTCAGGGTGCTTTTCAAGATACGCGGTGCGTACCACCACACAGCCCTGCACCAGGGAGTTTTCGGGGAAATAGCTGTTCCAGACCTCGCCGAGGTTGAAAAGAGAGGCGACGGTAACGCCCTGCTTGGCGGCGGCGCTTTGCGCGATTGTGACCATGGGCTCGGGCAGCACGGCAAATGCAACAAGTCCGCTTGCCACGGCGGTGCGCAGCGCCTCGGGCGTGGCGTAGGTGGTGCTGTCCACCGTAATGTCGGTGATTTGCGCGGCGGCAAGAATTGCCTCAAAAATAAAGGCGGGGTTCTGCGCGGGGGTGTAGACGGTTTTGCCCGAGAGCGCGGCAAGGGAGCCTACTGCCTCTCCCGTGGTGACGAGGTGCAAAACCGAGCCTGTGTTCAGGGCGATGACCTTCAGAGCGCCCTCGGTTGCGTTGTAGAGCAGGGCTGCCACGTTGGTGGGGAGTGCGGCGATATCGCAGTCGCCCGCTAAAAGCGCGGCGCGCACGGCGGTGGCGTCCTTCTCCACCTGAAAGGTGTAATCCTCATAGCCTGCGGTCATCAGGGGTGCCATACCGAAGCCTGTGGTGCCGTTTAAGGTGTAAACGCGCGTGACCGCGGTTTTTTTACAGGCGGGAAGCGGTGCCGCAAGCAGAATTAAAAGCAAAAGTGCGGAAAATAATCGTTTCATCATGTGCCTTTCTTGTTGCTATGTGACATAACTACTGTTTGAGTATAATCCATTTGCCCACTTTTGTCAAGAAAAGGGGGGAAGTTTTCAAAAATCTGTTTACAAAAGAGGGAATATCCTTTATAATACAATTATCACCCTAAAAGGAGTTTACTATGAGCATTGTCAAAGCATTTTTCGGCAACACACCTGACGGACGCGCGGTTTACAGCTACCGCCTCTCGAACAAAAACGGTATGACCGCCGTCATTCTTGATTACGCGGGTGCCATTCAGCAGCTGCTTGTCCCCGACCGCGCGGGGCGCTTGGTGGACGTCATCGGCGGCTACGATAATATCACCGATTACTGCCTTGGCGACGGCGCGCAGGGCTCGCTTATCGGTCGCTACGGCAACCGCATCGCCAAGGGTAAATTCACGCTGGACGGCAAGGAGTACACGCTTGCCTGCAACAACGGCGAAAACCACCTGCACGGCGGCCCCGGCGGCTTTGAAAGACAGATTTTCGCCGCTACCCCCGTGGACGGCGAGGAGCCTGCGCTCCGCCTGACCTATACCGCGGCGGACGGTGAGGAGGGCTATCCCGGCAGGCTTGACGTGACCGTAACCTATACCCTGAAGGCGGAAAACGCCCTCTCCATTCACTACGAGGCAGTGACCGAAAAGCCCACGGTCATTAATCTGACGAACCACGCCTATTTCAACCTCGGCGGCTTTGCCTCGGGCAAGATTTTTGACCACGAGCTCTGGATTGATGCCGACACCTATCTGCCCACCGATGCGGGGTTAATCCCCACGGGTGAGCTGCGCCCTGTGGCGGGCACGCCCTTTGATTTCAATACCCCCAAGACGATTGGCAGGGATTTTTATGCCGATGACACCGACCTCGTGCAGGCGGGCGGCTACGACCACTGCCTTAACTTTACGGGCGGCGAAACGGCAACCCCCAAAAGGCGCATTTCGCTCTACGCGCCCTCTACGGGCATTGTCATGGATACCTACACCACGCTCCCCTGCGTGCAATTCTATTCGGCAAATTTCCTTGCCAACCCCGACCACCCCTTCAAGGGCGGCTATCCGCAGGCGAAGCAGAACGCGCTCTGCTTAGAAACCCAGAAGATGCCCGACAGCCCTAATAAGCCACACTTTACATCTACGGTGCTCCGTCCCGGTGAAAGATACGATACCGAAACGGTCTACGCCTTCGGTGTGCGCAAATGATGGAGTTAATCAAGGCAAAGGGGAATACCTATTACTTTGAGTCGCCCGCCAAGGTTGGCTTGGTGCTCTTAGGGGACGGCACATGCGTGCTGATTGACAGCGGCAACGATAAAACTGCCGCCAAGCGCATCAAGCGCACGCTTGACGAGATGGGGCAGACCCTTGTTGCCATTTACAATACCCACTGCCACGCCGACCACATCGGCGGCAACGCCTATTTGCAGGCGCAGACGGGCTGTAAGGTCTATTCTCCCGGTGTGGAGTGTGACTTTACCAATCACCCGATTCTGGAATCCTCTCTTTTATACAGTGCCGTGCCCCCGAGGCCCCTCAGGGGCAAGTTTATGCTGGCAGAGCCCTCGGTGGCAGAGCCCCTGACGGCAGACGTGCTCCCCACGGGCTTTTCGCTCCTGCCCCTCGGCGGTCACGCCCTTGATATGGTGGGTATCCGCACACCCGATGACGTGCTCTTTGTCGGTGACGTGGTCAGCGCGCCCGAAACGCTTGCAAAATACCGCGTGGCGTACACCTTTGACGTGGGGAATTATCTTGCCTCGCTTGACACGCTGCGCGGCGTCAAGGCGGCGCTGTTTGTCCCCTCGCACACGCCCCCGACAGCCGATTTGACCGAGCTCCTTGACCTCAACGAGGCGGCGGCAAACGCCGTGGCGGCAGATATTCTTGACCTTTGCCGCACACCTCGCACGCACGAGATGCTCTTAAAGGCGCTGTTTGATAAGTATGGGCTGACCCTCACCTTCAGCCAGTTTGCCCTTGTGGGCGGTGCCCTGCGTGCCTACCTCTCCTGGCTGCTGGATACAGGGCGCGTGGAGCCCCTGATTACCGAGAATTATCTTTATTATAAGGCGGTTTGATATGAGAAAGAATTTTGGTGCAAAGCCTTGGCTTTACCCGATGCCTGTTTTAATCCTCGGCACCTACAATGCCGATGGCACCCCCAACGCAATGAATGCCGCGTGGGGCGGCATCAGTGAGGAAAACGAGATTTTTATTTGCGTGTCCGATGACCATAAGACCACCGAGAATTTCCTTGCCACAGGTGCCTTTACCGTGTCGGTTGCCACGGCAAAAACCGTTGTGGCGGCTGACTTTTTCGGTATTGTGTCGGGAAATGATGTGCCTGATAAGATTTCCCGCGCAGGCTGGCACGCGGAGAAAAGCGCGTTTGTCGAAGCCCCCCTGTTTGCTGAATTGCCGCTGGCGCTTGAGTGTGAGGTTGTATCCTACGAGAAGGAAAGCTGTCGCCTGTTTGGCAAAATCATCAATGTCAGCGCCGATGAGCGCGTGCTTGACGCGCAGGGCAGAATTGATGCGGAAAAGCTCTCTCCCATTGTCTACGACCCCGTGGCGCACGTCTACCGCACCCTGGGTACGCCTGTCGCCCGCGCCTTCAGCGCAGGCAAGGCGCTCAAATCATAAACATAAATAACCCCCGTGGGGCATACAGTCCTGTGGGGGTGATTTTTATGAAATTACGAAGGATAGCAGCCGCCTTGACGGCAATTTTTTTACTGGCTGTTTTTGTGCTGCCCGCATTTGCCGCAGATGCGGCGCTGATTTCCACCGATGCGCCCGAAGAGGGCGGTGCCGACCTTACCTCGACCCTGGATTGCGTGTCGGCGGTGTTAATGGACGCCAAAACAGGCGAGGTGCTGCTTGCCAAAAATGAGCATGAGGCACTGCCGCCTGCCTCGGTTACCAAAATTATGACGCTGCTGCTGGTCATGGAAGCGGTGGACGAGGGACGCGTGGCGCTGACCGATACCGTGACCGTGAGTGAGCGTGCCGCCGCCATGGGCGGCTCGCAGGTTTACTTAAAGGTTGGCGAGGAAATGTGCCTTGAGGAGATGCTCAAGTGCGTGGTGATTGCCTCGGCAAACGATTGCGCCGTGGCACTTGCCGAGCACGTGGCGGGGAGCGAGTCGGCTTTTGTGGCGCAGATGAACAAGCGCGCCGCCGCGCTTGGTATGACGAGCACGCACTTTGAAAACACCAATGGGCTTGACGACACTGTCGCCAATCACGTGACCTCTGCTATGGATATAGCCCTGATGTCCCGTGCACTCATTTCGCACCCGAAAATTTTAGAATACAGCAGCATCTGGCAGGATACCATTCGCGACGGCGCGTTCGGGCTCACCAACACCAACCGTCTGGTGCGCTTTTATCGCGGCTGCACGGGCCTCAAAACAGGCTCCACGGCACGCGCAAAATTCTGTATGAGCGCCACGGCAGAGCGTGACGGCGTTTCCCTGATTGCCGTGATTATGGCAGCACCTACGCGCGATGCGCGTAACAGCGCGGCGGCGGCACTCCTTGACTATGGCTTTGCCAATTATGCCACATTTGAAAAAGCGGGGGAAAGCCTTGTATTGCCTGTCCTTGGCGGCGTGTGCAGTGAGGTGAAGGTTTCCTATCCCGCCTTTGAGAAAACCGTGCCCAAGGGGGCAGAGGGACGTGTGGTGGGAAAAATGGAGCTGCCTGAGGCAGTGGAAGCCCCCCTCGCCGCAGGCGACACGGTGGGGCGCGTGGTTTATACCCTTGACGGAGAAGCCCTCGGTGCGGTGCCTGTTACTGCCTGTGAGGGGGTTGCGCGCCTCTCGTTTGGCACGCTGTTCCTGCGCCTTTTGCGCGCGTTTGCGTTGCGGTAAAAGAGCCAATCCTCGCTGTATGCAACGGACGGTTGCCAATTTCGGGATAGCCTGAAAATAAACACAGTATTTCTGAAAAAAGTTTCGCCGCTATCTTGCATTTTGGTTTTTTATGGTGTAAAATATAAAAGATTGATAAAATCAAGCAAAGGAGTTTTTACCTATGTCTATTCGTCTGATTGAAAATTACGTCGCACCCTTTGTGCGTGAGGCTGAGGTGCTGCAAATGCAGCCCACCGTCACCGCCGTGCACGATATGCTGCACGCAAAGACCGGTCCCGGCAAGGATTTCCTTGGCTGGATTGACCTGCCCCGTGACTATGATAAAGAGGAGTTTGTCCGCATCAAGGCTGCCGCAGAGCGCATCAAAAAGTCCTGTGACGTCTTTATCGTTATCGGTATCGGCGGCTCCTACCTCGGCGCACGTGCCGTTGTGGAGTTCCTCAAGTCGCCGCTTTATAACAACCTGAAGAAGGATACGCCCGACATCTATTTCTCGGGCTGCAACATCAGTGCCTCGAATATGCAGGAGCTGCTCTCTATCTGCGAGGGCCGTGACGTTTGCATCAACGTCATCTCCAAGTCGGGCACAACCACTGAGCCTGCTGTCGCATTCCGCATTTTCCGCGAGATGCTGGAAAAGAAATACGGCGCCGAGGGCGCGCGTGAGCGCATCTTCGTCACCACCGACCGTGCACGCGGCACCCTGAAGTCCTTTGCCGACCAGGCAGGCTTTGAAACCTTCGTGGTACCCGATGACGTCGGCGGCCGTTTCTCCGTCCTCACTGCAGTCGGTCTGCTGCCCATCGCCGTTTCGGGCATTGACCTTGACGAGCTGATGGGCGGTGCCGATGCTGCACGCGTGGCATTGGCTGACCCCGACCTCACGAAGAACGATTGCTACAAGTACGCTGCACTGCGCAACATTCTGCTCCGCAAGGGCAAGACTACCGAAATTCTCGTTGGCTATGAGCCTTTTATGCAGATGTTCTCCGAGTGGTGGAAGCAGCTCTACGGCGAGAGCGAGGGCAAGGACGGCAAGGGTATTTTCCCCGCGTCCGTTATCTTCTCCACCGACCTGCATTCCCTCGGTCAATATGTCCAGGACGGTATGCGTAATCTCTTTGAAACCGTGATTTCCATCAAGGACACGGGTGCAAGCCAGCCCGTACCCTTTGACCCTGCCAATATTGACGGCCTCAATTTCCTTGCAGGCAAGGACCTCACCTACGTCAACGGCATGGCAATGCAGGGCACCCTTTTTGCTCACGTGGACGGCGGCGTGCCGAACATCGTGCTGGAGCTTGGCAGTCGTACCGCACACGCGCTTGGCTATATGATTTATTTCTTTGAGAAGGCTTGCGCCATTTCGGGCTATCTCCTCGGCGTGAATCCCTTCGACCAGCCCGGTGTTGAGGCTTACAAGAAGAATATGTTCGCACTCCTTGGTAAGCCCGGCTACGAGACTGAAAAGGCCGCACTTGAGGCGCGCCTTGCCGAGTAATCTCAAATAATTTGCAGGAATCCTTCAAAAACGGGTCAAGTTTGAAAATTTGACCCGTTTTTGTTGTATTTTTTTCCAAAACCCCCTTGAAATGCGAATTTTTATCGTGTATAATAAACATAAGCAGAAGTATTCTGCCATGTAACTAAACGGAGGTATTTGTCTATGCTGAAGCTGATGATCGGCGTAAAGGGTACGGGTAAGACCAAGACCCTGATTGAAAAGGTTAATACGGCGGCTGCCGCCTCGAAGGGCGATGTTGTTTGTCTGGAAAAGGGCACGCAGCTGCGTTTTGATATTAAGTCCAAGGTTCGCCTGGTGAACACCGAGGAGTATCTCATTCACGATGCAGAGGCGCTTTACGGCTTTATTGCAGGTATCCTTGCCAGCAACTATGACGTGACCGACCTCTTTGTCGACAACACCCTCAAGATTTGCGGCGGCAATATTTCCGCCCTGGAGGCAATGCTTGATAATCTTGCAGCGCTGCTGGCAAATCACCCTGTCAACGTGTTTATGACGGCGTCTATTCCTGTTGAGGAAGCGACTGCTACTATTAACAAGTATCTGTAAGATAGCAAATAAAAACGACCGCCCAATGGGCGGTCGTTTTTGCTTTATGCCGCAAAATACTTGTTGTGCAGCTTTCCGATGAGAAAATAAACGCCGAAATAGGCGATAAGGGCGGGGAGAAGGACGGTGAGGAAGGCGTAAAGCAATGTAATCGGCAAATCGCTCCAGGAGAATTTGTAGCCCATCATCGAGAAGGCAATTTCCGAGGCGACAAAGGAGACGAGGCGGAAAAATGTAATGATGCCGACTGCCAGGTAAGAAACATTCTGCAGGGGGTTCTTTCTGCAAAAGGGCTTGGTGAAGGGCAAAAGCGGTGCCTCGGCATCAAGCTGTCGCTTCAGGCGCTTGGCGGCCTTGGTGCGTGCGGTCATGGCTTCCACACGCGTGGCGGTGATGCGGTGGGTGAGAAATACCACCAGTACGCACATCAGTGCCTCGAGCAGAAAGGAAAATGCCGTGGTGCCGTAGTTGACAGTCAGGTCAAGTGAGCCTGCAACAATGGCAGATGCCGCAATCGCCGCAAGATATTTGAAAACGAGCGCGCCGCCGCAGATGAAATAAAGCGGCTTGGCACCCACCTTGCCCGCGTGATGCACGCCGACAATCAGGAGTGCGGCAATCAGAGCAAGCAGAAAAATCTCAAACCATTGCCAGAGCAGGTCAACAAGGTCGTAGGCGAGCGAGGCGCTCAACACGTAATCCTTGCCGATGATGCGGTAAATGGGCAGTAAAACTGCCGAGGTCAGCGCCGCAAGCAGAAAGGAAAGCAGCGCCGAAATGCGCAAAAAGGACTTAGACATAGGGACTCCTTATAGGTTAATGGTATTATCATACCATATTTTTTGCAAAAATGCAACTTTTCTTTTGGGGCGCGTTGCATTTTTTTGGTATGGGGGGCATAAGATAGTTTGAGGTGATGTAAATGGAAGAGGTAAAGGGGATTCTGACGCGCAGCGTGCTGGCGCGCTCGATTCTGGGGGCGGAAATCTCTGTATATACGGTAGGATACGGCAAAAAGGCAGTGCTCTATGTGGGCGGTGTCCGTGGAAATGAGGCGCTGCTATCCGATGCGCTGGCGGAATTTCTCACGCGCATTGTGGCGCTCTATGAGCGCGGCTCCGTTGCCTACGGCTATGCCGTGCGTGAGGTGCTGGCGGCAAGACGGATTGTGGTGGTGCCCTGCCTCAATCCCGACGGTATTTCCTACGCGCGCGAGGGGGTGTCGCCCGACAATCCCTTGGCGGAGCGCGTGCAGGCAATCTGCGGCGACGAAGAAATGTCACTGTGGCGCGCCAACGCCAGAGGCGTGGCGCTTGATAAAAACTTTGCCGCGGGGCACCGTCTGGCACTGGAAAAGGCGTGGGCGGCGGGTGTATGCGGCGCGCATGTGGCGCTTTGGTGTGGGGAATATCCCGAAAGCGAGCCCGAAAGTGCGGCACTTGCGCGCTTGGCG
Source organism: Clostridia bacterium (assembly GCA_017396225.1). Lineage (GTDB taxonomy): Bacteria > Bacillota > Clostridia > Oscillospirales > CAG-272 > Firm-07. The sequence goes on along the minus strand of JAFQMP010000044.1, from coordinate 4,088 downwards.
CGCAGCATCGGGGAGGATTTGTTGGGCGCACTGGAGCTTTCTCTCGGTGCAGGTGAAATTCTTGCCAGCTGCGCGGAAAAGCTTTCCGCCAAAACAGGTGCTGCAGGGCGGATTCTTGCCCGCAACACAGGGCTTCCCCTGCGCTCGCCGACAGAAACGCCGCCAAGTGGGGGCTTTTTTGATTGGTGCCTGGAGGAGTTAAATCGCCCCGCTTACCGCGTGTCCTTGAAAAATCCCGACACCGAAGATGATGCCAAGGCGAAAATGCTACTCTTTGAGCAGCTTGCCCGCGCCCTCTTTGGGTTTCCCTTTATGGTGTGAGATAAAATTTGAAATTGCTCTTGTAAAAGTGGAAAAACGATGCTATAATATAGGTGTCACACTAACAGAATAACAAAATCCTAATGGGCGTATTATGCCTTGTCGATAGGGGTAGTCTATCCTTTGGTAGATATACCTATCGCCTGAATATCCCTTCGACAAGGATTTTCTGTTAGTGTGACAACTATGCGAGAGGTATTCTACGGTGTCACCTCGCAAGGGGTGGCACCTTATTTTTTATGATGAGGGAAGAAAAGATTTGCTCGTTCTTCGGGCATCGCAGCATTGAACTTACAGATGCGCTCTGCGCAGCACTTCGCGCTGAAATTTTGCGCGCGATTGATTTCGGCTGTCGCGTTTAGGTGTAAAATTTTTATTTGCTCTTGTAAAACGAAAAAAATGATGCTATAATATAGGTGTCACACCATTATGAATAATCCAAATAACCTACGGGGTAACTATACCCTTTTTCAGCCATACTATATTTCGGTAGAAATACGGTATCGCAATAATCGGCTGAAAAGTAGGTTATTTATATGGTGTGACAACTATGCGAGAGGTATTCTACGGTGTCACCTCGCAAGGGGTGGCACCTTATTTTTTATGATGAAGGAAGAAAAGATTTGCTCGTTCTTCGGGCATCGCAGCATTGAACTTACAGATGCGCTCTGCGCAGCACTTCGCGCAGAGATTTTGCGCGCGATTGATTTCGGCTGTCGCGTTTTTTATTTCGGCGGATACGGAGAATTTGATGCGCTTTGTCATCAGATTGTCACAGAAATCAGGGAAAAGCACCCCGATTACGGCATCAGGCGTATATACTGTGTGCCGCAGGAGCGTGATTTGCGCAGGGTATCGGGATATTTCGGTCGTGAGGACTATGAGGAGATTGTGTATCTGATGCCGTCCTTTGATGGGTGGTATAAAAGTATATATTTCCGCAATTGCGCGATGATTGACGAGAGCGATAGGATTATTTTTTACGTTGAAAAGCGGCAGCGCAGCGGTGCATATAAGGCGTATGAATACGCCAAAGCAAAAAAGAAGCAGATTGTGAATCTTTGGTAAGAGGACAAAAAGGAACAGACAACGTCTGTTCCTTTTTTATTACGATTCGGTTTGCTCAAAGAAGCTCATTTGCTCGCCTGCGCGGGTAATGGTTTTGTAGGGGAGTCCCAGGTGCTCGTAGGCAAGGCGCGTGGCGCAGCGACCGCGCGGTGTGCGGGAAAGAAAGCCGATTTGCATGAGGTAGGGCTCATACACGTCCTCCAGGGTAATCGCCTCCTCGCCAATCGTGGCGGACAGGGTTTCAAGGCCGACAGGGCCGCCGTCGTAGAATTTGATGATGGTGGTGAGCATACGGCGGTCGATGTTGTCAAGACCAAGGGCGTCAATTTCCAGCTTGCCGAGGGCATAGCTTGCAATTTCGTGGGTAATCTCGCCGTTGCCGTGGATTTCGGCAAAGTCGCGCACGCGCTTGAGAAGGCGGTTGGCAATACGCGGTGTGCCGCGGGAGCGCGAGGCAATTTCTTTTGCACCCTCAGTGGAAATGGGCAGCCCCAGAATGTCCGCAGAGCGCGTGATGATGCGGGAAAGCTCCTCGGTGGTATAAAGCTCAAGCTTGAGCGTCACGCCAAAGCGGTCGCGGAGGGGCGTGCTCAGCTGTCCTGCGCGCGTGGTGGCGCCAATCAGGGTAAAGTGGGGCAGGTCAATGCGGATACTGCGTGCCGCAGGCCCCTTGCCGATGATAATATCAAGGGCGTAATCCTCCATAGCAGGGTAGAGAATTTCCTCAACCGCGCGGGACAAGCGGTGGATTTCGTCAATAAAGAGCACATCGCCCTCAGAAAGGTTGGTCAAAAGCGCTGCAAGGTCGCCCTGCTTTTCAATGGCGGGGCCTGAGGTCACGCGGATATTCACGCCCATTTCGTTTGCAATGATGGCGGAAAGGGTGGTTTTGCCAAGACCGGGCGGGCCGTAGAGCAGCACGTGGTCAAGCCCCTCGCCGCGCTTTTTGGCTGCCTCGATATAAACCTTCAGGTTGCCCTTTGCCTTTTCCTGACCGATGTAATCATCAAGGGTCTTGGGGCGGAGGGAAACCTCACCTGTGTCCTCACCCGTTTCTCGGGTGGAGAGAATACGGCTTTCAAAATCGGGCTCATCACCGCCGTCGGCGGTGAAATCAAAGCCAAGGTCAAAATCCATTGTGGCACCTCCTTACATCAGCTTTTTGAGGGCGGCGCGAATGATGCCCTCGGTATCCATAGATGCGGTATCCATACCGGCGAGCGCCCTTGCCACCTCGGTACGGCTGTAGCCAAGCACCAGCAGCGCCTCCTGTGCCTCGGCAAGGTGGGCGTTGCCGCCCTTATCGGCAGCCGTGGGCATCACGGCGGTAAAGGCATCAAAGGTGGAGGGAAGGGTAACGCCTGCCGCCATTTTATCGCGCAGCTCAAGGATAATGCGCGCGGCGGTTTTGGGGCCGATGCCGCTTGCGCGTGCAATTGTCTTTTTGTCCTCGGAGCAGACGGCAATCGCAAATTTCTCGGGGGTGAAGGAGGAAAGAATTGAGATAGCACCCTTGGGACCCACGCCCGATACGTCGTTGATGAGCAAACGGAAGGTTTCAAGCTCCTGCTCGTCGGCAAAGCCGAACAACTCCATAGCGTCCTCGCGCACGGCCATGTGCGTGTATAATTTTACGGTAGATGCCTCGCGTGCAGCAGGGGAAATGGCGCCGTAGGTGTTGGCGCTGATTGTCAGCTTGAAGCCGATACCGCCTGCATCGAGCACGGCAAAGGTGGGGGTGAGCAGCGTCAGCGCACCGCTGATGTAATGGAACATAAAACCTCCGTATTTTGTGGCATAAGGTGTTTGAAAATAATAAAAAGAGTAAAATCCGCCCTTTTGTTTGGTAATATTGGTTTATTCTTGGGCGGCGCTTTTGGGGGGCGGTGTGATTGATTTGATTGCCTTTTCAAGCTTGATGCGGTCAATATTCATATCTCTGCCGCAGCCTGTGCAGACCACGCGGCAGATGCTGCCTACGCGCACAAGGCGCATGGCTTTTGCGCCGCAGGGGTGCGGCTTTTTCAACTCCAGCACGCTGCCCGCAAGCAGTTTCAAAATCTCCATGGTGGGCACCCCCCTTTCCCAAAATCCGCGTTTTTCTTATCTTTCAGTATACCATACTTTTCGCGATAAGTAAAGCGTTTTTTCGGGGAATTTTGCAGCGCGGAAAATTATTTTTACAGAAAATTTCGGTGGGCGCGCCCCCTTTTTTCTCGTTCTGAGTGAAACGGAGCGAAATCGAACTGCGAAGCAGCACCGAGCACGCGCGAGGTGGAATCCAAAAAGGGGCTACGCGTAAGGATACAAGCGGGCGGGGCAACCCCGCCCCTACGAAGAAGGCGAAAATTTAACGCCCCTGCGGCGGTACGGTCATTTCTTCCCACGTCCGCGCCCAACCTGTAGGGGCGACCATTGGTCGTCCGTTATCCGCGACCAATTAAAAATCAGCGCATACACCCCTGTCCTGTCATTCTGAGCGGAGCCGCCCCATAGATTCCGCCTCATTTCATTCGGCGCCGCTGCGCGGTTCGATTACGCAGCGCGCTTTGCGCGCAGACTCCACTCAGAATGGGACGTTCCCGAGCGCCGCCGGTGGCGGATACAGCGAGGGATAAGGAGTGGCAGGCGTCGCAGAGCGCAAACATGTTTTGTGCAGGGCGATGCGGTAACGCCAACAGATAATGGGGCGGCGCAGT
>JAFQMP010000043.1 GCA_017396225.1 Clostridia bacterium | reverse complement strand
CCCTGTCCTGTCATTCTGAGCGTAGCCGCCCCATAGATTCCGCCTCATTTCATTCGGCGCCGCTGCGCGGTTCGATTACGCAGCGCGCTTTGCGCGCAGACTCCACTCAGAATGACAGATGGGGCGGCGCAGTCGAACGCCGCAGGCGCGGCCGCAACGCGGTCGGAATCTCGGACAGGGAATGCCCCCAATCCCCGACCAACTGCAGATAAATGCAGAAGCCGTAGAGGCGAATACAACCGCGTGGCGGTTGTTATTCGCACGTAAGGTATCAAATCCCCAACAGCCGTTTGGCGTTCCCCTCAAATAAGGCGTGCAGTCTGTCGGGGTCAAGCCCTGCGCGCTCCACAAAGGCGATTTCTTCTTTTACGTCGCTCCAGGGGGTGTCGCTGCCAAAAAGCAGCCTGTCGGCGCGATGCTCCTGCAAAATACGCAGAAGCAGCGGGTGCTCGTCCTCGCGCAGGCTTGACAGCGAGGTGTCAAGGTATACGTTGGTGCCGACCAGCGTGTCGAGCACCTCGCGCGCCATGCGAAAGCCGCCCATGTGTGCCGCAACGAGCGCGAGCGTGGGGTGCCTTTCCGCTACTCTTGCAATCATGGCGGGGGTTGCGTGAATTTTGTCGGGGGAAACAGGGTCATACCCTGCGTGCAGCACCACAAAAAGCCCTCGCGCGGCGGCTGCCGCGAGAATACGCGTAAAACGCGTGTCGTCAAGGGGAATACGGATATAATCAGGGTGGAGCTTGATGCCCTTGATGCCTGCCGCCTGTAGGCGGTCAAGCTCGCTTTCCACCGTGTCGCTGTCGGGGTGTACCGAGCCTAAGGGAAGGAAAAAATCGTCATTTGCCAGTGAAATGGCAAAGCTGTTGACGTTCTTTTCCTGTCTTGCGTTGGTGGCGATATTGCAGAGCAGGGCGCGGTCGATGCCCGCCTGAGTGAGCTTTTTTCGCGCGTCTGCCACCGTGCCGTCGGTGTGTGGGGATATGGTGGCATCTGCCCTGCAGTTTTCTCGCAGCACCGCCATGGCGCGGGGGGCAAGTGCATCGGGGAAGGCGTGGGTATGAAAATCTATACGCATCGGAAATCCTCACTTGAATTGGAATAAATTTATTTTAACACAAAAAAGGCAAAAAGCACAGAAAATCCCCACCACTTTACAATTTTTTTACAGAATTGCAAATAAAAAACTTGTAAATAAGTAATGGTTATGTTATAATAATGTCATTAGTATTAATGTTGACCTATGGGAGGTCCTGTATGGAAAAAATGCAGAAAAATTCCGTGGCAAGAGAGCGCCTTTGCGCGTTTTTTGATGCTGCCACCTTTGTTGAGCTCGGCGCGTATATCCGCCGCCCCAACGCCCCCGATGAGGCGGAGGGCGTTGTAACGGGCTATGGCGCAGTGCAGGGCAGATTGGTATTTGCCTTTGCACAGGATACCACTGCGATGAAGGGCGCCGTTGACGGGCGCCACGCAGAAAAAATTGTTTCGCTGTATAAAAAGGCACTGTCGGTCGGCGCCCCTGTGGTTGCTATGCTTGACAGCGCAGGCGCGCTGGTGTTTGAGGGTGCTGCCGCACTCGGTGGATACAGCCGCTTGCTGGCAGCCGTGGCTGAGGCATCGGGCGTGTTGCCCCAGATTGCTTTGGTTTCGGGTGCTTGTACGGGCACCATGGCAGCCGTTGCCGCACTTTTTGACTTTGTGGTGCTTGATGCGGGTGTTGCCGCGCCCGAAGGCGTACAGCCTGCACTGACTGCAAGTGGCGAGGAAGATGCCTTTGCCAAAATCAGAGGCTTGCTCTCCTACCTGCCCGACCACAGCGATGCGCCTGCACCGCAGGCAGCAGCGCTTGATGACCCCAACCGTGCATCGGCGCTGGCTGACCGCGCCACCGCAGCCGAGGCGCTTGCCGCCCTCGCGGACGGCGGCGTACTGTTCCCCTTGTTCGCAGATGTTGCACCTAACGTGCAGGCAGGCTTTGCCGCGCTTGGCGCAATGCCCGCTTGCGTGCTTGCCGTTGACGGCGTGCTCGATGCCGCAGGCGCGGATAAAATGAACAAAATGCTTTGCGTTGCCGATGATTTCTCGCTGCCCCTTGTGACATTTCTGAACTGTGAGGGAGTCGTCGGCGGTGAGGCTGCGGCAGCTCTTGCCCATCTGGCGCGCACGCAGTGTCTTTCTTCCAATGCGCGTGTCACGGTTATCGTGGGCGCGGCAATCGGCGCAGGCTTTATCTTTGGCGGCAACAAGGGTCTGGGTGCCGATGTGGTTTATGCCCTGCCCGGTGCCGAGATTGCGGCGCTTTCCGCACGCACCGCCGTGGCGTTCCTCTATAACGACCGCATTTCTGCCGACGTGAGCCGCGAGGCACTGGAGGAACAATGGAAAAACGAGCAGGCAACCGCGCTTGCTGCCGCCGCACAGGGTGAGGTTGATGACATCATTGACCCCGCAGAGCTGCGTGCCCGCGTGATAGCGGCGCTTTATATGCTGGACGGCAAGAACGGTCATGCGCCGTGTCTTTGTTGAGGGGGGTGCCCGATGACCACTTTATCTGCTACGACCATGACGCTGGGTGAACGCTTTGCGTATGCAGGGCGTATGGCGTTGATTGGTATGCTGACCATTTTCGTCGCGCTCTCCGTCCTCTGGGGCGCGCTGGCGCTCTTTCGTCTGGCGCTTGCTGCCTTTGAAAGGCGCAAGGCAGGGAAGCTGCAAGCGGCAGCCGCTTGCACGGAGCCGACCGCGGCTCCCGTTCCCACCGCCGCACCCGACGAGGGTGCTGTCATCGCCGCGATTACCGCGGCAATTTCCGAGGTGCTCGCTGCCGAGAACGGCGGCAAGGCCCCTTCATTCCGCGTGGTTTCCTACCGTCGCACACGCTCTTAAGAAAGGCAAGGTATATAAAATGAGAAGATTTCAGGTAACCGTAAACGGTGTTCAATATGATGTAACCGTAGAGGAGGTCGGCGCAGCCGTCACCCCTGCTACCCCCGCAGCACCTGCGCCTGTCGCCCCTGCGGCAGCGCCCGCCCCTGCAGCCGCCCCCAAGGCAGCCCCCGCAGGGGAGCCTGTCAAGGCACCGATGCCCGGCAACGTCACGCGCGTTGACGTTAAGGTGGGCGACAGCGTCAAGGCGGGCGACGTGCTTGTCGTGCTGGAGGCAATGAAAATGGAAAACGATATCGTGGCACCCCGTGACGGTGTTGTTGCCGCCGTGGTCGTGTCGCAGGGACAGGCCGTTGCAACCGATGAGGTGCTGGTAACGCTTCGATAAGGTATTCGTATGTGGGAAAGTATTTTGAATTTCTTAAAGAGCACGGGCGTTTACCGTCTGTTTGCCGATAACCCCTTGTGGTGGCAGACTGCGGTGATGTTCGTGATTGCGGGCGTCCTGGTGTACCTTGCCGTCGTGCGTGGGTATGAGCCCTTGCTGCTCCTGCCTATCGCGGTCGGTATGCTCCTCACCAACCTTCCCGGTGCCGAGCTCTTTCACCCCGATATGTTTTTAACGGCAGGGGAGATTGACTACGGTCACGTTCTGCACGAGGGCGGTCTGATTGACCTCTTGTACCTCGGCGTCAAGCTCGGCATCTATCCCTGCCTGATTTTCATCGGCATCGGTGCGATGACCGATTTCTCGCCCCTGATTGCAAACCCCAAAACGCTCCTGATTGGCGCAGGCGCACAGCTTGGTGTATTTGTCGCCTTTGGCGCGGCGCTGATTTCGGGTGTGTTTACCCCACAGGAGGCGGCAGCCATTGGCATTATCGGCGGCGCGGACGGCCCGACCGCCATTCTTGTCACCAAGGTGCTGGCACCGCATCTGCTCGGCGCAATTGCGATTGCCGCTTATAGCTATATGGCGCTGATTCCGATGATTCAGCCCCCGTTTATGCGCTTGCTGACGACGAAAAAGGAGCGCGCAATCCGTATGACCACGCTCCGCACCGTATCCAAGGTGGAGAAGGTCTGCTTCCCGCTGCTGGTGACCTTTATTGTCTGGCTGATTGTGCCCGATGCCGTCACCCTCATCGGCTGCCTGATGTTCGGTAACCTTCTGAATGTCAGCGGTGTGACCGACCGCCTTTCCAAAACAGCGCAGAATGAGCTTATCAACATTGTAACGATTTTTCTCGGCATCAGCGTGGGCGCTACCGCTACGGCGGAGAATTTCCTGCGTATTGAAACGCTGCTGATTATCGGTTGCGGTCTGGTTGCCTTTATGATTTCGACCTGCGGCGGTCTGCTGACTGCAAAGCTGATGAACGTGATTTCGGGCGGTAAGATTAACCCCCTGATTGGCTCTGCGGGTGTTTCCGCTGTGCCGATGGCAGCACGTGTTGCGCAGAAGGTGGGCAGGGAAACCGACCCCAACAACTATCTCCTGATGCACGCAATGGGCCCCAACGTGGCAGGCGTCATCGGCTCTGCCATCGCTGCAGGCGTGTTCCTGTCCTGGGCCTTTTAACTGATTTTAACTTGGAGAAGATTATGTCAAAAGTGAAAATTACAGAAACGATTATCCGCGATGCGCACCAGTCGCTTATCGCCACGCGTATGACCACCGAGGAGATGCTCCCCGTGCTGGAGTCAATGGATAAGGTCGGCTACCACTCGATTGAGGCGTGGGGCGGCGCCACCTTTGACTCCTGCCTGCGCTTTCTTGGTGAGGACCCGTGGGAGAGATTACGCGTGATTCGCGATAAGGTGAAGAACACCAAGCTGCAGATGCTGTTCCGCGGTCAGAATATTCTCGGCTACCGTCATTATGCCGATGATGTGGTTGCCTATTTCGTGCAGAAGTCGATTGCAAACGGCATTGATATTCTGCGTATCTTTGATGCCCTCAACGACCCCCGTAACCTGAAAACCGCCATTGATGCCACCAGGCGCGAGGGCGGTCACGTGCAGGCGGCGTTCTCCTATACCACGGGCCCCTGCTATACGGTGGAATACTATGCGCAGTACGCCAAGCAGCTGGAGGAAATGGGCGCGGATTCCATTTGTATCAAGGATATGGCGGGACTTCTGAAGCCCTTTGATGCCTATGACCTTGTAAAGGCTATCAAGGGTGCCGTCAAGGTTCCCGTGCAGCTGCACACGCATTACACCTCGGGTCTGGCGTCCATGACGCTCCTGAAGGCTGTGGAGGCAGGTGTTGACGTGATTGACACCGCGCTTTCTCCCCTGGCAATGGGCACCTCTCAGCCCCCTACGGAGTCGCTGGTGGCAACCCTTGCAGGTACGGAGTACGATACCGGCATTGATTTGGCCGACCTTGACGCCATTACGAAGCATTTTACCGCGCTGCGCGAAAAGTATCTGGCAAGCGGTCAGCTTGACGTGAAGGCGCTGAAGGTTGATGTCAATGCGCTCCGCTATCAGGTGCCGGGCGGTATGCTTTCTAACCTGATGCGTCAGCTTGCCGATGCAGGCAAATCGCACCTGCTTACCGAGGTTTTGGAGGAGGTGCCGCGTGTGCGCGCGGACGTTGGCTATCCGCCCCTCGTGACCCCTTCCTCGCAGATTGTCGGTACACAGGCGGTGTTCAACGTCCTCGGCGGTGAGCGCTATAAAATGGTCACCAAGGAGTTCAAGGGCGTGGTGCGCGGCGAGTACGGCAAAACGCCGATGCCGATTGACCCCGACGTAACCAAAAGAATTATTGGTGATGAGCAGCCCATTACCTGCCGTCCTGCCGATAATATTCCCCCTGAGCTTGATGCGCTGCGCGCCAAGCTTGGCGGCTATTACGAGCAGGAGGAGGACGTGCTCACCTACGCACTCTTTGAGCAGGTCGCCCTCAAATTCTTTGAGGAGCGTAAGAAAAAACTTTATGGCATTGACAAAAATTCCGACGCTGCCCTCGGCGTGCATACCGTTTAATAAAAAAGACCTCGTCACAGACGAGGTCTTTTTTTGTTGCATTTTTCAATTTTTCGATTTTTTCCGTTTTCTATTTAACCCAAAGTGATAAAAATGCAGACTGTTTCACGATTTGGTATGCTGGCCCGCAATTAGTTATGGTGCGTTGTTATAGATAATAGCGTTTTGGTGAAAGATTTTCGGGAAAGGAAAATGAATTGTTTTTGACCTTGGTCAAAAACAAGAAAAAGGAAAACCCCTTTGCAAAGGGGTTTTCCTTTTTTTATGCTTTGGTCTTGTATCTTAGTACATACCGCCGCCCATGCCGCCTGCACCTGCCATAGCAGCTGCGGCTGCTGCGTCAGCAGCAGGGTCCTTCTTCTCGGCAACCACGCTCTCGGTGGTCAGCACCACAGAGGCGATAGAGGCTGCGTTCTGCAGGGCAGAGCGTGTAACCTTGGTGGGGTCAACGATGCCTGCGGTCATCATGTCGCAGTAAACCTCGTTGTAAGCGTCAAAGCCGTAGCCGAGCTTACCGGAGGAGAGAATCTTGTCAACGATAACGGCACCGTCAAAGCCGGCGTTAGCGGCAATCTGACGGACGGGCTCCTCAAGAGCCTTCAGCACGATGCGTACACCGGTCTTTTCGTCACCCTCGGTGGTGTCAAGCAGCTTGGCAACCTCGGAAATGACGTTGAGGTAAGCGGTACCGCCGCCGGGGACAATGCCTTCCTCAACAGCAGCCTTTGTGGCGTTGAGGGCGTCCTCAATGCGGAGCTTCTTTTCCTTCATCTCGGCCTCGGTCGCGGCGCCAACCTTGATGACTGCTACGCCGCCTGCAAGCTTTGCAAGGCGCTCCTGCAGCTTCTCGCGGTCGAAGTCGGAGGTAGTGGTTTCAATCGCGTGGCGAATCTGTGCAACGCGGCTCTTGATTGCATCGGGGTTGCCGGCACCGCCAACGATAATGGTGTTTTCCTTGTTAATCTTAACCTGACGTGCACGGCCAAGCTGCATAATGGAGGTGTCCTTCAGCTCAAGGCCGAGGTCAGAGGAAATGACCTCGCCACCCGTGAGAATTGCGATATCCTGCAGCATTTCCTTGCGACGGTCGCCAAAGCCGGGCGCCTTGACGGCAACGCAGGTGAAGGTGCCGCGCAGCTTGTTGAGTACAAGGGTGGTCAGTGCCTCGCCCTCCACGTCCTCGGCAACGATGACAAGCTTTCTGCCTGCCTGTACCATCTGCTCAAGCAGGGGAAGAAGCTCCTGAATGTTGGAAATCTTCTTGTCCGTGATAAGAATCATGGCGTCGTCAATGACGGCCTCCATTTTATCCATATCGGTAGCCATGTAGGGGGAGAGATAGCCGCGGTCAAACTGCATACCCTCCACAACCTCGGAGTAGGTGTCTGCGGACTTGGACTCCTCAACGGTGATAACGCCGTCTGCGGTCACCTTTTCCATGGCATCGGCAATCAGTGCGCCGATGACCTCGTCACCTGCGGAAATCGTGCCGACGCGGGCAATATCCTCGGAGCCGTTTACCTTCTTGGAGTGTGCCACGAGGCACTCAACAGCGCGGTCAACAGCCTTCTTCATGCCCTTGCGGAGCACCATGGGGTTTGCGCCTGCCGTGACGTTCTTCATACCCTCGCGGACAAATGCCTGGGCAAGCAGGGTTGCGGTGGTGGTGCCGTCACCTGCGGCGTCATTGGTCTTGGTGGCAACCTCGCGGACAAGGCGTGCGCCCATATCCTCGGCAACGCACTCTAATTCAATCTCCTTGGCGATGGTCACGCCGTCGTTGGTGATGAGGGGTGCACCGTATTTCTTGTCAAGCACCACATTTCTGCCCTTGGGGCCGAGGGTGATTTTGACGGTGTTTGCCAGCTTATCAATACCGCGGCAGAGGGCGTCGCGCGCCTCAATGCCGTACAGAATTTCCTTTGCCATTGTAAATGCTCTCCTTATAAATTATTCTACGATTGCGAGAATGTCGCTCTGACGGACGATGTTGTATTCCACGCCGTCACACTTGACCTCAGTGCCTGCGTACTTGCCGGTAATCACGCGGTCGCCAACCTTTACGGTCATTTTGACCTCGTGGCCGTCCACCACGCCGCCGGGACCTACGGCAACAACCTCTGCCACCTGGGGCTTTTCCTGTGCTGCGGCGGTGAGAATCAGGCCGGATTTGGTTTTTTCCTCTACTTCTACAAGCTTGACGACAACGCGGTCTGCCAAAGGCTTCAAAGTCATAATAGATACCTCCTATGTGGGCTTTTGTCGTATTTTAGCACTCATATCCAAGGAGTGCTAACACATAAGATTATTTTACACCAAATACTGGAAAAATCAAGTCTATTTTGGATTGTTCACAAATTGTTAACAAAGGGGGCAAATATGAAATATTTGGGGCAAGCGCTGCTCGGTGCGGGAATGCCGCTATTGCTGCTTATCACGGGGCTTTACTTTGCGCTGGTGCTTGGCAAATATATGCTGCGGGCGCCGCGAAAATGCTTTTCTGCGCTGCACCGTGGGGGTGGGGAGCGTGGCTCCTCGGCGCGTGCGCTGGCGGTGGCGCTGGCGGGCACGCTTGGTGTGGGGAATATCGCCGGCGTTGCCGCAGCGATTGCCGCAGGGGGTGCAGGGGCTGTGTTCTGGATGCTGCTTGCCGCCTTTGTGGCAATGCCCCTGAAATATGCTGAAATTACGCTGTCGCAGGTCTATCGCAGCTATGATGCAGAGGGGCGACCGCACGGCGGTGCGCCCTATTATATCAAGGCGGTGCTTGGCGGCAGACTTGGCTGGATAATGTCCGTTTTGTTTGCTCTTTTGCTTGTTTTTTGCACGCTGACCCTGGGGAGCTTGCTGCAATCGCGCGCGGCAGCCGAGGCGGTTTCGGGGGTGTTTGGCGTGCCCGAGGCAGCGGTTGGGACGGTGCTTGCCCTGCTTGCCGCCCTTGTTTTGCTGAGTGGCAGTGAGCTTGCAGAGCGTGTGCTCTCGGTGCTCGTGCCCTTTCTCTGCGTGGGCTTTACTGTGGCAGCGGTGGCGCTGCTTATCCTGCGCCGCGCGGCGCTCCCTGCGGCATTTGCCGCTATCTGGCAGGGGGCGTTTACCCCGAAGGCAGGGGTGGGCGGCGTGCTCGGCATCTGCACCTCGCGCGCCCTGCGTCTTGGCGTGGCAAGGGGACTTGTTTCCAATGAGGCAGGCTGCGGCACGGCTCCCACCGCACACGCCGCCGCAAACGCAAAAATCCCCGCCGCACAAGGGCTTTGGGGAATTTTAGAGGTCTTTGTGGATACCGTGCTGCTCTGCACCCTGACCGCCCTTGTTATCCTCGTCACGGCAGGGGAGAACGCGGGCGCGGGCGTGATGCTCGCGATTTCCGCCTTCGGTGCAGGGCTTGGCCCTTGCTTGCCACCGCTGATAGCGCTTTCGGTATTTCTTTTTGCCTTCGCCACCGTGCTTTGCTGGACGCACTACGGCATAGAGGCGCTCGCCTATCTCACGGGCTCTGCGCGCGGCAAGCGCTTGCTTATTCTTGCCGCCTGTCTTACCACGGCGCTCGGCGCCGTCACCGCCCCCACCCTCGTCTGGGGTGCTACTGACCTCGTCCTTGCCCTGATGACGCTCCTGAACCTCGCTGTTCTGCTTGTCGCCCACCCCACCATTCTTTCCGAAACCAGGCGGTTGTTTCTCTCATAAATTATTTTGATAAGGTTTTCGGGAGCAGTGATTGAATCTTTTTCCGCAACTGCGGAAAACGAGAAAGAGGAGAACCCCATTGGGAAGGCGTTCTCCTCTTTTTATCATCATTTTTCTATCAAAGCACTCTGATGCGGGAAACGAGGGTCAGACCGCAAGCGGCAATTTTTTCGTCTGCTTCCTTTTCGGTCATCATGTCACCGATAAAGGCGATGCGGCCGTCTGCGCTGACGGTTTCGACCTCACCAAAGACGGCGGCAATTTTCTCGGCGGCACCGTCAACCGCTTCAAATGCAAAGCAGGACTTGCACGCATAGTCTGCAAAGTCGGCGTAATCGGTGTCCTTGGCAACCTCAAATTTGGGTGCGCGGACGTTTTTCTGTGCTTTGTGTGCCACAATATCAATGATGTCGGCAACCACGGCAGAGGCGGTGGGCAGCTTGCCTGCACCTGCGCCGTAGAACATCACCTCACCCACCATATTGGCGTCCACGAGAATACCGTTGAATACGTCGGAAATGCCCGAGAGGGGATTCGTGAGGGGCACCAGACGGGGGCTGACCATGGCAAGCACGCGACCCTGTACCTTCTCGGTGTGACCGATAAGCTTTACGGAGCAGCCAAGCGCCTTGGCGACGGCAACGTCGGCAAGGGTCAGCCCCGTAATACCCTCGCAGTAAATGTTATCGGGGGAGAGCAGTGTGCCAAAGGAAAGGGCGGCAAGAATGACAATCTTGCGTGCTGCGTCAAGACCCTCTACGTCAGCGGCGGGGTTTGCCTCGGCGTAGCCCTTTGCCTGTGCCTCGGCAAGTGCCTCGGCAAAGGTCGCACCTGCGGTAATCATACGGGTCAGAATGTAGTTGGTGGTGCCGTTCAGGATACCGTCTACCCTTACAATCTCGTTGGAGGCAAGGTCGTTCACCATCGGGCGGATAACGGGAATACCGCCGCCCACGCTCGCCTCAAAGAGATAGCGCACGCCGTTGGCAGCAGCCAGCTCAAGGAGCTCCGCACCAAAGCGCGCCACAACCTCCTTGTTGGAGGTGACAACGTGCTTGCCTGCGGCAAGACAAGCCTTGGTGAAGTCGTAGGCGGGGTGAGAGCCGCCCATCATTTCGGCAACCACGGAAATGTCGGGGTCGCTCAGGATATCGTTAAAGTCGTGCGTAACCAGGTGACCGAAGGGGCTACCCTCGAACTCGCGCAAATCAAGAATACGCTTGACAGCCACGCGCTCACCAAGATTTTTTTCAATAACGGCTGCGTTATCCGCAAGCACCTGTGCGGCACCGCTGCCAACCACGCCGAAGCCGAGAATTGCTACATTAACCATTTTTATTCCTTTCCGCGCGAAGGGCGCGTGTGAAATTACAGTAAACCATATTATAGCACACATTTTCCGCAAATGCAAACAAAAGTGTTGAAAAAAACAAAAAAATATGCTAAAATAAAGTGGATTTGATAAGCAAAGGAGTGAGAGATATGGCTTCTGCGATTGGAAGCATGAAAAACGTCAAAATTTTTGTGCTTTATCTGATGAAAAATGTCGGTCGCGCGCTTGATTACGTGACCCTGAACGATATTATTATGCAAACCGATTACGTGATGTTCCTTGATTTTGCCGAGGCGTTTAATCAGATGTGCGACGACGGTCTGATTCTTGAGGCGGGCGAAAGGGACGGCGATAAGCTTTACGAAATCAGTCCCAAGGGTGTATGTGTGGCGGAAAGCCTGTCGAGCGATATTCTTTCCTCGATTCTTGATAAGAGCCTGGCGGCAGCGCTCCGCTATCTTGACTTCAAAAAGCGCGGCATCAAGGCAAAATGCACGTGGGAAAAGCAGAGCGAGGGCGTTTACCTTATCAGCTGCACGCTCACCGAGCAGGAAAGCGTGATTTTCTCCACTGTCCTCACGGTCGATAGTGCCGACCGCGCAAGGCGAATGGCGGATAATTTCCGTGACCGCCCCGAGGTTATCTACCGCGGTGTGCACGCGCTGCTTGCGGGTAATATGAACTTCCTCTTTGATTAACAATTTTCACGGCGCAGGTAACTGCGCCGCTTTCTTTTTGTGAAATTTGATTTTTGTCAAAAATTCGGCAATTTTCACGAAATTTTATGGAAAATATCAAAAAAAATCGCAAAAAAGTAATAAAAAATCATTGACAAACAGAAAAAGTATGATATAATTAATTTATGATGTCAAAAGAATAGCTGCTCTTTTGCCGTCAAGTGAGGTGCTATGAAAGCAATGCAGAGTGAAAATGTCATCGGGTTACTTGCGCAGATTCGCGCAGGGGAGGGACGGGCGTTTGACCACCTTCTTTCGCAGTATGAGCCGCTGATTGGCGGTGCGATTGCGCGCTATGCCACAGGTCGCTCTCGTGAAGACGTGGAGGATTTGCATCAGGTGGCGGCTATGGCGCTTTATCGCGCGGCGATGAGCTATGACCTCTCGCGTGATGAGGTCAAATTCGGTCAGTACGCCAAAATCTGTGTATCCAATGCCATTGTTTCTCAGCTCCGCAGCTGGAAGCAGAATGAAGAGGTGCTTTCCCTTGCACAATTGCAGGAAACTGCCTCTGATGAGGACCTCAGCACGCAGGTTATGGCAGACGAGGCATCTGCCACGCTCCTTGCCCGTATCCGCGGTGTCCTTTCCCCCTATGAGTGGCGCGTGTGGACGCTGTACGTGGCGGGCTATCGCTCGGGTGAGATTGCCCGATTGCTTGATAAGCCCTCCCATTCCGTTGAAAATGCCGTTTACCGTATCCGCGGCAAGCTCCGCAAAGAGCTTGGCGATTTGCGGTAACGCCATTCTATATGCCCCTGTAGCTTAACAAGAGCGTTGAAGTTTCTCTCCAAAGGTTCTCCAAAGGTGTCGGTCAAAATCCGTCTGAGGGCAAAAACCATTCTCATTTACAAAGCGAGGTACAAACAATGAACGACGAAATCACCATGGTTGGCGCAACTGACGAGGTCTTTGTGGACGAAACGCTGGTTTGCAAGGAATGCGGCAAGGAGTTCGTATTCACCGCAGGCGAGCAGCAGTTCTACAAGGAAAAGGGCTTCCAGAACAAGCCCAAGAGCTGCAAGGCTTGCCGCGACGCGAAGAAGAGCGCCGGCAGAGCACAGAGAGAGTACTTTATTACCACCTGCGCAGAGTGCGGCGGTGAGGCTAAGGTAACCTTCCAGCCCCAGAGCGACAGACCTGTTTACTGCAGCGCTTGCTTCGAGGCAAGAAAGAACGCCGGTCAGTAATCGGTTACTGCCGAACCATTGAAATTTCCCCGTGCCTTTGGCGCGGGGTTTTTCATATTGTTGACATTCTCAACAAAATCGTGTATAATGAAGATATCAAGCTGACGAGGTGAGTGTATGAGTACCAATCGCTTTGAGATTTTTTCAACCGCCGTGTTAAGACTGGTCAAGGCGGTGCAGGGGATTAAGACGCAGAAAATGGCGGAATATGACTTGAAGGGCACGGGTGCTGTTTGTCTTTGCCGCATTTACGAAAGCGCGGAGGGCCTTACTGCTGCCGAGCTTGCGCTTGTCTGCGAGGTGGATAAGGCGCAGATTTCGCGCACAATGGCGGAGCTGACAAGCCGTGGCTTTGTCCTGCGCACGGGCGCGGGGCGTTATAAGCAGAAGTATCAGCTGACACCCTCGGGCAGGGAGATTGCCGCAGACGTGCTAAAAACGATGCGCGAGATTGAGGCGGCTGTGTCAAGGGACATCAGCGAAAGGGAGCTTGACGGCTTTTACGGCACGCTCTATCGCTTGTGTGACAATTTTGACCGACTGCTCCAAAAGCATTCGTAGCCTATCACGGAAAACGCGCGGTACGCCGCGCGTTTTCATTTTACAAAAAAGGAACAGACCGTGCGGTCTGTTCCTTTTTCGTTATGCTCTGCGTTATCCCAGCTTAGCAAGTGCCGCAACGACACCTGCAAGGGTCTCCTTGTACCTTTCAAGCTTGGCGCGCTCTGCGTCGACAACGGCGGCAGGCGCCTTGGCAACAAAGCCCTCGTTTGCAAGCTTCTTTTCCACGCGAGAGATTTCACCCTCAAGGCGGGCTTTTTCACCCTGCAGGCGCGCCCTCTCCTTCTCCATATCGACAAGGTCGGCAAGGGGCAGGAAAATGGTCGCAGCATCGGTGACAATCTGCACCGCGCTGTCTGCGGAAATCACACTCTCGTCAAAGCTCTCGGCAACCGTGAGGTCGGCGGCAGAGGCAAGACGGGCAAAGAATGCGGCAGTTGCCTCACCAAAGCTTTCGGGGTATCTGGTGGCAATATAAACCTTCGCTTTTCTCGAGGGGGGAACGTTCATCTCGTTTCTGCGCTGACGGATTGCGCGGATTGCGGCAATCACGCGCTCCATATCGGCAGCCTCGTCCTTGAAATCAAGTGCCTCGTCTACCGTAGGATAGGTGTCAATCATAATGCTCTCGCAGTCGTGGGGCAGGGTGCCGTAAATCTCCTCGGTGATGAAGGGCATGAAGGGGTGCAGGAGCTTCAGGGTGCCGACAAGCACGTAGCAGAGCATCTGCTGCGCGGTCTTGTTGCCCGCGGTTTCCTTCTCAAAGAGGCGTGCCTTGGAAAGCTCAATGTACCAGTCGCAGAAGATATCCCAAAGGAAATCGTAGAGCGCGGAGAGCGCCACACCAAGCTCATAGCTATCAAGGGCGTTACGCACGTTCTTGACGGTCTTGTTGTACGCGGTGAGAATCCACTTGTCCTCGGGGGCAAGCATCTCGCGTGCGGGCAGCTCTGCCTTGTCAATCGTCAGGTTCATACGCACAAAGCGCGATGCGTTCCAGAGCTTGTTGGCAAAGTTTCTTGCTGCCTCAATCTTCTCGTCGGAGAAGCGCATATCGTTTCCGGGGGAGTTGCCCGTGGCAAGCGCAAAGCGGAGTGCATCGGCACCAAACTCGTCAATGATGGCAAGGGGGTCAATGCCGTTGCCGAGCGACTTGGACATCTTGCGCCCCTGTGCATCGCGTACCAGACCGTGAATGAGAACGGTATCGAAGGGCTCCTTGCCCGTGTATTCGAGGCCCGAGAAAATCATACGGGAAACCCAGAAGGTGATGATATCGTAGCCTGTGACAAGGGTGTTGGTGGGGTAGAAGAAATCAAGGTCATCGGTCTTCTCAGGCCAGCCGAGGGTAGAGAAGGGCCAGAGCGCGGAGGAGAACCAGGTATCCAGCGTGTCGGGGTCCTGACGCATCTCGCGGCCGCACTTGGGGCAAACGGCGCCCCCCGCCTTGGTGACAATCACCTCGTCGCACTCGTCGCAGTAGAAGGCGGGAATGCGGTGACCCCACCAGAGCTGGCGGGAAATGCACCAGTCGCGGATATTCTCCATCCAGTGGAGATAATTTTTTTCAAAGCGCTCGGGGACAAATTTGGTGCGCCCCTCGCGGACAGCGGCGATAGCGGGCTTGGCAAGCTCTTCCATGGCAACAAACCACTGCTTGGAAACCATCGGCTCAATCACCTGGTGGCAGCGGTAGCAGGTGCCTACGTTGTGTGCAAGGGGTTCAACCGATTTGAGCAGTCCCTCTGCCTCCAGGTCGGCAAGGATAGCCTTGCGTGCTTCCAACGTGGTCATACCTGCGTATTTGCCGCAGTCCAAAACCTCAGGCTCGCCCACAGCGGCGGTGCCGCGTGCAAAAAGTGCATCGGCGGCAGCCTTGTCGGCAGCACCTGTCATCTTGCCGTCGTAGGTGAATACACGTACGCGCGGCAGGCCATGGCGCTCGCCGACCTCATAGTCGTTGGGGTCGTGTGCGGGGGTGATTTTCACCACGCCCGTGCCCTTGGTCATGTCGGCATGCTCGTCGCAGACAATCGGAATTTCGCGACCTGTCAGCGGCAGCAGCACGTGGCAGCCGTGCAGGTGCATATAGCGCTCGTCCTCGGGGTTGATAGCCACGGCGGTGTCGCCCAGCATCGTTTCGGGACGCGTGGTGGCAAGCTCCAGCATTTCGCCGGTTTCCTTG
>JAFQMP010000042.1 GCA_017396225.1 Clostridia bacterium | reverse complement strand
GCGTAGACCCGCTGACGGTTATGGCAAGGCTTGCCGAGGCGAATATCGAGGCGCGTCCTATCTGGAAGCCGATGCATATGCAGCCCGTGTTTGCCGCAAACGATTTCATTTCTGCCGCGGCATCTCCCGTTAACGAGGGTATCTTTGCCCGCGGCCTCTGCCTGCCTTCTGACATCAAGATGACCGAGGACGAGCAGGAGCTTGTTATCGAGGTTATCAAATCCTGCTTTTGAGAGGCGTTTATGTATAGACATTTTTGGAAGCGTGTGATGGATTTCACATTGGCGCTTTTGGCGCTGCTTGTGCTTTCTCCTATATTGCTTGTTCTTACAATTATCGGTGCAATTGTGATGCGCGGCAATCCCTTTTTTACGCAGCTGCGCCCTGGTAAGAACGAAAAGATATTTCGCTTAATCAAGTTTCGCTCTATGACAAATAAGCGCGCTCCCAACGGTGAGCTTCTCTCCGACGAGGAGCGTCTGGTGCCCTACGGCAAATTCCTGCGCAGCACCTCGCTTGACGAGCTGCCCTCGCTCCTTAACATTATCAAGGGCGACCTTTCTATTGTCGGTCCCCGTCCGCAGCTGGTGCGCGATATGGTCTTTATGACAGCGGAGCAGCGCCGCCGCCATACCGTGCGCCCGGGTCTGACGGGTCTGGCACAGTGCAACGGTCGCAATAATATGAGCTGGGAAAAGAAATTCGAGTACGATTTGCAGTACATAGAAAAAATCACCTTCTGGGGTGACGTGAAAATCATCGTCAAAACCGCATTGAAGGTCGTCAAACGCGACGGCATCAATGAGGAGGGCATGGCAACCGCGGAGGACCTTGGCGATTACTTGCTTGGTAAGGGAGAGGTCGATGCCGATACTTATGCCGCCCGTCAGGCTGAAGCAAAGGAATTAATGAGGTCTTAATCGTGGCAGAACAGTTGAAATTTTCAGTATCAATGTGCGTCTATGGCAGGGATAACCCCGATTGGTTTCAGGTTGCCGTAGACAGCATCTTAAATCAGACCTGCCCACCTGACGAGGTGGTGCTGGTCGTGGACGGCCCCGTGCCCGAGGCGCTGGACGGGGTGATTGCAGAGTATGAAAAGCTGGCTGCTTTTAAGGTTATTCGCTTTGCAGAGAATCGGGGACATGGAAATGCAAGACGTGCCGGGCTTGAAAATTGCTCTCATAATATCGTTGCCTTGATGGATGCTGATGATATCAGCGTTCCGGATAGGTTTGAAAGACAACTTGCTGAATTTGAACGTGACGAGCACCTTGATATTGTCGGTGGTGCTATTACGGAGTTTATTGATGAGCCGCAAAACGCGGTTGGTCAGCGTGTGGTATTGGCAACTGATGAGGAAATCAAGCGAGATATGAAAACAAGGTGCCCAATGAACCAGATGACCGTTATGTTTAGAAAGGATTCTGTTCAGCGTGTTGGCGGTTATGTTGACTGGTATTGTGATGAGGATTATTATTTGTGGATACGTATGTTGCTTGCAGATATGCGTTTTGCAAATATCCCGGACACCTTGGTGTATGCTCGTGTGGGTAAAGAAATGTATCAGCGTCGCGGCGGCGTCAAGTATTTCAAAAGCGAGGCGCGCCTGCAGAAGTATATGCGCAAGCAGGGTGTCATAGGCTTTGGCACATATCTTTCCAATGTGCTCAAGCGCCTTATCGTGCAGGTGCTGCTTCCCAATCGCCTGCGCGGCTGGGTGTTCAAAAAATTTGCAAGAAGGACAGTGAATTGATATGGCAGAGAAAAAATATAAAATCGGCTATACGACGGGTGTGTTTGATATGTTTCATATCGGGCACCTCAATATCCTTCGTCGTGCTAAAGAGCAGTGTGAATACTTGATTGTGGGTGTGACGACCGATGCCCTTTGTGAGGCGCGCAAAAAGCACGCGCCTGTGATTGCAGAGTTGGAGCGCATGGCAATTGTAGAGGCTATCAAGTACGTAGACCGCGTGGTGCCGCAGACCGATATGGATAAGCTGCGCGCCGTCAAGGATTACGGTGCAGACGTTGTATTCGTCGGCTCGGATTGGCAGGGAACAACTGCCTGGGAGCAGTACGAAACGGAGTTTGCAGCCGTGGGCTGTGACGTGGTTTACCTTGACCATACCGAGGGTATTTCCTCCACATATCTGCGTGAGAAACTGAAAAAATCATGATTTTTGTATATCGAAAATGGGAGCGCCTTTGCCGTGCATTGCACGACAGGGGCTTACACAGCATTCCCGCTCACGAGGTGAGCAAGGATAGCGCGCCCTATTTTGTGCTGAAGCATGATGTTGAAACCAAGGTGGCGCGTGCGTTGAAGATTGCCGAAATTGAGCACGCATATGGGCACCGTGGCTCGTATTATGTACAGGCCTATCTTTTGAAGGACGCTGCCAATGTGAAGATGCTGCAAAAAATGCAGGATATGGGTCATGAAATTACGTATCATCACGATGTAATGGATAGCACCAAGGGTAATCTTGATGCGGCAATTGCCGAGTTTGAGATGAACTGTGCGTTGTTTGAAACAAGCGGATTTTCTGTTATCACGGTTTGTCAGCACGGCAACCCTGTGGTGGAGCGTGTGGGCTATACCTCGAACCGTGATTTTTTCAGACGTGCACAGGTTCAAGCGCTTTACCCGCAAATCGCGGACATTATGGTTGATTTTCCGCAAAAGCACAGTACGGCTTACACCTATATTTCCGACGCAGGCAGACGCTTTCAGTTGATTTTTGACCCGCTCAACAACGACCTTGTGAAAAGCGACGATAAAAATATCCCCATTGAACAGATTGAGGGGCTGCTTACCTATGTAGCGGCAGGGAACACCATTATCAGCATTCACCCACACCGTTGGTATAAGTCGGGCTTTGTTGCCGTTTGTAAGGCGGCAATCTTTCGCGTCATTAAGTGCGTGGCAAAGCTGTTAATCAAAATTCCGTTTATGAAACGGTTTATGAGCAGATATTATCACTTGGCGAAAAAGATTTGAGGAGGTTTGTATGAATATTTTACTCTTTTCTCGCATATTGGCTAAAACCGGTGTCGGCAACTATGTCAAATCCTTGAGCGAGGACTTGGTTAACCAGGGCCATACTGTTACGGTTGTGTCGTCGACCAAGGAGTTGGTGCTAGATGAAAGAGTAGATTTTGTATGCATGCCCGCCGCCTCGAATAATCCCTTCCGTATTTTTGGGGTTGTCAGAAGGTTGCATAAGCTAATTAAGGAAAACGATATTGAGGTCGTTCATTGTCATCATCGTAAGGCGGCATTGATTATGCGACTCTACAATGTCTTTCATCGTATTCCCTTTGTATATACATTGCATTTGGCAAATATTCCCAGTGATTTTTTGCATCGGAAAATGACCTTTGTAGGCAAGCGCGCTATTGCGATATCAAAAGAGGTTGAGGAGTCACTTGTCAATGACCTGAGAATATCTCCTGCCAAAATTACGAATATTCCAAACGGCGTTAAGCCAATGGTGCCGTTGACCCATGCGCAGATTGAGTTGCAAAAAGCCGAATGGAGCATACCCCAGGGCAAGTATGTTTTAACATTGCATTCAAGAATTGATGCGGTTAAAAATCATTTGTTGATGGTTGAGGCGATTGCGAGGCTTTCGCCACAAGCAAAAGACAAAATTGTGGTTGTGTGCAGTGGTGAGCAAAGTGGGGCGTATTATGAACAGGTTGCTGCCAGAATTGCTGAATTGGGATTGCAGGATATCTTTCGCTTTGTGGGCTGGTGTGATACTGTCCGCGTATTGGGCATCTCCGATTTTTTGTTTCTTCCCAGCTTGAAAGAAGGATTTCCGCTTTCCGTGGCAGAAGCGTTTTTGCTTCGCGTGCCTGTAGCCAGAACAAAAACTGCGGGCTTTGAGGAGCAAAAGTACTGCTTGCCGTTAGATGTGTCTGACCCACAGCCTATTGTTGACATCATTGAAGATCTTGTTGCAAATGGGAAAGAGCAGTATAAAGAGAGAATTGAAGCCGCATATACGCTCGCAATGGAAGAATTTACAATTGAGGTTATGACAGCGCGTAATGTGAGTGTTTATAAAGAGGTCTGTGCAAAATGAGTGGAAATATTGCTGTCAGACAGGTTCAGGATAAAATCCTTGAAACCATGAAATATATTGACAAGCTTTGCCGCGAAAACGGCATTGAGTATTATATTATGGGCGGCACGGCGCTTGGTGCCATTCGTCACGGTGGCTTTATCCCGTGGGACGATGACCTCGATATCTTTATGACCCCTGCGGAATACGCCAAGTTTAAGGCAGTGTTTGAGCAAGAGCAAAGTGAGCGG
>JAFQMP010000041.1 GCA_017396225.1 Clostridia bacterium | reverse complement strand
TATAAAATCTGAGGCATCTTACCCTCCTTTCCCGACATTTTTCGTGAAAATACGTGAAGATAATGCCCACCAAAGGTGGGCATTAAAAAATGTTAGACAAAATCGGTTTTGCCATCGGCAAGCAGCACGCGGCGGCGCAGAATACGGTAGTGCTCCTTTGTGGGGTCACCCGAGAGGATTCCCACCTCGCGGCGCAGTGCAGTAATCACTGCCTCGGGGGAGATGTACCTCCCCTCTCCTGCGGCAAGGGTAATCCGCATGATGAGCGCGCCGTCAAGAAGGGCGACCTCGGCGCTTTTCAGGCTATCAAGGATATTGACCTCCTTTTCGCCCGCCTTGCCCTTTTTGATGACATAAAGGGGGCCGTTTTGCAGCACCTCGCGCACGCGGGCGACAAGCGCCTCGTCAGCGCCGGTGGTATGGACGGTATAGTCATACACGGCATACGCCATATCGGAAAGCTTGGTGGTGGCGGGATAGACGTCAAGCACGGCAAGCTCCTCGGTGAGCTCTCCGTTCAATCGCGCCTTGACCTCGGCACAGGACATTTCGCGCTCAATGCGGATATCAAGATATTCGCACTCACTCTCGGAGCCGACAGGCAGCGGCATACCGAAGACCATTTTGATATGGGGGTTAAAGCCCTTGGTGTACCAGAGGGGCAGTCCCGCGCGGACAAGCACACGCTGGAAGGTTCTTTGCAAATCCAAATGAGAAATGTATTGCAGATTGCCGACCTTACGGAATTTTACGCGCAGGGTGCGCGGTGCGTCAAGCATCGGCAGGGTGAATTTTACCTCGTTGTTTTTCATTTGGCGGCACCTCCCTTGGGGCAGCAGGTGCGCTCACCGCCCAAGCGGTTTGCGCCGCAGCCCGCGCATTTCTCGCGACAGCTGGGCGTGGTGGTCTCACCGTACGCCTTGGCGCGCTCGCGCAGGAAAAATTCCTTGGTGACACCGCAATCAATGACGTCCCAGGGCAGCACCTCATCAAGCCCGAATCTGCGATTGGCGAAGAAGGCGGGGTCGATATCTGTACGCGCGAAGACGGAGAGCCACTTATCGTAGTCAAAGAACTCGTCCCACGCATCAAAGCAAAAGCCCTCCTTAGCGGCAAGCAAAAGTGCCCTGCCAAGACGGCGGTTGCCGCGTGCCAGCACCGCCTCAATGCGGCTGACACATGCATCGTGGTGGGTGTAACGCACCTTGCGGTCGGTAATCTGCTCGGCAAGGTACTGCTGCTTTTCACGGAGCATCTCCATGGTGTCCTGCGCCTCCCACTGGAAGGGAGTAAAGGGCTTGGGTACGAAGCAGGAAACGCTGATGGTGACCTGCGGAGACCTGCCCTTCGGTCTATCCTTATTGATGTAATACTGATGCACCACGTCGGTGGCAAGCTTGGCAATGCCCGCAATATCCTCATTGGTTTCAGTGGGCAGACCGTTCATAAAATAAAGCTTGACATTGGTTTTGCCGCCCGAGAATGCCACGCCCACGGCGTGGAACAAATCCGCCTCGGTGACGTTTTTATTGATGACGTCGCGCAGACGCTGTGTGCCCGCCTCGGGCGCGAAGGTGAGGGACGAGGTGCGCACCGATGCGATGCGCTCCATCAGCTCCTTGCTGAAGCTGTCCACGCGGAGCGAGGGCAAGGAAAGGCTGACCATATTCTTATCCGTCCAATCAAGCAAATCACCCGTCAGCTTTTCCAGTGCGGTGTAGTCGCTGATAGACAATGAGGTCAGGGAGATTTCCTCATAGCCCGTGTTGTCATAAAGGCAGCGCGCCTGGTGATTTAATACCTCGGGTGTTTTCTCGCGCACAGGACGGTAAATCATACCCGCCTGACAGAAGCGGCAGCCGCGGATACAGCCGCGGTAGACCTCCAGCATGATGCGGTCGTGCACCGCCTCGATATAGGGCATGACCACCTGCTCGGGGAAATATGCCTTGTCCATATCGGCGATGATGCACTTCTCAACCTGCTTCGGCACGCGCGCGTCCTTGGGGGTAATGGCGGCAATCGTGCCGTCCTCTTTATAGGTCACGTCATAAAGCGAAGGGACGTAGATGCCCTTGATAGTGGTCGCCGCCTCATAGAGGAAGCCCGCGCGGGTATATCTTCCCTCCTCCTTCATACGAATATAAAGCTTGGTAAACGCAACAAGGTTATCCTCGCCCTCGCCGATAGAAAAGCAATCAAAGAAATCTGCCACGGGCTCGGGGTTATAGGCGCAAGGGCCGCCACCGATGACAATGGGGCAGTCCTCTCCGCGCTCTGCGGCAAGCAGCGGAATATCCGACAGCTCAAGCACGCGCAAAACAGTGGTATAGCACATCTCATATTGCAGTGTCACACCCAGAATATCAAACTCCTTCACAGGGTCGCCTGATTCGTGTGCCCAGAGGGGGATATTCAGCTCGCGCATCTTCGCCTGCATATCGACCCAGGGCGCAAAAACACGCTCACACCAGATATCGGGCTCGGCGTTCAATGCGCCGTAGAGAATACGCATACCGAGGTTGGACATACCAATCTCATAGGTGTCGGGAAAGCAGAAGGCAAAGCGCGCCTTGACATCTGCCTTGTTTTTGATAACGGCACCGTACTCACCGCCCGAATAACGACCGGGCTTTTCTACCATTTTGAGCACGGAACTGATTTTTTCGTTCATGGTAACTCCTTCAAAAGCCGCCGCGCGGGTGCGCGGCGGCGGGGGTTTATTTCGTTTCCTTATCTCCCTTCAGGAAGGCAAAGGAGGAAAGGGCATGCACCGCACACCAAAGAGTGTGATAGGCAACAACCAGATAAGCGGGCAGGTCGGCAAATCTGCCAAGGAAGGTAAAAATGCCCGCAAGCACGGCACCGCCGAAAAGCGCCAGCAGCTGCCAAGCCTTGCCGAGCCTGACGGCACGGCGGATACGGCGGCAGACGGTAAAGGTACGCGCCGCCTCGATAGAGGAGCCGATTGCAACCACGTTGGCATCGACATAATCGGCACGGATATCACTTTCCGCAGGCAGGGGCTTGGTGACGTGCACAGGCAAATCCGCGCCGTCAAACAAGCCCTCCAGCAGCGTGTCGTGAATGCCGGGGTCCTTGGTACGAATGACAAGTCTCACGCCCTCGGCATCGGTTTTTTCAAGCAAATCGTGCATCTCGTCCTCGGGACGGTAGCGCGCGATAAACAGGGCGGTCAGGCGGTTGCCGATTGCCACGCAAAGCATATTACGGCAGAGCTCCTCATAGCGACCGTCCTTCTTGGGCGCCACGCGGATACCGTAGCGCTGAAGATACGCCACGTCACCCAAAAGAATGGGGGTCTTTCTCTCCCCCGACACCACGGCGGCAACGCCGTGCGCATCAACATCGGTGAGGGTCACGCTATCTGCGGGCAGTCTGAGCGCCTCAGGCACCTCAACCGTATAGGCAAGCTGACTGCCGATGCGCTCTAACAGCGCGCGAATGAGAATGGTCGCGCGCTCGGCATCACAATTCTTCACCAGCTCAAACTGCTCGTGAGGCATCGGGCGGAAGCACTCGTCATCGGGCAAAACCAAAGCGGTTTTGCCACCGCAGTCATACACGGCGCGCTCGCCGATAATTGCACCCGTACGCCCCAGACGCAGCCAGGTGGCAAACACCATGGGCAGCGAGGTGGCAAGCACGGTCAGTGCGGGGGCGGTCACCAGGAAGGTGACAAATGCGGTATGCACGGCATAACCGATATCCTTGCCAAGCACGACAGAAACCAGTGCAAGCACAAAGGAAAGCGCGGATACCACCAGCATTTCCGCACCGAAGGAGCGATGGTGGTCTGCCTTCGCTCTGGTATTGGCGTAATAATTGCGGACAAAGCCCACGGGGCGCACGTAAAAAACACGCTCACGCTGCTCACTTTCAAAAAGGCGGCGCTTGGCATCGCCCTCTCGGTTACCAACCGAGGTGCGCGTCATCAGGGCATACTTGGGGTATTTCGAGGATACCACGCGGAAGGCATTCGACTGTCTGTGCCAGTTGAAGAGCTCCGACAGTGCAATCAGCACCAGATTGCCGACCGCGGGGGAGAAAAAGAGCTTCATACTGCTATCCGCAGGCGCAAAGAACAAAATGATGTGATAAAGGAGCGTGACGGCAATCACCACGGTCGACAGTGAATAGTCGGACGGGGTAAGCTGAAAAAGCTGTTTGATGCCGTCGGTCAGGGGCTTGCGCAGCAGCACCACGGAAACGAGGAACAGGGCAAGACCAAGGGCGACATAGGGCGGTGCGTACAAAAAGCCCTCGGGCGCTGTGCCGAAGAGCTCGCGCACATTGGCGGCACGCTCATACACAAAGAGCAGAATCATCATCACAAGGCTGACCGCCAGATTGACGATGTGGCGGCGGCGCTTGCGCGCGTAAGCGTTGGAAATCTTGACGTCAAGCGAGTGAGAGGTATACTCCACCTCACTGCGCTCTCTCGCGCGTGCGACCTGCTCCTTGGTTTTGCCGTTCACCACGCGCTCGTGGTATTCGCGGATTTTTTCAAAGCCGATTGCCTCGCCAAGCTCATCTTCATAGTCAAGGTCAACCAGCAGCTTGAAGTCCGCCTCGGAGCTTTCAAGCTTGCGCTTGAAGGCAACCTGCTCAGCGGACATGCGTGCAATCGAGGGCTTGGGCAGTGCCCCCTCCTTATTGCGGCGCACCGAAAATGCCGAAAAGAGCTTGACACGCTCCTCCTCGGGCAGGTCGCCGCCCTCGGTGGGAATCGGCGCTCTTGCCTCGCTTGCGGCACGCTCCGCCTCTCTGGCGGCAAGGCGCTCTGCCTCCTCGGCAGCAAGCGTCTCCTCATCGGGCAGCTCAACGGCCTTGCCGTCAATTTCAATAATCGGCGCATCGGGGGCGCGCAAGCGCGTCACCTGCGTAACGCTCGGCGCAGGCTCTGCGGCGGTTCCCTCCCCCTCCGTGGGTGCGCCTTCCTCGGTGCTTTCGGGCTCGCTCCAAACGGCGGCACTGCCGAAAATATCGGAAAGCAACCCCTCAACCGTCAGCTGCTCCACCTCGGAAATCGGGGCGGCAGTGCGGGTGCGGTGGGCACGCGGCTGCGGCTCGGGCGCGGTTTCTGCCTCAACAGGCAAATCCAGCGCAATTTCCAGCTGCGTGATTTCGGGCACAGTATGTACAGGCTCTTCTGCCGTTGCGGGTGCAGGGTCTGCTGCGGTCTCGGTGACTGTGGCAGGGGCTTCCTCTGTCGGGGCAGATGCGACCTCCGCAGTCTTGCGGCGAGGCACACGCCCTTTGGGCGTGCGACGCCAGAAAAGGTCGGCGTCCTCAGCCTCGGCAAGCTCTGCCGCGCGGCGCTTGACGCTCTCGCGCTCCTCCTCAAAAAGCGGTGCTTCACCACGCTCATCGGGGATATCGGACAAGCGCGGAATACGCTTTCTGCGGCGCTTTTTGGGCTTCTGCGGTGCATCTGTCGGCGTTTCAGCCACAGGAGCGGTTTCCGCAGTGTGGGGGGGCTCAACGGGCATTTCCGCAGTTGTCGGCTCATCGGGTGCTTCCTGCACGGTCGGCTCGTCTGCGGACAGCGCGGGCTCAGATGCCTCGGAAGTGTCTGAGGCAGGTGCTTCGGTCACAGGTTCGTCCACGATGAGTGCATCGGGCGTTTCCGCCGCGTCAGGCACCGCGCTTACTGCATCGGTTTCCTCGACAGGAGTGTACTCTGCGGGCGTATCCTCCACAGGCTCATGCATCGAGAGCACCTCATCGGGCTCATCGGGGGCGGCGCTGTCAAAGGCAATTTCCTCCGCCTCAGCGGCGGCCTCTGCAAGCACCTCGGCCATACCGGGGACGGTGGTGCCTGCAATCAGCTCACGCTCTGTGGCAAGCTGACGGCGCAGCTCCTCCATCACGCGGTCTGTTTCCGACCAATCGTATTTCTTATCTGCCACGGTATCGCCTCCTTTCAAAATCGTTGTTCATCAAATAAGGTTATCCTCTCCTCTGCTGATAAGCCGCCTCACAAAGCAGCACGGCAGCAGCGGTGGATACGTTAAAGGAATTGACCTTGCCGTACATCGGGATTGACACCACAAAGTCACTTCTCTTTCTCACCAATTCGGATACGCCCGAACCCTCACTGCCCACAACAATGGCGCAGGGGACATTCATATCCACGGCGCGGAAATCGGTGCCGCCCGCCTCGGCGGCAAAGACCCACACGCCTGCCTTTTGCAGGCTTTCCACGGTGCTTGCGATATTCGTCACCTTGGCGATTGCCAGATGCTCAATCGCACCTGCAGATGCCTTGCTGACCACAGGGGTCAGCCCCACAGCGTGGCGCTTGGGAATAATCAGGCCGTGCGCGCCGCAGCCCTCGGCACAGCGGATAACCGCACCGAGATTATGGGGGTCAGCGATACCGTCTGCAATGACGATAAGGGGCTTTTCGCCGCGCGCCGCGGCAATTTCCAAAATCTCCTCAACCGTGGCGTATTCCTTTTCGGCAGCCATGGCAATAATGCCCTGATGCGGCACATAACCCGCAATCTTATCGAGCTTGGCGCGGTCGGTTTCCACCACGGGAATCCCGCGTGCAATCGCCTCACCGACCAGGGGCACAAGCGCGCCCTCGCGTTCACCGCTTTGAACAAGCAGCTTGTCAACCGTGCGACCCGATTTCAGGAGCTCACGTACGGCGTTTCTGCCAATCACGGCGCCACTCGGCACGCGCTCCTCTGCACCTATCTCCTCGTGGGGACGGTAGGCGGGGCGTGCAGGACGGTTGTCACGGCGCTCACCGCGGCGGTAATCGGACTTGCTTTTTTGATAAAACATAGCGGCTCTCCTTCGGGTTCACAATTATGATATATCATTATATCATATTTTTTAGTATTTGTATAGCCCCTTTGCGACTTTTCTCGTCAAAGTGGGAAAACACACACCGTTTTGCCACTAAATTTGCATAATTTCCTGTCAGACACACACAATAAGCGTATATTGAAACAGGGGGATTTTACAATGAACAAACCACTCATCAAAAAGGTGACGGCGCGGGAAATTTTGGATTCCAGAGGCAACCCCACGGTCGAGGCTACCGTGGTGCTTGAGGACGGCACCGTTGGGCTTGCCAGTGTGCCCTCGGGCGCATCGACAGGCAGCTTTGAGGCGCACGAGCTGCGGGACGGGGACGAAAAGCGATTCCTCGGGCGCGGGGTGTCCGCCGCTGTGGCAGGTGTTTCGCGTGCCATAGCCCCCGCACTCATCGGGCAATCGGCTGCTGAGCAGGGGGAAATTGACCGTCTGCTTGTCGAGCTTGACGGCAGCGAAAACAAGCACAAGCTGGGGGCAAATGCCACGCTGGCGGTTTCGCTTGCCACGGCACGTGCGGCGGCCGTCCACTATCATCTGCCCCTTTACCGCTATCTCGGCGGTGTCAAGGCGCGCACCCTGCCCGTACCGATGATGAATATTCTGAACGGCGGCGCACACGCCGCCAACAACATTGACATTCAGGAGTTTATGATTCTCCCCATCGGCGCGCCTACCTTTGCAGAGGCACTGCGCTGGGGGAGCGAAATTTATCACCATTTGGGTAAGCTATTAAAAAAGCGCGGGCTTGCCACCACCGTAGGTGACGAGGGCGGCTATGCCCCCAACCTCGGCAGTGACGAGGAGGCCATTACCCTGATTTTAGAGGCGATTACCGCCGCAGGGTATGACGACAAGCGTGTCAAAATCGCACTGGACGTGGCGGCTGGCGAATGGCAGCGTGAGGGGGGCTACACCGAGCCCAAGCGCGGCACCTCCCTCACCACCGACGAGCTGGTGGCAAAATGGGCGGAGCTTTCGTCACGCTATCCCATTATCTCCATTGAGGACGGACTTGGCGAGGAGGACTTTACAGGCGTTGCCGCGCTGACGGCACAGATTGGCGCACGCGTGATGCTGGTGGGGGACGATTTGTTTGTTACCAACGAAAAGCGTCTTGCGCGCGGAATCCGAGAGCACGCAGCAAATGCCATTCTCATCAAGCCCAACCAGATTGGCACCCTGTCGGAGACCCTGCGCGTCATCGACCTTGCCAGAGCTGCGGGCTACCGCCACATTCTCTCACATCGCTCAGGCGAAACCGAGGACACCACCATTGCCGACCTTGCAGTGGCAACAGGCGCACCCTTTATCAAGGCGGGTGCCCCCTGCCGCACGGACCGCGTGGCAAAGTATAACCGCCTCTTGCGCATCGAGAGCGCCCTGCCCTGCTCGGTCTACGCCGGTACACTGATGAAATAATAAAGAGGAGCAGTCCGTCTTGCGGTCTGCTCCCTTTCATATATGACACGGGATAACTGCCCGTTACTGCTCGCCCTTCAGCTCACGCAGCTCAGCAAGGAAGGTATCAAGGTCCTTGAACTCGCGGTAAACCGAGGCAAAGCGGACATACGCAACCTCATCACGCTGCTTAAGCTTCATCATAATCATCTCGCCGATTTTCTGCGAGGTGACCTCCTGCACGAGGGCGTTTTGCAGCTCCTGCTCAATCTCGGCGGCAATCTCCTCACCGCGCACAGGGCGTTTCTGACAAGCCTTCATAATACCCAAGAGCATCTTGGATTTATCAAAAAGCTCCTTGCTGCCGTCCTTCTTCACCACCAGAATTTGCATGGATTCAATCACCTCAAAGGTTGTAAAGCGCTTGCCGCAGGCAAGGCACTCACGGCGGCGGCGAATGCTGTTACGCTCCTCAACAGGGCGGGAATCAATTACCTTACTATCGTCAAATCCACAGTTGGGACACTTCATATTCTTAGCCAAAACGCGCGAAGCCCGCGCACCTTTCTCACGTAATATGCGATAGTATAGCATAAAAAAAACTGTTTGTAAACCCCTACGCACAAAAAAAATCGCATCGGCCGCAGCCGATGCGATTTTTCACTCTGCCAGCGCCGTGGCAAGCCCGTCAAGGTCCTCTACAATATCAAGAAAATGACAGGGCGTCACAGTGGCACGCAGCAGCGTGCGATAGAGCGCGGCAGCCTCCTCCAAGCCATCGCGCGGCACAAGCGGCGCGTCCTCTATCTCCCCTTCGACAATGCTGACGAAAAAGCGATTATGCGTATCCGGGGCAAGCGAGGCATATAAGCGGTAGCAAATCTGATTGCCGCCAACCGTGCGCCAATCCTCACAAAGCACATAAAGCGTCTCCCGTCCTGCCGCATCAAAATCGGAAATCCTCATCTTTTTTCTCCTATTCTTGCATGGCAGCCATGCTGTCCCTCTATTATAGCACATGAAGGAAGGGCCGTTTTTAGGCAAAAAAGGGCGCATTTTGGCAAAATTGTCTATTTTAACGAAAAAATGCACGCATTTCCCGCACAATCCCGCCCGAGAAGGTGAAATTTTCTGCAAAAAAATCCGATTATACACCATTTGACGG
The DNA here is from genome assembly GCA_017396225.1 of Clostridia bacterium. Lineage (GTDB taxonomy): Bacteria > Bacillota > Clostridia > Oscillospirales > CAG-272 > Firm-07. The sequence goes on along the minus strand of JAFQMP010000041.1, from coordinate 9,618 downwards.
AAAAACTTCATCATTAAAAACGGTTTATGCATCACGCAGGTCTTGCTGTAAAAGCTTGGAAATCCTGCCAAAAATCTGCCCTTGACAGCCGAAAATACATACCGTATACTGATATACGGATATTTCCCTGCGCCGTGGGTGAGTACCCACGCACCAAAAATATGCATGTTACGGCGCACCAGATGAATATGAGAAAAAAAGTATACAAAAAAGCCCTTCTCAGGGCAAGAAAAGCCCCCGCCACCCTGCTTTTGTGGGTGTCAGCGCCCCTGATTCTCCTTTCCTCCCTCGTCCTTTTACATACCATAGAGACAAGCGCGCCCCTCACGACAGCACGTGCCGCCTACCTCGGCGGCCTTGTGGAATACCCCGCGGCGGCGGCGATGATTTTAACCGCAGGGCTTGCCCTGCTTCACCTTGCAAAAAGAAAAAATTAAAAAACACGCAGTCAAAAAGGGTGATTTTCTTAACGGAGAATTTGAAAATTCCACTAAGTGCGAGCATTGCATTTGACCGGTCAAATACTCTATGGGCTAAGCCCAAACCCTTATTACACGCAAAAAGAGCAAGAATAAAAGGAAACAAATCCTTCTATTCTTGCTCTGTTCGTTTTTATAGATGAATTGATGCTGACGCATCATGAATTGGCTTCGCCATGATTTCTCGTCGGCGTGCCGCCTCCTCCATGAATTGAATTGCAACCAATGTGCCGATAGGCACAATTCATGCCGCAGGCAATTCAGGAAAGCCTGGCTTTCAATTCACGCGGGCCGCGAGGTCGCAATTCATAGCGTGTTTTTTCTTATTGCCACTCTGCAGCGAGGGTGCGGATAAAATCCTCCACCTCAGGCAGGCAGAGCCTGTCCTGCGCGTAGGCGCGGCGCAAGAGTTCCGCAGGTAGCAGGGGGTCAAACTTATCAAAAAGAGGGTGCTCGGCGGCGCCGACAAGGGTATCTGCCACAATGCCGCCTTCGGCAATTTCCGCAAGACGGCGGACAAAGGCTTCGCCCTCCCCTGCCAGGTGAAATTTGATGTAGCAGCAGCCCTCAAATTCAATCCCAGACACGCCGAGCGTAGCGGCGTGGTGCGAAAGCACGCGCCGCAGGGTACGGAAGGACCTGGTACCAAGCCACGGAAAGAGGCACCACGTGCTGCCGCCCAGACAAATGAGCGAGCGCGTGCCAAGCCCTGTATTGGCAGCAAGGTGTCTTGCCACGTCAAGACGCTTTGCAGCATTTTCCTTCAAATAAGGATACACCGTATCCTCGGTCAGCACCTGACGCATACGCTTGAGGATTTTTGTGTGAATCTCGCCGTAGTCACCGGGCCAGGAAATCTCCATTTTCCCCGCCACGGCGTGCACGTAAACCAGCTTGCGCTGAACATCTAACTCCTCAACCTCCCAGACACGGCCTGCCAGTGCAAAGCGGTCACCGACAGGCGGCGGTGTGGTAATCGTCCCAATCTCCTCTGCCCTGCTGCCATCGGGGTTTGTCGCGCGGACGGTGTAATCCTCGCTATCCTTAAAGACGGCATAGAACTGAAAGCTGCGAAGCAGCCTTTCACCCAAAAGACCGACAATCAGGCCCTTCTCCTCGGTCATTTCCAAAAACTCGTGATTGACCATAAAGACAAGCAGGGCGCGGTAATCCTCACGTGTGATACGCGAAAAGGGCGGCAGAGAGAGCACGCGGTCGGCAAGTGCCTTGGCTGTGAGCTCACCCGATGCGGCAAGGACGCTGAGGGTCTGGTGAAAGAGCAGGCTCACAGGCATCGTGCGCATGCGCGGCGGCTCGATAAAGCGCTCCTCCAGATAAAGCTGAACAATGGCAATCGCACGGAGCAGCCCCCACGGCAAAAGCTGTGGCAGGGGGGTGTTTGGCAACGGGTCCTCCTCACGGAATACCATCATCATTTCAGGCGGCGCTCCGCGTCTGCCCGAGCGCCCCAGGCGCTGCAGGAAGCTTGATACCGAGGTGGGCGCATCGCTTTGCAGCACGCGCTCAAGGCGCCCGATATCCACCCCCAGCTCCATGGTGACGGTGGCACAGGTAACGACCTGCCCCTCGTCAGCCTTCATCTTGCGCTCCGCGTCCTCGCGAATGGCGGCAGAGAGATTGCCGTGATGAATGAGAAAGACATCGGGCTCCCTTCTGCTTGCGGCAATCTGACGGAAGGTGGCGGTCAGGTACTCGGTTTCCTCGCGCGAATTGGAGAAAACCAAGGCGCGCTTATCGCGCACGCAATCATACATATATTCGTAGCCCGCGTCAAGCGAATAGGTTCTTTCGGGGGCGGTGGGTGCGCGGTCGTCGTGCTGATTTGCATCATCGTTTGCAAAAAAGAAATGCTCGAGCCCAAGCCGCCAGCGCACGCCCTTGTCGGGCACGGTGGGCACTGCGGTGGGGGTGCCGCTGTTCCCCGCAAGCCACGCTGCGGCAAGTGCGGGGTCGCCAATGGTGGCGGAAAGCCCCACGCGCCTCGGCTCACGCCCGATTGCGCGGGAAAGACGCGCCAGCTGGCACTGAATCTGGTTGCCGCGGTCGGAGCCTGTGAGGGTATGCACCTCGTCAATCACCACAAAGCGCAAATCGTAAAAGAGGCGCGGCAGGTCATTGGCGCGGTTGATGAGCATGCTTTCAAGTGACTCGGGTGTAATTTGCAGGATACCGCGCGGCGTATCAAGCAGCTTCTTCTTGTGAGAGGCCGCCACGTCGCCGTGCCAATGCGTCACGGGAAGGTCACTGTCACGCAAAAGCTCCTCAAGACGCCCGAATTGGTCGTTGATGAGGCTCTTGAGGGGTGCGATGTATAAGACCGCCACCGATGCGGCGGGGCGTTCAAACAGTGTGGTTAAAATCGGGAGAAATGCCGCCTCGGTCTTGCCGCTGGCGGTGGTCGAGGTCAACAAAAGGTGCTGATTGGTGTTAAAAATCACGTCTGCGGCTGCCAGCTGCACCTCGCGCAGATGCTCCCAGCCCTGCGCATAGATGAAATCGCGCAGGACGGGCGGAAATCTCTCAAAAATCTCGCGCTCGGTCATATCACAGCTCAATATCCGCAGGGGTAATGGGGGTGCGTGCGGTCGAGGCGGCAGGGCCTTCGGCAGTCCCCTCACCAACAGGCGCGCCTGTGGCACGCGCAATCAGGGCATCAAAATCCACATTGTCATTCTGCATCAGAATATTGAGTATTGCCATATAATCGCGCAGAATTTCACGCGGCGTAATCATCACATCAGCACCCGCACGAGCAAGGCATACCGAAAGGAATTTCTGCTTTTCCGCCTCGGTGATGCGCGGCGGCTTGCCGTACTGCTCGCCATAGAGGGCGGTCACGCGGGTAATCAGCGCATAAAGCTCATCATCGGAGAGGCGGCGCAGGCGAATGACGGGGCCGATGAGATTTTTGAACTCGGCATCAAAAAAGCGACTGTCGCAAAGGCGACTGCGAAGCGCCTCGTAGCTGAAAAGCCCACGGCGCGTGTCCTCCAAAAACTGCGGCGTACCGCCCAGCACCATTAAAAGCCCCTCTGCCTTGCCCTGCAGGGCATCATTGAACATAGAGAGGATTTTTTCGTAGTTGTTTTCGCGGCTCACGCGGTGCACGATTTTGTAAAGATTGACGCACTCGTCAATGAACACGACCAGACCGCGATAGCCGATTTTGCGGGCAAGCACGGCAAACAGCTTGATAAAGTCATACCAGTTTTCATCATCAATGATGACGGAAACCGAAAATCCAAGGGCATTCCTTGCCTCGGTCTTGGTGGCAAATTCACCGCGCAGCCAGCAAAGGCAAGCCGACATTTTCTCGTCATCGCCCGCCACGTAAGCACGGTAATAGGCGGTGACAACGCGGGCAAAATCAAAGCCGCCGACCATAAATTCAACCTCGCGCAAATCCGCTGTAATGCGGGCGCGAAGCAAGCTGCCGTCGGGGTCATTTTCCCCGATATCCGCCTGACAGCTGCCTATCCAACGGGCAATGATTTTGGGCAATGCGCCGCCATCGGGTGCCGCCTTTGAGGCAAGGTTTTTGAGAAGCTCACGATAGGTGGCAACACCCGTGCCTGCCGTGCCGTACAGACGTCTTTCGGGCGAAAGGTCGGCATCTGCGGTGAGAAAATCGCGCTCCAGCGCGTAGCCGCGCACCAGCTGCATCAAAAAGCTCTTGCCGCTGCCGTAGCGCCCGATGAGAAAGCGCATCGCGGCGCCGCCCTCGCTGATATTTTCAAGGTCGCCGAGAAACGCGGAGATTTCCTCGCCGCGTCCGATTGCAATATAAGGTGCGCCCATGCGCGGCACAACCCCCGCCGAAAGAGAGCCCAAAAGCGAGGTCAATACGCGGCGCGGCACACGGCTTTGATTGATTACGGTTTCAGCCATTATAATACTCCTTCCGCCTTTAATTCAGGCAGGTAATCTGTAATAATCGCAAACCTTCCGTCTGCTTCCTCCAGTAAAATGTCACCGAGAATATCCCCCGATACGGTATTGATTTTATCCACCAGCAAATCAAGCATCATACCCTTTTCGGCGGCAAAGGCACGCTGCGCCTCCCGTGTGCCCGACAAGGCAAGGGGGAGAAAATCAAGCAGTGTGCCAAGTGCCTCATGCCACGGTGATTTGGGGGCAGCATCGGGCATTTCCGACAAAACAGGGGGGTATGGGGTGAGTTTTGGTGCATCTCTGCAGGGCGCGGGGGCAGCGTCCTCTGCCGCGCCAAACGCCTCAACCAGCTTTTTGGTGGTTTCCCACGAGCGTTCCTCAATTTCCTTGGCGCGCGTGAGAGAAAGCGGGGTAGCGGGCAGGTCATACCGCGCCTCATAAGCGGGGATTTCCGTCTCGGCGCGCTTTTTTGAGAGTTTAGGGGGTAGCGCCTCGGCAAGATACGCATCTAAAAGCGGCATCAGCGCCGTAGGCACCTCATAGACAGAAAGCCTTGATTTTACACCCGTATGGGCACGTATGGCGTTTTCCGCATACTTCAACACATCGGAAATCACATAGCGCATACGGTAGGTGTGCGAGAAGGACAAAAAGTCCACCTCAACCTGCTTGCGCAGGCTTGCCGCAACAGGCACACCTGTGAAAAGCTCCAGCGTCAGTGTGCTATATCCCCCCTGACGTGTCGCGTTTTCAGCGTTTTCCCTTTGCAAATAATCAAAGGCAACCGAGAGCGCGCCGGGCAGCACGCGGTCATAAACCGCCCGCAGCTCACCTGCATAAAACTTACTCTTTTTATAGTCGTAATTGCTGCAAAAGCAGAGCATGGCATCGCGCATAGCGATTTCATCGGCTCCGCCGACATAAAGCTCGCGCAATCTGGCCCCCTTTATCATCTCGCGCAGCTTTGCAGCGGGGAGCGCCGGGGGCGGCAGTGCGTGGAGCAGCGTGTAATCGGTCAGCCACTCGCGCAGCATGGTATCAAGACTGGGGTGTGCGTCGCGGTAAGAAAGCCAAAGGCGCAGCAACGCGGCCTGTCCCTGCAGGGGGTCAATTTCTCCACTGAGGTTAATGAGCTCATAGGCATGGAGCAAAACATAAGAAAAATCGGCGGCAAGGATTTTTCCCCCACGAAAGCAGGTGCGCCACCAGAGGTAATAATCAAACTGCGCGCGGCTCATCTGGCCGTACTGCGGCACATAGGCAAAAAAGCTGACCTGCGGGCAGGGCTTTCCCTCATAGGGGTGGAGCTTCAAAGCTTGCTCCCTGAACCTGTCATGATACCCGACCTGCCCCTCGCGCGGATAAATTCTCACTGCCAGCAAAAGGGGGTGATGAGGCTCATAGGCGCGCTCAGGTGCGCGCTTTGCGCGCAGTTCACTCTCGTGCGTACGCGACACATAATAGGTAGGTGCGTCCTCGGTCTGGCGCGGGGGTGCCACCACCTCTGCGGCAGATACGCCACGGGGCGAGGGGGGCTTGTAAGCCGTCCCTTTCTTCTGCGGCACGAGCGCGGAAATATCCCAAAAATCCTTTTTTTCACCGCTTTTTGTAGGGTCACTCATACACCTCTCCCCCCTTTCTGCAGATGTTTTCTGTAATAGAACATTATATCATGTGGACGTTCATCTGTCAAGTTTTGGGTGGCAGGTATTTATTGGAGAATTTTGTGGGAGAGGCTTGCAATTGAAGACAAAATCGGCTATAATAAATTTATTACGGTGAAGGGGGGGTGCCCGTCTTGCGCATAATTTCCTTAAAAAAGGATAACGCGGTGTCGCTTGCTGAGGGCTGCGGCCTTTGCCTGGGACACTTTGACGGCGTACACCGCGGTCACCTTGCCCTGATTGAAGAATTAAAGCGGCGCAACAAGGCGCGCGCAAGCCGCCTTCCCCTCGGTGTATTCCTGTTCAGCACGCCCCCTACCGCAACCCTCAACAAGGCGCCCACACCGCAGCTTACCACCCTTGACGAAAAGCTGCGCCTGATGGCGGCGGCAGGGCTTGACTTTGCGGTGCTTTACGATTTCCCCGCTATCAAGGATATGCTCCCTGCGGATTTTGTCAGCAAGGTGCTCATCGCCGAATGTCACGCAAAAATTCTCGTCTGCGGCTTCAACTACACCTTTGGCGCCAAGGGCGCAGGCACGCCCGCCGACCTCGGCAGGCTCTTTGCCACGCGTGAGGGTCACGACCTCTCGGTCATGCCCCCTGTCACGGACGGCCCCTACACTGTCAGCTCCAGTCTGGTGCGCGCGATGCTCTCGGGCGGTCACCCGGACGATGCCGCAAGGCTTTTGGGACGCCCCTACACCCTTACAGGCGAGGTGGGCGAGGGACAAAGGGTCGGACGCACCATGGGATTGCCTACCGCCAATCTGCTTTTCCCCGCAGGTGCACTTGTCCCGATGCACGGCGTTTATGCCGTGACAATACGCATTGGCAAGCAAACCTACACAGGCATTTGCAACGTGGGCGTGCGTCCCACAGTGGCGACAGGTGGTCAGGTCAACTGCGAAACCTTTATTTTTGATTTTGACGGTGACCTTTACGGCAAGCTGGTGGAGGTATCCTTTCTCTACTTTATCCGTGAGGAGCGGAAATTTGAGGGCTTGACCGAGCTTGAGGCACAAATCAGGCGTGATATTGAACGCGCAAAGAAATATTTTTGACAAAAAGAAAACCGCGGCGAGGCATCTGCTCTCGCCGCGGTTTTTACTATTTTCCAATTTTATTTCGTAAAATTCCAGTTTTTATTTGATTATTTCCAAATTTTCTATGATTTACGACATACTATTTCAAAAAGAAACAAATGTTCAGATTAACTTCTCAAGCAGCGCCTTGCCCGAGATGATATCTGCAATCTGCTTTTCACCCTCGATTTCACGCTCAATGGTAATAGGGCCGTCATAGCCAAGCGCCTTCAAGCCTGCAATCAACAGCGGGAAATTGACCTTGCCCTCACCAAGCGCGACCTCAGCGCCCAATTCTCTGCCGTTGGTGGGATAGAGTCCGTCCTTGGCGTGCACGTCGCGTACGTATCTGCCAATGGTATCAAGCGCATCAACAGGATTTGCCTTACCGTAAAGAATAAAGTTGGCAGGGTCAAGATTGATGCCGAGATTGTCGAGCCCGATATCCTCTATGGTGCGCAAGAGCGTGGTAGGGGTTTCCTGCCCTGTTTCAAAGAGAAAATACTGTCCGTTTGCCTTGGCGTGTGCGGCAACCTCGCGCAGCGCCGTCACCACCTCGGCATATACAGGCGAATTGGGGTCCTCGGGCAAAAAGCCTGCGTGCGTGGCAATCTGCGTAGCCCCCAAAGCGCGTGCAAAATCGGAGCCGCGCTTCAAATCCGCCACGCGCTCAGCACGGCGTTCGGCGGGGACCAGTCCCAGCGTACGCTGTCCCTCGTAGAAATTCCAAGCCGCCTTGCCCGACCAGCCGCACCAGAAGGTCGACAAGGTGACACCATAGGTGTCAAGCGCATTTTTAATGCGCGCCGCCATATCCTCTGTGTAGCAATCCATATCCCAGCAGGTAATCTGGCAGGAGGCAAAGCCCATTTCCGCCACGCGCTTTATTTTGTCTTCAATATCCGCGTTTCTCGTAAGACAGACCAATAATCCAAGCTTCATTATATGCTCCTTATTCTCGTATTTTCAATCACTTCAGTATAGCACAAAAGCCCCCACGTGTCAACACGTGGGGGCTTTACGCTGTCGTTACTGTGCAGGTGACGCGGGCACCGTATCAGCGTTGCTGATATACATCGCAGGGCGCACGCCGACAAGGCGATAGCTCTCGTCCTTTCTTGTGGTAAACGCGCGGTTTTCGCAGTCTGCCACAATCCACTTGCCCTTCGCGTCCGTGGTGCGCGTATAGTAGCAAAGTGTCGTTTCATAGGGCTCCTGTCCCTTATAATAGGAGCCCTTCTCCTTGGTAAACATCATTTTTTCGTCCGTACAATATCTTTCCAGCTCTGCCTGACTGAGCGGGAAGAGATAATCCTCAGAAACAAATTCGCCCTTTTCTGCCACGGTGGTAATTGTCGATTGCAGGATTTTTGCCTTGTCTGCATCGTCAAACGCACCGTAAACCTCCTGCAATCTGCTCCGCACATTGTTGCCTTTATTCCAATAGGACAAGGGGTTTGAATCCATACAGGAAAGAATCTCGTTACAAAGAAGCAGCGCCTTGCCCTCCTTCACCTCCACAACCGTCCAGGTGAGAGCGTAGTAACGCCCAGGCTTATCGGGGTGCTTCAGGTGATGACCGAGGGTAACGGTTTCACCAACCTCAAGCCTGACAAGGGCGATTTCCGCAAACTTGTCAGCCGCGGCGGGATAATTGATAATTCTCTGCAGTGCCTCACGTGCAGCGACATAGTCGCCGTCCTCAATGAGTGTGAGTGCCTGCTCGTAGCGGCGCTCGGTGATTTTGGGAAGCGCCAGCGTCACCACACCAACGCTGCCAAGCGTAATGGAAAAGACAAGCACAACGCTGACAAGTCCGCGCACCCCGTTGCCGCTTTGCTTGGCTTGCTTATATTTATTGATAGCCTGCTGCAAGTTTCCCGACACGACAATGGCGGTGGAGAACATAACATTCACATAGTCGCTCATCGCATCGCCCATGAGGGCGGCAAAGGCAATATAGAAAATCAGCGAATCCACGAAGCAGATAATCGCCGCACGCGCGCAGCGCTTGCCGGGCAGACCGCGCCCTGCCGCATCTGCCGCCAGGAAGAAGGGGAAATAGTACATGGCGTACATCGTCATAACGCCAATGGCAATCAGTACACCGGGCTTAGCGGCGTGAGAGGAATAGAGCACCCACCACATAGCGACCAGCAGCGTGAACATATAGTGCCCGTATTGCACGCAGGCCGAGAGCGCCGCGCCGACAGATGCACCGCGCACCAACCGCACGAAAACAGGCGCAATCAGCACCAGTGCAACGAGAATGGCGGGCAGAACATAGAGAAACTGCACGCTGCAAAGCATCACGATGATGCCGACAATGCCGAAAAGATAGGCAATCAGTCCGCAAACAATGCCAAAGCCGCCCACACTTTCATATTGCTTACCGCCCGTAACGCGGGGGCTGTACTGCGGGGGTGGCGGCGTGTAGGGGGCAGAATAGCCACTGCTGTAAGAGCCGCTACTACTGTT
>JAFQMP010000040.1 GCA_017396225.1 Clostridia bacterium | reverse complement strand
GTCATTCTGAGCGCAGGGCGTAGCCCGTAGTCGAAATTTTGCGCAGCAAAATCGCCGTAGGCGGTATCTCAGGCGGAAAATTCCACCCTTGGCGTTTTATTTTTTTAGGGAGGGGAGACCCCTCCCCTACTACGCAGACAATTCGGTAATCGGAAGAATTACAAAGCAATTTCCTTATGCAACCGCCACGCGGCTGCAATCACCCCTGCGGAATTTAATATTTTTTCAAAAAGTTTGAAAAATGGTATTGCAATTTGAGTGGCGTTGTGTTATAATATCATGCGTTACGGCAATCGCCGCGACATGGAGGCATAGCTCAGATGGTTAGAGTACATGCTTGACATGCATGGGGTCGTTGGTTCGATTCCAACTGTCTCCACCAAACAACAAAAAACCGTGGTTTTCCACGGTTTTTTGTTTATATTACACATTTTCACAACCAACACTTTGTAACTTGTCACAATAAAATATTGTTTTTTAACATCTAAAATCACCACAAATTTATATTTTGTACCTAAATCCGTACCTAAAAACAACACTAAAGAATACCACAAAACATGGTTTTTCTTACCTATAAATAAAAAGGAGAGGCTTCCCTCTCCTTTTTTATTGTTTTCTGCCCTCACGCAGCCTCATAACCACTATATTTCAGCAGCGCCTTTTTCTCGCCCTTGGTGAGCTTCAGGCCGCCGATGAAGCGCTCCACCTGCTCGCGGCCGTTGGCGTTGGTGTACCCAAGGTAGCCCATCACCATGTACTTTTGCGCGGCGGTCAGGTGCAGCGAGCTCACAAGCTGCTCCACCTTGCGCTTTTTGGTGCCGGCAATCGCCTTGCCGTTTTTGTCCTTGTCCGCCTCAATCGAGCGCGCCATCGCAATAATGTTGGCAAGCTTCTCGATGTCAATCGCCTCGGCAAAGAGCACATTCTTCTCGGCAAGGTCCTCACCAAGCACGTCCTCAAGTGCCAAATTCCAATAAACATCGTAGATAAACTGCACCGCCTTAGCCTGTACAGGGGCATCCGCCTCACCAAAGCGCTTCAGACACACAAGGTCGGCCACAGCCTCCTCGGCCACGCCGTAGACGGTACGGAACCGCTTTTGCTGCTTGCCCGTGAGATTGCGCTCCTCGCCATTCAGCGTCACGGTGTCCCCCACCGCGCGCGGCAGAACGGAAAGCCCCTGCTCCGCAAGTCCCTTCAGTACAGAGCGCGTTTTGTCGTCCTCAATGCCGATTTTCTCATCAATCATCAAGCCGGCAATGGTCGCCACCATCTTGTCGTCACCTGCGGCAAGCGCCTTTTCAAGGTCGACGGAATAGCTTTTCTTGGTGAAATTACTATCCCACGCGTAAGCAAGCGGCTCGCTCGTGCGCTTGGTCAAGCCATACGCCACGTTATAGATATTTCTTGTAGGAATACCTGCAAGCTGACCGGCCGCATAGAGCACCTTTCTCGCAGCGCTCAATACGTCGCGGCGTTCTACCTTTTTGCCGTTCATAGAGTCGGTGACAAGCCCCACGGTATCAGACACTGCCTTCAAGACAGTATTACCGGTGGCAATCAGAAAATGGTCCATCTCAAAGCCATCTTGGAAAAAACTGTATACATCACGCACAAGAGGCAGACCGCCCAGCATATTGCCAAAAGCATCGGCAAGGAAGCTCCAAAGCGTTTCCTCGTCGTCCTTGTTGTAAAGCCACTTAAAGCCAAGTGCCACAAGCGCGCCGAAAAGCGCAGTGCCGACAAGTGCCGAGGTTGATTTGCGTGCCTGTGTCTTGGCGGCCTTCAGGCGCTCTTCAAGTGCGGCACGGCGCTTGGGGTCATGCGTGCGCTTCAATTCCTCACGCAGAACTGCCACCTCGCTAATGGCATCAATAAAGCGGCCAAATCCCTTCATCGCATCTGCCGAGAACATTGTAAAGCCTTTGAGAAACTCGTCTGGCGAGCGCATCGCCACCGAGCGCTCGGTGGCAAGGGAGTTTTGCTGTGTGTCAAGGATAACCCTCTCCAAAAGCTCACCCGCCGCTCGCTTGTTCTCCACGGTGCCAAGCGTCAACCCCTGCTTTCTTTCCACCTCAACCTGACAGGCGGCAAACAACCTTACCACAACCATACGGTCAAAGGTGCCGATTGGCTTCATCAGGAAATCACCAACCTTGCCCACGTTGTCAAGCACGGTTTCCGCCTTGGCGGCGTGGTCGTCCACGTTTCGGAGCCACGCCAGCTCGCAGTAACTGTCTACGTCCTTACCGCTGACGCCAAGCCCCCTTACAATAGAGGTGGTGTCAAGCAGGTTTGTAGCGGCAACAAGCGAGGACAGCTGCGTAAACCACACCTTGGGATTCGCACCAAGCTGATATTTCGCGTAGCCGCCACGGATAAAGCGCACCCACTTGTCGTATGCGCGCTGGTCCTGCGGCTTTGCGGAAGCGCCCTCTACGTCTGCCTGCAGCTTCTTGAAAAAGCGCCACATCTCGCGCACAAAATCGGTAGATACACCAATCTCGGATTTGATAGAAACGGGCTTATGCTTGTCCTCTGCAATATTGAGGTTCAGCAATCTGTTGATATTGTCGGTTTCAATGGCAAGCCCGGCATAAATGGCAATACCGTCAATATGGCGCTTCAGCACCACGTCGGCGGCCTCAATACGAAGCTCACCCTTGGCACCCTGCACGGTATCCTTGTTAAAGGAAAGCCCCGTCACGCGGCTGAGCTCGTCCAGCGGACGGTCAACCTTGTCTGCCGTTTGTGCGCGCTTGATAGGATAGTAATAACCGCCCGTGAGGTTGGTGTAGCCCTGCTTGGTGAGGTCTGTTACTTTTTTGAGCTCCGCACATTGACGGAAGATATCCTCCATCATCTCAATCATCTTGAGGTCGTCTGCGGTAAACTGCTTTTTAAGCTTCGCACGCTCCGTTTCCATCAGCTTTTTCAGGCTTTCCTGACTGAGGGGCTCAGTCGGTGTGGCAAAGCCCTCTGCGCGCTCTGCCGCCTTTTTGGAGGTTCTTGCCTTGTAGTCTGTCACCACGTCAATCTGATAGCCCGCACGTGCAAGGCCTGCGTAAGCCTGCTCGCGGTGCATCGTCATATAGAGTGAAATCGCATCATTCACGGCAATCAGCTGACCGCGATAAGTGATACACTCACCAAAATAGCGCTTGTCGTAGCCCTTGTGCTTTTTGAAAAAGCCCTCATATTGCTGGAGTAGGCGTTGCTTGGTGACAGCCGCCTTGATAGCACCCTTTCTGAGGTTTTCAAAGCTCTCGGTAAAAAATCCCTGCTCGTAGGCATCGGCGCGGCGCATCAGGGAAAGCGGGTCTGCAAACATACGCATATACCCGGATTCCGCAATACGCGTCAGCACGCCGCCACGGTGGCGGCGCTTGGCGGTATGCAAGCCGTCCACATGTTTTTTTGCAATCGGCCTTGCCTCCTGCCATTTGCCCTCTCGGTAAACCTTGTTAAAGTTCTCCACCTCGTGCACAAAAAAGTCCATCACCTTGCCAAGCATGTCAAGCTCGGCGTTGGTCAAGCGCCCCTCTCCACCCGAGATTTCCTTCATCATTTCAAGGATTTCGCCGTTTAATTTCAAGGCGTCCTCGCCCTTATAAAGCGGGTTATCGGTATGATACCACGAGGCAAGCTCCGACACGATACCGCGCACCGAGGCCTCGCGCAGATTGCCACGGTATTTAATAGCGGCAAGCCTGCCAATCGAGCCCCTGAAAATATCCTCACGGTACTGCGCCGCGGTCAGATAGCGCCCTGCCTTGAGGTCACGCAGGCGCTGTGCCTTGTCAAGCACACGGTTTATTACGCCGTTTGCATTTCGCGCGTCCTTCAGCTCGGCACGCAGACGGCTCAGTTGGTCCTCGTAAAAGACAATGGTGCGTGCCAGCTTTGAGGGCGCTCCCTTGGTGTCAAAAGCGCGCAGAATTTCCTTGGCAATATCCTGCTTGAGGGCGTGGCGCTCCTCTGCCGTCATCACCTCGGCAAGATAGCTTGCGGCCTCACCCTGCAAGGCATCTACCGCCTTGCGGTGCAAGTCCATAATCTCAAAGAAAATATCGGCAGGATGCTCCGCCGTAATCGGCAAGCCCTGCTCCACCAGTTCGGCGGCAATGCCGTCAAGCGAGAGGCCCTGCTGACCCTTTCTTGCACCCCATACAAGGTACGCCGTGCCCTTCTTGTCGTCAAGCTTATGGGCGATCTCGTCCTTGATAGAGGAAAGGTCAAGCTTGTGCATCAGACCGCGCAGAATCGCAAGGCGGCGCTTGGCTTCTTCGGTTTGCTCCGTGGTGTCCTGCTCCCACACACTTGCCACGGTGGCGTTGTTTATGATGTACTCGGCAATATCCAAGGCAACACCGCCCTGCATACCGGGCTCGGCACTGTTCAGACCACGCCAAAGCGCCTCAATCGCCTCGCGTTGAGATTTGCCAACCAGCTGCCCGTAAACGCCCTCGCTCTCAAACACCATATACTGCCCAACCACGTCGGCAATAATCGCCTCGGCATCCTTTTTGGTGTAAACGCGCAAGCGCTCCACGTCAGCATCTGCCTTGATGGCGGCACCCGTGGGCTTGCGGGAGTATTGCACCTCGGTTCTGCCATCGGCGTAAACGGTGGTAAAGCTACCGTCCTCGTTTACTTTGAATTCTTTAATTCGGTCAGAAGTCTTACTACCTCTGCCTCGGTCAGCTCCGAGTTGGTCGTAATGTCCGCCGCTTTGAGCACGGTTTCCCTGTCCATACCTTTGATATCTGCTATCAGTTGCAGCGTAGAGATGGAATAACCCTCCAGACGTCTGCTGTATGCCTCGCCCTTCAAGCGCATAAATATCTCTCCTTTGTTCATCAAGACTTGTTTCATTATCAAGGTCAATCATCAGCACCCTTGAAACCTTGGGGCTTTCCATTGTACCCGTGGCGTATACAATGATATTGTTCACGCCTTCTGCTTGCGGGTCGTCTATGTCGCTCACCGCAATCATATATTCTCCGCCTTTGGTTTTCGGCGGATGCTCGCGCCCCGAAAGGGCGGCGGCAAATTTGCTTGTAAAGTTCTCCCACGCACCGCTCGGTATCACGTCATTATCGCGCACCCAGCCAAAGTCGCGGTACTGCGCTTCGGTGTAGGCGGCGTCGTGCGAGCCCACAATTTTACGAGAGTATTGCACCTCGGTTCTGCCATCGGCGTAAACGGTGGTAAAGCTACCGTCCTCGTTTACTTTGAATTCTTTAATTCGGTCAGAAGTCTTACCACTTCTTCCTCGCTGTCCGTTTCGCTCACTATCTCCGATGCCCGTACGGCTCGCTCTCGGTCTGTGAAACTCAAAATCAGACGAATAGTAGAATCGGAATATGTCCTCAAACGCTGGCTGTATTCCTCGCCACTCACCTTCATAAATTTCTCTCCTTTTTCTGTCGAGTTCAGTTTCATTATCAAGGTCAATCGTCAGCACCCTTGAAACCTTGGGGCTTTCTATTGTACCTGTGGCGTATACAATGATATTGTTCACGCCTTCTGCTTGCGGGTCGTCAATGTCACTCACCGCAATCATATATTCTCCGCCTTTGGTAATCGGTGGATGCACGCGCCCCGAAAGGGCAGCGGCAAACTTACTTGTAAAGTCCTGCCACGCACCGTTCGGTATCACGTCATTATCGCGCACCCAGCCAAAGTCGCGGTACTGCGCTTCGGTGTAGGCAACATCTCGTGAACCCAAAAACTTACGAGAAAATTGCCTGTGTGGTTCCTCGTCCGTTTTGGCAACCATCTCGCGCAGAGCCTTGATAATACGGTCTACCTCGTCGTAGTCGATTCTATAATCCGTGCCACTTCCGCCATTATCTCGTCGTGTGTCGCTTGACGATGACTCGAAAGAAAATCCATCAAAGCCACTCGTTCCCGGTCCGTATCCAGTAATGTCGCTATCGAAATCTGTTCTTCCTCGCTCAATGGCAAAAGCATCAGCCAGCGAATCAATAGTATCAACATTTTGGTTGTTTTCATTATCCCACGCCTTTCTTATTTCTATTATAACATTTTTATGTTTAACGGAACGCGACCGATACATTTTGCCGTGCATATATCCATCGGCTTTAAAAAAATAAACCCTCTCACTACAATAAATCGTGATATTCCTGATTTCGTTTTTTCTCATACCCGTAGTCTTATACGAAAGCCAGCGAGTAAAGTCGTGACGGTCCGCAAATGCTACCTCCCGCACAAAGTCCTTTGTAGCGGTATAGAGGTCTTGATTTGCCCGTTTGGTGGAAAATTGCGGTACAGTATCATTATACCCTACCGCGCCCTCACCGCTTTCGGTGGGGGTGCTTTGCTGTTCGCGGGAATACTGCGTTACTCCGCTTCTTCCTCTATCTGCATCGCCTGCAGAAACTCCTTCTTGGATATCTGCGGATTCTGCTGTATCAGCTGATAACTCTGCTCCAGATTCTCGTCGCACACTGCTATCAATACCGTTGTCATGTCTATCCCCAAACCTTGAAGATAATCCATCACTAATATACCCTTTTGATAGTGACTCATTGTTTCTTCTCCTTATGATTTCAGCCCTTAATTGAGCATCAGTAACAATTCTTCTTTCCCTAACCCCAAACGAAATATCGCCGTTTTCGCAACCCGAATCGACAATATAAACAGTGTTCCCATTTTCGATTGCCACACTGTTTGCAATACCGTTTTCTACACCTTGATAAAGCTTATAAAGCTGCCTTCTGATGAAAGCCACGTTGCTTGCACCAAGCTTATCATAGGATATGTATTTCGCCCGTTTGGTGGAAAATTGCGGTACAGTATTATTATACCCTACCACACTCTCTCCGTCAAGTACGACATCGCCTTTTTCGGCGCTTTGCATCTCACGCACCGCATACTTGGTACCCGCCTTGCCAAGCGCCTGCTCAAAGAGCTGCTTGGCGCGTTGCATACGTCGTACCTCTGCCTTTTCCTCGGGGGTTTTCGCGGTAAATACCTCAAGAAACGCCTTGATGCGGTCAAGAATTTTCTCGGCAAGGGAGCGATTGGTGCGTGTCAGGCGTGCAATCGTCTGCTCGTCGCCAAACAGCGCCTCACTTTGGCTTGCCACCACCTCGGAAATCAACGTGCGCTGTCCCTTGGTCAGCTTGCCGCTTTTGAAATTTTCAAGCAAGGTATCCACGTCAGCCTGCGTGACGCCATAGCCCGATTGCAACACAGCCGCCACTGCCGCGTCTGTGTTTGTTTTTTCAAAGACAAACGCCGCAAGCTCAGTCCACTCCTTGGTGCCCTCGGTAAAATGCTCTACCTCATGCACCAGCTTTCTTAAATATGTACCGTCGGTCAGGGTGTCCTTGCCAATCACCACGGTTTTGTCGTCAAGATAGGCGCTGAAACTTGAGGACTCCTCGGCAATCACAAACTCGGTGCCAATCAAGCCCTTGCGAGAGAGCGCCGTGTGCGCTTTTCGCAATCGACTAAGATTTTCGGTTTCCGCCTCGGTCAGTTCTCCCTCATAGATACGGGTGCCGTTGGCGGCAAGCTGCTCGTTCACCGCCTGCTCGTTGCCCCACAAGCCACGCGAAAGCATTTCACCACCGCTGCCCTGCTCGACATACTGCACACGCGCGTCAAGATTGGTCACAACCGATGCACGCAAAGCGCCGTCGCTCTCAAATGCGGCGGAAAACACAGGATTTGCCAAAATGCGCTCACGCGCCTTGGGATTGGCACGCTGCAAAACCTCAGAAAGCTTCTCATAATCCGCCTTGATGCGCTTAGCGGCAGCCGTTTCTCGCTCGGTGGTCAACTTGCCCTTGCTCTCAAGGTCGGCAAGTGCCTTGGTCTGCGCGTCAATATCCTCCATCACCGAGCGCGCATCTGCATAGACACCCGAGGTTTTGGTGATACGACCGACAGAACCGCCGTAGGCAATCGAGGTACCCGCACCGATGATACCTGCCTCGCCAACGCCCTTCCAGTAGTCGGCGTCGCCGTACTCGGCAAGCGCATCACGGCCCTTGTAAATGGTCTTGGTTGCAGGTGCGGCAAGCTCGGAAATCATTTCCTCAACGCCCTCGCCTGCGGCCTCGGAAAGCACGCGCTTCAAGCCCGTCTTGGCAACCTGCTCCGCGCCCTCCTTAAGGGCCGCCTTACCCGTCTTGACAAGGCCCTTACCGTACAGACCGCCAAGGCCGCCCGTCAGCTTCTCTGTGGCACCCTCAATAGCGCCCGAAACGGCACCGTACGCCATACCCTCGCCGTAACCGGCACCATCCTGAAAGGCCTCCTCGGTAGCGGTACCTGCCGCACTCGTCATTGTCGTGGCAAGTGCCGCCATCTGCGAAGGCGCAGCAGCACCGCCCGTTATATACGATATTGCCACCGCAGGCAAGATTTGTCCCACGCCCTGCGCGATGCCCTCTGTAATCTGACCCGCCTTGTTGCCGTTCAGATAGGAATTGTGCGTTGCCTCCTGCAGGGCGTCGCCATACCAATCGCCCGTAAAATCCTTTGCAATAAGGTCCTGTACTTTGTCGCGAAACTTTTCGCTGAAAACACTAACAAGACTGCTCCTGAGGCCCACAGAAAAATCCCAAATGCCCTCAATGCCCTTGCCAAGGCCCGTCAGGACGTTGGCGGCCATATCCCCCGCCGTAGCCCCGACACGCGCCAGCGTGCCGGGCTTTTCTTCGGCTTTCGCCTTCGGGGGATTCAACACCTTTTTCGGTGTATATCGCTTGGTGCTCTGCGCGCGCATCAGCGCCGCCTGTCTGCGGCGGTCCGCCGCCGTCAGCTTATATGCCATATATTACCCCTTATCCGTAGAATTTACTGTAAAGAGAATCGTAATTACGCTTATTGGTATCAGAACCGTTGTAACTGCTCTTACGCGCCTTAATCTCATAAAGCTTACCCTGATGCAAAATGTAAAGTGTCCCGTTATAACCAAACACCTGATTTTCTTCTACACCACTTGCTTTTGCCTTACTGAGAATTTTGGTAGCGCCGTTTTCCGCACTGACCTCGCCGGCACTTTCAATACGATACTTAGTGTCATCAATCTCAACAGAAAAATTATCGCCATTACTGTAATCTTTTTTACCAAAGAACCAGAAACCGCCGTTCCCGTTGAGCTTTGCGCCTTCCACTTGCACAATTTTGCCGTCCTCGTCCGCATTTTTCTGCTCCGGGTCTGCGGCAATCCTGCCGTATTTCTGCGCAATCACGGCGCGCTGCGCCTCGGAAAGCCCTGCCGTAGCACCACTCTTTCCGTCCTCACCGTACAGGTATTTTGCAAGCTCCTCCACGGTGTTCCACTCGCCGCCGTCAATGATACCCATAACGTCAGCATACAGCCCATCCTGCTCCGCCTTCTTTTCGGTGCGGTACTGCGCCATCAAATCGTTGTAGCCTGCGGTGTATGCGCTATCCGCCGCCGCGTGGGCGCGCTGTCGGCTGTTTTCAAGCGCAATCATCGCGGTTTCAGAAAGCCCCTGGCTGTACCCCTGCGCCGCCGTGCGTGCCGAGGGCTGCAGATATTTTTGCAGCTTGGCAATGCCAATATCTGCCTCGCGCTTGGCGGCCTCTCTCGCTCTTGCAAGCTCCTTTTCTTTCTCGCTCATATATTCATCAAGCGAATAGGCCTTAGTTGTGGTCGTGTTTGCCATCTTTTTCCTCCTTCTCGGGCGTCTGCTCCGCCCAATTCTTAAACGATTGTAAATGATTGATGCGCTTGACAATGCCGCCGCGATAGGTGTCGGTGATAAAGAGATAGGAGCGCAGCAGTTTGGAAACGCCAAGGGCTAAGAGCAGCACCACATAAAGCGCGCGCCACAAAAGCGCCCCCACGTCCATAGAAAGCACCATATCCACGCTGAAATAGCCAAAGCCCACGGCAATCACAAGCTTAGAAAGTGCGTCCTTTAAGTTGGTGCGCGCCTGATATTTCTCCACGCTCTCACCAAAATAGAAGGGATCGCCGTCCCTGCCGACCTCGCTTGTAAGCGATGCGGCGGAAAGAGTCGTCAGCCTGAGCCTCGTTGCCTTCCGCATTGCCTTTTCGCGCATTTTACGCATATCCTCGGGCAGTATGGAAAAATCCATCTCACGCGGTATGCCGTCCTTATCAAAGCAATCCTCGTACCTGAGGCCCGCCGCCATCAGGATACGCGTACGCTCCTGCTTCAGGGCGCGGGCGTTTTGCATTTCACACCACCCGTCAAGGCGGTGAATATGCGGTTCCACGGCTGTCACCGCCTCGCCGTGAGCCGTTATCGTGTTCTCCATCTTGACACTGCGCTTGCCCTTCAAAATGCCTTGCAGCGACAAGCAAAAGTTCATCGACACGCCCATCGCAAAGCCCACGACGCCCTCGCGGATAATATCCACGAGGGGCTTGTCGTTCACACCGGGAATAAGCAACCCCGCCGCGACGTACACAATCGCCACGAGGGCGGCCGATAAATAACCGACCGAGCCCTCAATAAAATCCTTAATGCGCTCATTCATACGCGGCCTCCCGTCTGTGCGCCTGCACGTACCGCCTGTGCCGTCACCATCGCCGTCTGCGTCACCACAATCTGCGAGCGCGCGTAAAGTGCGAAGGGTGCGACAATCAAATCACAGACCTCACCGATGAGCCACATAAACAAAAGAAAGGTCAAATCCTTCAAAATCGCACTGAACAGCCAGGAGAGTGCCAGCAGGCCAAAGACCGCCACAATGCGGCGCAGGGCCCTCAGCTTCCCCAGGGCGGCAAGCACCAGCAAAACCAGGCAGAGCGCGCCGCCAATCGTGAGCTTCAGGCTCTGCCCCGGGGCGGTAAAATACTCGTCACGGCGCACGAGAAAGGTAATGGCAAGGGGTAGTACCGTCACCACGACACGCAAAATTGAAAGGAAAATCCAGCGCGCATAGAGCTTACCCTGCGTTTTCATGCTCAAACGCCTCCATAATCTTGCGCGCCGTGCCGTTGGCAACAAGCGCATCGTTGCCGCACGCCATCAGTCCCACCGCCTGCACCACTGCACGCAGTTCTCCGTGCAGGGCCATAACCTCACCGCGTAGTGCTTCATTCTCCCTTTTCTGCTCCTCTCGTTCCTGCTCCAAGCGCTTGACGTACTCCCCGGCGTTCGTCACACCGTCCGTCGCCGTGCCAAACCTGGCACACGCCCCCTTTACGGTAAGCATCATCGCACTGATTTGCGGCCAAAGAAGCGCCAGCAAGGCACCGATTTCGGTCACCAAGCGCAGCGCCTCGGGCAACAGCTTGTCCGTCAAAATCTGCTGAAAATCGGGGCTTTCGCCCGTACTATCCGCCACCGTGGTGACCTCCACCACGTACTGCGCCGCACCCACAGCCAGTGCCGCCACCAGCAGCACCAGGCCCAAAACTATGTAAAGTTTTTTCTTCATTCCGTTCCCTCCATATAGGTGTCAACCTCCGCCTTGATGCGCTCCACCTCGGCGTGGTAAGCAAGAAATTCCTCATTGGCAATCTCCCCCGCGTGGAGCTTTGCCACTACCTCAAACAAACAAGCCACAGCCTTGCGGAGCACAGCAAGTTCCTCGCTCTCACTCCGCTTTTTGCGAATCTTTTCGACGACCAAACGCCCACGCAGCCTCTGCCACGCGCTCTCGCTGCTCGCGCGGTTTATTCTCGCAAGCCTCATATTCACATTCTTCATTCGCTTACCTCCTGTTGATAGGTGATTGTCGAAGGAATGGGCATGCCGCACTCATTGACAAAAGTCAGCGTACCACCACCGCCCACGCGGATAAGGTTGTCAAGCGGCAAAAGCGCGGAAATATCCATTTCTTGTTGTTTTGATGCCATATACACGACCGTCAAAGGATTGCTTTCAAGGTAAGCCGTAAATTCGTCAAGTGTTGCGAATCTGCTGTCCTTCACTCTAAGGTAATGGGTACTCAAGGAATTCACCAGCCACCAGGTCATATCTCTGGAGGAGTTCTTTTCATATTCGTAGCCACCCGTGAGCGTGGACTGCTCCGCTTTGTTGGTGTTATGGTTAGGAAGTCCTGCGGTTTTTAACTTGAGCGAAAAATACGATGTCGATTTTGTCCAACCCGAGGTCGGCAATACTGCAGTGACCACATAACTTCTCAATACACGGGCATCGAAATCCACCTCGTCTCCGTCACAAGTAAACATAGACTGCACACTTTCAGGAATTTCAAAGGTGTCAATCACGCTCCCTGAGGAGTCTTTAGATACAACCTTAGTGACCTTGACATACTGGTTATAGGTGCCTTTGGGGACGTGAGGCGCCTGCTCACTTCCTGCAACCAACATAATCTTACAAACTTCGTCCCTGCCACTCCAATAACTACCACTGGAGATATCAATTTCAACCGATAACGCAAGTTCTTCCTCGACACCGTGTGCCCAGTCAAATGTGACACCAGTTCCTTTATCTTCAAAGGTCTCTACGCCAGCAAGTCTTATCGAAACATAGCCTTCTTCTTCGTTTCCTCCAGGAGCGCCGCTCATGGTATAAGTTCCTGCAGGAAGACGTATTTTTCCAAGAGTAATACGGCAATTATTGGTATGAGGACATGAAATTCTCATAATCGTGGGGTCTGCTGCATCGTGAGACACACTGGCATAACTACCAGTGTCCTCGTGAAAGCCGTCATAAAAACTGTCCTCGTATTTGCTTTCGGTGTCCGTTATCGCATTAAACGTCACAAACAAATTCTCAGGCGTAAAAGCAGTTCCGATTTTGCTAACACTCGCATAAGGAAGCGCGGTGGCAGGGACGGTCTTTTGGTAGGTGGTTGTATCATCGGTTACAAAATCCTCAGGGTCAAGCCTTGCCTCCAGATTTTCAAGCCGTTTTTCTCCATGCGAGATACGAACCTCGGCCTGTCGTCGTGCCGCCTGCTCGGCATCAAGACGTCCACCAAGTGCCCTGTCCGCATTTTCCATTGTTTTCTTATTGACAATATCAAGGTCGTCTACAGGGTCCGCCATCTTTGCACGTCCCTCATCATCTCTAAAAAGTACGGAGTTAGGTTCGGCAGCGACACAAGCGTCTACCATCACATCACTCAGCTCGAGATCAACAGCATAGAGCTGACCGACACTATTCTCACATTCACTGGGGGCCGTAGCGCGCGCAACCTTGCTGGCTAATGCGTTTACCACATTCACACCCTCGGGGGCACTTTCAAATGCGGCAAGAACCTCAGCAACCGTGTTAATCATCGTATCGGGGTCTTCCTCCCACATTGCCACAAGCTGCGCAAGCTGCCACGCCTGTTCTCCCGTCATATAGCCACTCGCGCCGTCGACGACGACATCACCGATTTTTTCCAACAATGCAACTCTTTCGTCAAGACTCTCGCGCGCCCTCTGCTCGGCGTCAAGACGTCCGCCAAGCGCTGTATCCGCTGCCTTGCGTTCCCCTTCCTCGGCGGCAACGAAATCCGCAAGCATACCGTAATCCGTCTCGCACCGTTCTACGATAGCAGTCAGCACCGCACGCAACGTTTCAAGGTCGGTGTTCAGCGCCGCGGCAAGACGATTGAGGAAAAACACCACGTTGTAGCCGTCCCCGTCCTTTTCGCCCACAATGCCGCGCCAAAAGGCGGGCCTTACCTGCGAGGCGCGCATGCCGTGCGACACAGGCGAATCGGGCAGGGCGTAGGCGGTATTCCGCCTGATGCCCGCCTGCTCATCCGCCGATACGGGCTCCACGCCGACAATATCCGCTATTTTTTCTTTCAATTCTTCTGCATTCATCAATACAACCCCCTGTTCATCTGATTTATCTTGTAATAAAGCGTGATGCCCTCTACGGCGCAGTCCGCATCGTCCTCGGAGCGATAGGTCACGCGAATATAGTTAAAATTGCGCTTGTTCAACCGCTTGGTGTAGCTTCTCGTAAAGCGGTTGGCGGCAAAGCTGAAATTGTCAAAATCAAGCTTGTCAAAATCCAGCAATTGTGCGCCGCGCGCCACGCTATCAAAGGCCGTGTCGCTCGTTTCAAAGCCAAAGCGCACCGCCCCCTCCGAGTAGGTACCAAGCACCACCGACAGCCCAAGCAAGGTCTTGCGGTGCATATTGCTCCCCAAATCCATTACAGGAGAGGTCCAGGAAGCCACCACAGGGCTTCTGTGCAGATATTTGGCAACAAATCCGCTCGCCTGTTCACCGTTATAGGCAACCAGGCGATAGGGCGCCCCCTCCACATCGCAGAGCGTGGCGTAAGCACCGCTCGTTTCGCCAATACGACAGGTCACCCCCTGCAAAGGCAAGGACAGGCGGAAGCCACCACAGGACAAAGCAATCTCTTTACCGTCAGCATCCTCCAAGGTAAGCGTCAAGGCACCGGGGTCAAGTGAGAGCACGGTATAAGGCGTATTCGGCGCAAGCCCGCTTTCGCCCACGTTATCGGCATACACCGCAGCACCCACGTAAAGGCGCTCGGTGAGCAGCTTCAAATCCTCCGCTTCAATCTGTATCACACCGTTTTGCACGGTGCACTCCTCTATCAGCAGAGCGTACAGTTTGCCGCTAAGTTTTACCTCATCACCCGTCTTGATTCCAAGCGCCGTGTCAAAGGTAAGCCTTTCGCCTGACTGATTCACTTCACCTGCACCTGCGGCAATCTCGGTTTCGTAGCGGTCGACGTAGCCATCGTGAAAGCCGCACACGCGCCCTTCCGCGGTGCCGAATATCAGCGCGTCCTCAAAGATAGCAAAGCAGGTTGCTGGAATATTCTTCCACACCCACCATTCATAGCCCGTGTCTGCCCCCTCAAAGGCGGCACGGTAATGTGCATCTGCCACGTAGCAGGTGCCCTCCTTGTCACCAAGGGCAAGATAATACCGCCCACGGAACACCGTACAAACGGCATTTGAAAGGTCGCGCTTGCGCAAGTCCTCATAAATCGCACGACTGCGCTCTATCGCATAGCGCTCGGTGGAAGAAACATTACTTGACAGCTCAACGCCAAACACACCGTTCTTTGATAGAAACAGCACGTCGCCCAAGAGATTTGCCACCGCACCCGACCGCATCAAATGCTCTCCCGTGGTGCCGGGTACGGTCGGAAACAGGGGTGCGGGCATATCATGCCCATCATAATCCTTTACGGTAATTTCCTTGCCCGTGCGGTAAAAGACGGAGGGGCTTCCCATCGCCTCCTCCTTAAAGATGGCAAGCGTCGCATCGGAAAGCCTTGCATAGCCCATTATCGCCGCATCCGAGCCACCTACCGTCAGCACGTTGCCGTCAGGGAAATAGGTAAAATCCCCCGCCTCGCTGAAAAAATCCTTGTTGGGCTCACCGGGATTCCCCGAGAGAAAGAGCCTGTCCGAGGCGCCGTCCACGCCAAACAAGGTGCCGCATTTGCAAGCATCAATACGAGCTGCGCTGCCGCTATTGGTACCAAATTCAACAACCACCTCTTTAATCCCGGCGGTATTTTCAATATCGCCGTCGATATAAATTTGAACATATCCACCAGATCCACTTTGAATAAATCTATGAATTTTAATGCGCCATTCATAATTATAGTAGGATAAATCTTCGGCTTCGGCTTCGCCATTTTCTACGGTAAGACTAATTGTAAAATCCCCTTTGGACGTCAAAATTCTAACATTAACCGTACCATCGGCTATTTCACTGTCTAAATACATAGGGTGTATCTTTTCAGACTGCACAAAAAACTTGTTTTTTCTGCGGTCTGTCAACAAATTCACGCTCTCAACAGAAAAGCTTTCATCGATTTCTCTTAAATAAGTATACCTCGTCGTCGGCACATAGGCAATCTCGCTCACAGGCTTCAACGTATATTCTTCATCGATCCCGTGCTTGCCGTACGCAAGATAAGTGCCACAACCGACAAGGAGTGCCGTACCGTTCTGATAAAAGCACTGCGAGGGCGTGTCGGTCAATACAATCTCACCATTCACCCGCGTCTTTTTATACGCAGCGCCCTCACCCTTCTCCACACGCCACAAATTCGTACCCGCATGCACCAACAGCACGCGAGTATCCCCCTCGTCAAAGGGGAAAATGCCGTTGATGCGCCCCTCTAACTTGAAAAGCTCCTCCCAGCCGTTTCGCTTGCGGTTGACACCGTTTTGGAGAATCAGGTTGCAGGCCTCGGTCGCCCTGCTCGGCGCCACGTCCAAGGGCGAGCTCGACAAATCCACACCGCGAAAGCCCGAAAGCGTCTTGGTATACCGCTGCTTTAGCGGTACGCTCGTCTTAAATTTCATTTGCAAAACCTCCGAGCACCGTATCCACCGTGTCCTGCACACCGTGGGTCAGGGCCTCGGCATACTGCGCCACGGCGTTTTCATACCAGTTTCGCGCGTCGTTTGCCTCACCCGGCTCGTCCACGCGGTGTACGTCCGATTTGATAAAATACGGCAGGGCCTCGGCAAGCTGGCGCGGAATGGCAAGCGCCTTATCGTCCGACGTCTCATCGGACACGCGCTCCACCACCCCATGATAATACAGCTCGTAGGTCGCGTGCTTATCATAGCCGTATACCATCAAACGCCCCGCCTCAAAGGAAAAAGGCTGACTGCGCTCTATGTAATCCTCTCCCCGCACCTCAAGCCTGGCAGGCGTCAACATATCAGAAACCGAATCAAGTGAAAAAGCCGCCGCATCACGCACGACATACAAGGGCTCCGTCAGCACCGCGACCTTCAGGGGCAATACGCGCTTTGTTTCCAAATCCGTAAGCCCGCGATTGAGCGCCCCCACAAGGCGGTGATACAGGTCACTGACATTCTCGTCAAGCGCGAGATTCTCCACAGCCATGCCGCCAAGCTCTACGTTCATCAGCCGCATCGCCTCGGCCTTGATTTCTCCTATCTTCATAAGTAAATTCCCTCCTTTTGGCAACGTGACGGAATCGAACCGCCCAAACCACTCGTTGCATATAAACGCATAAGGACACAGCCCCACCGTAGTGCGGCTGTGTCCCTTTTTACTTAAACCATCGCGACAACGCCGCAGGAAAGGGCGGTCGCAGAAACCACCACAATCTTGCCCTTGTTCTCGCCCGATACGTTCTTAAAGCGACCACTGTCAAGCTTGACAAGCGATACTGCCTGCTTCGGCACAGTCAGGGTAAGGTCCACCACACCCTGGATGCCGTTGCCCGCCTTCACGGTCAGCGTCGCATCAGCGCTTGCGGTGTTCTGCACAACAAGCACCATCTTCTCGTCGCTCTCAGACCATTCAAGAGCCTTAGCGGTATTCGCGGTCAGCGCCGTCAGCGCCGGGGTTGCAATCTCATTTCTCATGGTAAGCATCATCTCTCACACCTCCTTATTCAAACGCAGGAATCGTGACAATAGCATCCACGATTTCCTTGGGCAGAACCACCATCGCGTCGTAGAGCGAGTAGCCCTTGATGGCATCCTCAAAGCCATCCTCGGGACGGTAGGCCTCGGTGTGCGTCAAGGGATTGGCAAAAGCAACCGCCTCGGTGGTACGGATGGAAATATGCTGCTGACCGTTAGCATCCTTCACGGTGTTGTTCGACATCTTAATCACGATGTTGTGATACATACCCACGCGGCCGTTCTTCATCAGCTCGTGATTGTCGGTGTCCTTGTCGCCGTATGCCTCCACGTACAGACGGTGTGCCGCAGGCGACAGCGTCGCTACGATACTGACGCCCGTGGTAGGCACGTCATTTTCATAAAGGTGCTGTGCCGCAAGGTCAAGCAGCGTGAGAATGTTAATCTCGCCTTCGCCTGCCGCGCCAGAAACCAGCTCTTTAGCAGACGCAAAAAGCTTGGGAACATCTGCACCGGCACAAACGGTAGCCACGCGCTTGTCCATCTCGCTGGCAATGCGTGCGCTGGTTTTCTGATTGAGCTTGCTCTTGACGTTGCCGCTCATCTGTGCCGCGTCAATATCGTCAATACCGTAGTTGAAAATGGCCATCTGATTGATGTACATAATCACAGAGGTATCCTCAATCTGCTCACGCGCAGGCATTGCGGATTTGCGCTGACCCTTGGTAATGACGGTAATGGTGGGACTGCCAACGCCATTGATCTTGACGCTCTCACCCATCTTCTTCACGCTGCCCTCAAAGTCGCGGTTGCAGTCCGCTGCAAACACGCAAAGACGGTCTACCTCCGCCATAATTTCAGCAGCCCAAACGTTAGGGATAAAATTCTGAAACATTTTTACTCCTTTCGCACGGAACTATCTCTATTTCCAGTGCTTCATACTTTCGTTAATTTTTGTGAGGTTCCGCTGAACCTCCGCAAGCGACATAGCCTGTACCTGCTCACGCGTGTAAAAGCCCGTGTCGCTCGTGCCTGCCGTACCAAGGGCACCGGGGGAAGCCTCACGGTTTGCCGCCGCCTGTGCCGCACGTGTGCGCGCCCTTTCCTCAAAGCGTGCAGACTGGCGCAGGTAGCCCTCGTAGATTTCGGCAAGCGGTTTTTTGCCAACCTTTCCGTCGGCGTAATCAGCAAAGGCCTCGTCGGAAATCAGCTCGTCAAGCTTCACGTCAGGGTATTTCTCCGCAAAGGCCTCGCGGTCACTTACAAACCACGCCTCCTCGCGTTCCCTTTCCTCGCGCTGCAGCCGTTCCTCTCTTGCCCTTGCGGTCAGATGCTCCGAGTAGTCCGTGACGGGGTCACCGCCCTTTTTCTCAATCTCGCGCATGGCAAGAAACTCCGCCACGTCGTCCGCGTCCTTCATCGGGCGGCCCGTGTAGGGGTTCTTCCCGTCAAGCGCATCAATGATTGCCTCACGTCTTGCATCCTCAATGGCACGCGCACGCTCCGCTTCACGGCGGCGGCGCGCCTGCTCGGCGTTTCTTCTCTTTGCCCCATCATCACCGCCATCGGCTGCACGCGGTTGGCCACCCGTCGCGCTCGTATCCGCGGTATCAGTAAAGGTTGCAAAGCTTTCCTCGCCTGTCGTTCCCTCGGCCGCTGCGACACCGTGGGGCGCGGACTCCTGTCCGCTTGTTTCCGCAGCGCTGGCGGCACCCTCGGTGCCTACCTTGATTTCGTCAGCCATAATTGGCTCCTTTCATCACCGCCCAAAGACGGCTTTTGGATTTTTGCGCTATTCCATTGCGAATTTGGAAGAATTGCTCTGCAATTTCTTCCTGTAAGAATTGCAAAACAATTCTTACGAGGTATAAAAAGCGGACAAGCCGCGTTTTATCACGATTAGCCGCGCACCTCTCCCGGTACCATACCGTTTGCGGCAAGCGTGGCTGCAAACTCCGTCGCATCCGCCGTAGTTTCGGCAATCTGCGCGTTCCCTGCCTCAATCGCACCGTTTGCCTGCATAATTTTGGCAGTCGCCTCGGCTACCAGCTCGGCATACGACTTTTGCAAGCGCTTATACTGCTCGGCAAGTGTACGCACACCGCCAAGCGCCTTTTCTGTCGCCGCCCGCTCCTGTCCCATTACGGCAAGCTGCGCCTGCAGCTGCTCAATCTGCGCCAAGGCCTGTCCGAGCTGACCGTCCTTGCCGCGCATCAGCGCCTCACGGAGTGCGCTCTTGTCGGAAATGGCATCATCGGGATACGACTCAAGATAGGTGTCCACATCAATGGCACCGCGCGCAAGCAGGGTGTCAAGCAGGTTAATATCGCCCGCATTAGAAGACTTGGAGCCGCGCACCGTTTCCACGACCACGTCAAAGCGCATCGCATCAAACTCGGCACCCGTAAAGAACCCCTCGGCCATCTGTACGTCGCCACCCTCTGCCTGCACCTCGGTGTCCTCGTAAATATAGGGCTCCTCGTAGTAGTAAAGGCGGAAGAACTGTGCCAAAACCTCGCCCTGCTTTCTCTGCACGTCCCAAAAGCGCTCTCTTAACTCCTCGACAGGCTGTCCTGCCTGGCTTTGCAGCTGTGCAATCGCGGCACCCGACATATTGGCACCAATCGCCTCACCCGTCATCACCTCGGTGGCACCCGTGGCGGCACGCGTCAACGCAACCAACGCCTCCACCAAATCCATTGGCTTGGAGAGCAGAGCCTGCGGTGTGATACGCCTGATGCCGTTGCCGGTCTTGGAATAATCCACCAGCACTTGTCCCGGTTCATTGGTGATGCGCTGTCCGTTCAAGGCGTTTGGCAGAACCATCCACTTACTCCACGCCGATTGCTCAGCATCTTTCAGGGACATCGCCACGTGCTGATTGATGGCGCGCTGATTGTTGATAATGCCCTCCACCTCACCGATACCGAAGATAGAGCCCTCGCGCTCCTCATACGCACCGGCGACAATGGGGTAAAGGCGCGCGCGCTTGCCCGACGTGACGACCTTGGCACCCTCACCCTGCACCTCCATCATCTCCTGCGACACACGCGATACGTCAGGCTTCAAGGGGCGCGGCTTATGCAGCATCACGGACTTGGTGGCACGCTCGTACCACACCTCGCCGTGGGTCTTAAAATAACGCGTGAGAACAGTGCAAAGCGCATCCTTGTCCTGCTCCACCACGGTGTAGCCGTCCGCAGGGCGGTCGTCGGCCGTGATGCGGTCAAGCTCGCTCTTGTCGTCGCAAAGCTCTTTTACACGGGACACGCGCTCACGGGATATAAGCAAAATCCACTCCTGCTTCTGCTCGTCACGCTCGGCAGGGTTTGCAAAGCCGATTGACAGGGGCTCAATCACCTCTACGCGCAGAGCACCTGTGGTGCTTGCATCAAGCCCCTCAGCGTCGCCGTCCCAATAGAAATGATAAAAATACGAGCCCTTAATCACTGCATCGTGCACCGCACGCTTGTTGGCAGCGTCAAGGTGCATCTCCTTTTGTATGTACGCGGCAAAGCGATTAAAGGCAAGCGCCGAGGCACCGCCCTCATCATAGCTCTCCGCGTGATACACGATGCGCGTCGGGACAGACAGCAGAGCCGAGCGCTTGTTGCGGCAAATCATCTTGGTGATGTTCAGCACAGGGCGCGGCAGACCCTGCGTGTTCCTGGTGGGCGCAGGCCACTGCCTGCCCTCGTAAAAATCCACGTAAAGCGGAAATTTCTTCGTAAAGCCCATCGTGGCCTGATAGCGCTGCACCTTGTCAAAATCCTCTATGATTTTCTTGTGCGCCGCCGCACGGTCATAATGCTCCATCAGACGTCCTCCCCAAACCATTCACGCTTCTGCTGCGCCTCACTGACAGGCGCCTCATCGGTCGTCACAGACGCCGCGCGCTGCTGCTCCAGCAGAGCACCCAGTGCGGCAACCATTCCGCGCAAATCCGCCACCAGCGACCGCATTTCCTGCCGCTCTTCCTTCCGTTTTCTCAATCGACTGCGAATTTTACCAAAAATCATCAAATCCTCCTTGTAGGGGACGGCGCCCTCGACGTCCCGTTTTTTTACATCTCATCCCAACCAAAATACGCATCGTTCCCGGTGCTCGCCCCAAAGGAAACAGACCCACTGTCCCCGAAATTCTCCTCAAGGAAATGGTCCTCCTCGCCCTCATAGGGCTGCCAATCCCGCGCGCCCTGCTCTCTTGCCGCGTGCGCAATCGCCAGCGCCATAACAAGGTCGTCGTGCGCCCCGGCCGAGGCGGCAGGCTCGCCGTTATCGCGCTTCACAAAGGACTGCATCTCCTTTAAGGTTGGCACGTCACACTCAATCTCGGGGTTCTCGCGGAAAAGCCTGACTAACTCCCACACAATCACGTGCTTGCTCTGCCTCGTGGTTTCAAAGCCCGGCACTCGCGTCAGCTCCTTGGTGGCGCGGTCGTATCGCTCGCGCATATAGAGGTTCGGGTACCCAAGGCGCTCTAAATGCAGCACAGGTACACGGGAGTAGTTGGTTTCCACCGCAATGATAGCCTCGTGATAGTGCTTGCCAAGACAATATAACTGCTCGGCATACAGGTCCTCGTCAATACGCTGCTGACGGAGCGTTGCCACGGTGTAGCCCGTCATACCGTCCACCACCTTGGCTGTATAGGCGTCAATGCCCGAGCCTGCGGTATCGCCGCCAATGGCATACGGGCACTGATGCGTCACGTCACCGCGTGCATTACGCTTCACACGCGGCTCCTCGTGCAGGGTGATGTACCCCTCGGGGCTGTCCACCCATGCAATATCGGAAATAACAAGCTCGTGGTCGGCAATGCTGCCGTCGGGTGCTTTTATCGGCACCTCGATTTTCTTGTATGTAAAATACCCACGACGCCCCGCAGGCACGCCCGACAGCTCCACCAAACGGTTGCTCACCAATTCCCCATCAAACACAGATGCGCCCGATGAAATAAACGCTTCGTCGGGTGAGCAGGGATATTCCTGCTTGATGGTGCTCTTGTCAAGATATCCCGCATACTTGCGGGCATACCACGCCAGCTGCTCACGGTCAAGCCCCTTTTCCGTGAGGAGCGCAAGACGTGCAAGCAGCCACGGGTCTGCGGCGTTTTCGAGGT
The DNA here is from genome assembly GCA_017396225.1 of Clostridia bacterium. Taxonomy (GTDB): domain Bacteria; phylum Bacillota; class Clostridia; order Oscillospirales; family CAG-272; genus Firm-07. Next base: position 17,685 of record JAFQMP010000040.1, on the reverse strand, counting down.
AAGAATAGTCGGTGCATCGGTATTCCGCCGTGCGCCACCATTCGTAAAAGATGTTGTGACAAGCGCCGCTGTCCCATAAATCCTTTGCTTCATTAAAGCCGTTTGCCGTGGTTTCATAAATGCGAAAGGCGTCGGCGGTAATCGCCTCGCCAATACCCTTTTGCAGCGAGGATAACGGACACGCGTAAAATGCCACCTCGGAGAAATGCACAAAATTCAGCGTGCGGGAGCGTCCCACCTGCTCCGTGGCAGTCGATACACGCCACGAGGCATTGAGCTTATCAAAAAACAGCTCGTTTTTAGAGTTAAAGCGCTCGGTTGGCTTCAGCAGGTCAGGCAATCGCTCATACACCATGCGCGCCTTGTCGTTGAAGATGGCGCGTGTGTTGTCCGCCTTGTCGGCAAGCGTCATGCCCGCAAAGTTCGGCGTGGTAATCGCGGCCGCTAACTGCATCGCCGTAATCAGCGAGGTAAAGCCCTGCTGACGGCCCTTTAAGATAAAATAGGGCTTGTCCGTACCGTACCTCTCATATTGTGCGATAAAGTCACGCTGCACGTCGTTGAAAAAGAAGGGCACCGTGTCCCTTTTCTTGTCCACAATGTGGAAGCACGCCTCAATCAGGAGATACGGCCGCGCCCTCACCTCGGCAACCAAACTATCAGATGAGAGAATCAGCCTGGCTGCCGCACGCACCAGTTCTGTGTCAAAGGCAAGGTCGTGCCGTTCCGCCCACCGCGCCTTTCGCTTCGCGATAATATCGGCTATGGTGATGGTACTCATAAATCCTCAAAACGGCGCACATCCACGCTACCGCCAAGGATGGCGGTTTCCTCTCCAAAGGCAAGCGCCTGCTTGTCATACATCGTACCCATCACGGACGAGAGCTTGCCGACGTCCATCACCTTCAATTCGGTCAGGACCTTTAACGCCGCCTTAAATTCGCCCGCCGACATCTGACTCCCCATTGAGGAAAGCAGTAAAAGCACATTGTCAATCTTGTCTGCGTCCTCGATGGCGCGGTCAAGTCCCTTTTCGGTGAGCAGCTGCGATTTTTCGATAATCCGCCAAGCGCGTTCTATCATCTCGCGCTTTTTTAAGGCGCGAAGTTCCGCGAAGTTATCCGAGGCATAGTGCTGAAGCAGTTCTCTGCCCCCGCCGCCCTCTGCGGGCGTTTTTGCGGCCTCTGTCGCCCCCTCGTCCTCGCGCTCAAACTTTTTCTTCCAGCCGCGCACCGTGCTCTCGGGCACCTTCAGCTTGCGCGACACCTCCGCAACCGATTCCCCGGCCGCAAGGAACGCTCGCGCAACCTCAAGCGTCTGCTCATCTGCCTTTTTACCCTTCGCCACGCGACCACTCCTCTCTTTTGGGAAATCCGCGAGGGCGACCTCGCGCCCTCCTCTAATTCCATTGTACCGCAACCCTTGGTGCTACTACTGACAACTTTGGGCTCACTACTGACAACTTTTCGGGGCAAAACAAAAAAGCCCCCCGAAATTCGGGGAGCTTTCTTGAAAAAATATCAATTGAACTTTTGATAGTTTTTAATTACACCATTGAGAATACTAAGAATATTAACCTCTTGGTCAGAGTTAAAGGCATATTTAATCATGATAGCGACAACACCAAGAGTTTCTACAAACACTGCTGTTATATACGTAACAATGATTGTTTCGGTTATTGCTTCTTTTGCAAAGAATATTTTAAGAACTAACATTGCAATCAAAACAGCAAATTGTAAAGAAATGAAAACCCTAAAAAAACGCGAAAACTTTTTCTTCAATTCGGTTTTAGATTTATTTTGCTCTTTCAGTTGGTCAAATGATGTATTAACAACTTTAACTGCAATTTCTCTGTATTGCAGTTCAGCATCGGCCATCATGTCTACCATTTTTCTTTGCACATTATCGTCTTCGCTCTTTTCAATTATACGTTGGGCTTCTGTGGTGACAGAATTTTCCGCATCTTCAGGTCTTTCTATCACAGCTGAATTTAGTGTTTTCGCCATATAAAAATCCTCCTCGCTTGTTAGCGCGGTAACACCTTGTGCATTTATCTTAACACAGTTTTCGCCAAAAATCAACAAAAAAGTCAACAAAAATTTCACATCGTTATTATCCCCCACCATCACAAAAAGCAAAAAAGGCGTGCCGCGGCACGCCTTTGTCTTTATGCTATTCTCAATCCCCTCTCCTTCGCAAAGCGCAGTCGCGCTCGGTATAACCAACGGTACACCGTCCGCACCGAAGCATAATACTCCCCCGCAAACCGTTCCACACGGGTGCTGATATCCCCCTTGCCAATCTCGGCACCGGGGGCGGCAAAATATACCGCCCTGACAGCATCCACCACGCCCTCACGCCCGTCCGCTTCAAAATGCTTGAGGGTGCGCTGCACCGCTGCGACATCGGCATCCAGCGCCGCATCCCCCGTATCAATCCGCCCAAGCGGACAGCCGAGCCGCGCGTATGTACGAAAGGCCTCGGTCGCATAATCTCTGTATAAATCCTTTTTCACGTCGTGGCCCCCTCTCCCTCGGGTGCTTGCCTGAACTGCAGCACCGTACTGCGTGCCACCTCGTGCCTGCCACGCCGCAAGGTGTACCAAAAGATAAAGCGCGGTGAGCTGTCGTCCACGGCACCGTGATAACAAAGGCTCTCGCCCCTCTCGGAAAGTGCGGCCGCCACGCGCTCCTGCGCGGCCTTTGCGACATTCTCGTCCTCGTCGTTCCAGCCCGCCACGTCGTAGCCGTGTGCGGCAAGAAAGCTCCACCCCAGCTCGTCCACCGAGCGCACCGCCTCGGGCCCCGCCAGGATAACCAAATCCATGATATCAGGCTTCTTCTGTTTTTTCGGCATTTCTCTGCTCCTCCTCTTTTTCTTGTTTTACCGTCCTCTTGCAATCTCGCATCGTCTTTAACAAATTTGCAAGCACATACTGATACAGGTCGTGCAAATCCCACGAGGTTTCACAAGCACGAAAGGCGTTCGTCAAGGAGCCTTCCACATCAGAGAGAAGTTGCTTCGCGAGCTTCTTCGTGCTTTCCTTTACGTCCCTCACTTGCCATAGCCCCCTTTCGGCTTAGCTTCACTGCAGGAAAAGGTCGCAGGGGTAATCAATGCCCTCTCGGTCGCATATTTCGGAAAGGCGATGCCCGTCACCTTGCACCGAGCGTCCACAATCCGCCCGTTCACCCTCTCCAGATGCTCGCACCCGTCGCAATTCAAAGCGGTTTTAGGCAACGTAACATACCGCTCCTCCCAAGCATCCTGCGCCGCTTCCTCGCAGCTCAAAAATGGCGTGCTGACACCGCATTTCGTGCAATACGCAAAATAATCCACCAACTCACAGAGGTTGTCCTCCTCGTCATAGCCCTCATAAAAATGCATCTCCACCGCACCCACACCGCCGCAAAACGGACAGGGCTTCAAATCACTCACAATTCCCATCAGCTTCTCCTTTCATTCGCCTTTTTCGTTGCTTTTTTTGCAAATCAAAATTTGTGTAATTAAAGATGGTGTAGCCGATGTGCAGGTGAGCGTCAAAGCACTTATCACCGTTTTTCTTTTTTGCTCCGTTCGTGCGAAAGCAAAACATCGGTTTGTTTCCCGCTTTTTTCCACGCCTTGCGGTGGTTTCTAATGGAAAAGCATTTTGAATTGTTTTTCCACCAAATCTCAAGTATTTTCACGCTCTCCCATCCTTTCCGCAAGTGCTTTCTCGGCTTCGGCACGGGTGAGAAAGACTGTTTTGCCGAATTCACTTTCGTGAACAATATCGGTTTTTAACTCAAGCCACCCATCGTAATCACGTTTATAATGCGTTGCTTCAACCTCTAACCCGATTTCTTTGCCGTAATATCTAAATGTTCTCGCAAAGGTCATTTCAACCTTGTTTTTCTTGGCAATATAAATGTCCTGTCCTTCCAAGCACGGCGGCACGATAACGCCGTTGGTAAGCAAAAAATCCGCCAAGTGCTCGGTATATCCCCTGCCGTCGTTTGGCGCATCAAGTTCCCTGAAGGCGTCAATCAAATTTTGCAATGCGTCTTTCACGTTTTCTCCCCCTTTTCACGCTCAACCGATTTACAACATCAATGTAGAACACATCATCAATCACAAAGAGCATATCCACGCCCAAACTATTCAACAACGAATCACGATGCACTCCTCTTACCGGGCCCGAATAGATAACATCATTATCGACCGGGCGCGCGCTGTCAATAATACACACGATTTCGTCCTTATCCATGCTGTGCAGCACCTGCGACACTCTCATTTTCGTTCCCTCCTGAACGTATCCGCCTTCGGGCAGGTCATAAAATGCGAGATATACCCTACCTCGCCGCCTTGCTCCACGCGCGCACCGCGCACAATGGCACCCTGCTCTGTCACAAAGCTCTCGCTGCCGTTCTCGTCACGGAGATAATGAATTTCGGGCAAATCACAGGGCATATTCTTGCCCGAGGGCATCTTCACCCATTTGATTGCCCTGCCGCACGCACGGCATTTCACTTGCTTAGCCTCCGCCGTAACCGCACGGACAACCTCGCGCTTATCGTCAGAGGAGAGGCCAAGCAGCTCCTCCTCCACCTCGTAAACAGGTGCCTCCCTGATAATCTTAACGGCCAGGTTGTAATTCATCCAACTGTTGCTCACCTGTCTGAGCCACGCCTCAGCATCAATCACTCTCTTTTTCACAGCTCCACCACCTTCTTGGCGGTATAGCCGCAGTATTCCATTTCAAGGCGCGCGCCGGGCGAAAACTCCCAATCGGGCAGGAAAAGCACGGCGTCCGCCACGTCAATCATCGTAAAGCAAATCCGCATATAGTCGGCCGTAGTCATACCGTCAGGGAGCACCGAGGGGGAGAGCGGTATGTACCCCTCTCCCACAAGTGCCGTCTGCACACGGGCAAATTTCGCACGGTAATCTGCATCCCCCGAGATTTTACCCGCTATGTAAACCTTCCTTGCCCCACGCAACTCCTCGGGGAGCAGAACGCCCGCGGCATCAATCAAACCTTTTTTCATACCTCAACCCTCCTGTCCTTCTCGGCCATATCAAGAATAGCCTGATAATGTGTTCGCTTGCGGTAATGCTTTCCTGCGCTTTCGCAATCGGTTACGATTTTGAAATATTTTTCCATCTCAGCGGTCGAAAGCTCGGCGCACAGCGCATCAAACTGCTCGTCGCTCATCATCACCACGCCCTGCCCGAGGTTGCCGCCGAGGTAGGTCTGCTGCAAGCGCTTTTTCTGCTCCGCCGAGGGGTGCGCCCCCTCATTTTCCTCCGAAATTGCCTCTTTTTCTCGCGCGCCCACGTGCGCGATAAGAGTGAATGATTGAGTATCTATATCTGATTCTCCTTCTTCTTCTATAGGCGTTACCGTAACGCTTTCGGTAGCGTTACCTGTAACGTTACAAGCGGCGTTACTTGCGGCAAGCCGCCGCCTTTCGCGGCACTTTGCCACACGGATACGCGTCTGCTCCCGAATTTCAGCCAACTTGTCGCCATTTTGATATTTTTCCCAAGAAGGAATATCGATGGCACCGTCCACCCTCTCAATCATGCCAAAGCTCTCAAAAAGCCCAAGCCCAAGCCTGACTACCTTTTCCTCCATGCGGAACTCCACTGCCAGCATATCGTCGGTATACGGCACCGTGTCGGTCAGCATCAGACGAGAGCCCCTGTTACGTTCGCCGCAAAGACAAAGCAGTTTTAACCACATCAACACAAGGGAATGACCGGACGGCATTTTTTCAAGTTGTTTGATTTTGGGATTGTCAAAGATATCCGTAACAACCTTTATCCATTTTACCTCGTCCATCACGCTGCCCCCGTGAGCCTCGACACCAGCTCGTCCATCACACGCCTTAACTGCACAGCAACCTCGGGTGCCGTTTCTTCTGCATCTGCCACCACGTCAAGCATACGGCGGTATGCACCCTGAAAGGCCTCTAAATGCGCCCTGAAGCGCTCCATGTGAGGCGAGGCGGCAACAACCTGTGCCTTCAGCTTGTCCTCCAAGGCGGCGATTTTGGCGGCACTCTCCGCACGGGCCTGCGCCCCCGCCTCGGCACGCGCCCTCTCGATAGCAGCTTCCCTCTCGGCTTCCACCCTTTTAACGGCCTCTGCACCCTCACGGCGTGCCTTTTCAAGCTCCTGCTCCGCCTTCTTTTTCGCAGCGGCAATCTTCTTTTCTGCATCCGCCTTCGCCTTGTCAGCGGCCTCCCTTTCAATTTTCGCGCGCTCCTCATCGGAAGCGCCGATAGATTTGGCAAGCGCCAGCTGTACGTCAAGGGATTCCACCTCGCCCGAAAGACGCTTCACCTCGTCCTCTGCGGCGGTCGCACGTTCTTCCGCACTCGCCGCCCTCTGCTCGGCATTCTCGGCGCGTTTTTCAGCCTCCTCACGGGCCTTGACAGCCGCCTTGACCTCTGATACCGAGGCACCCTCGGCACCCGTCTGCTCAATAAAGGCGCGTCGTTCCCCTGCCGGCACATCAAGCAAAGCCAGTACCTTGGTGGGGCTCATACCCTCAAACATATCCCAACTGTCGCTTGATAACATATCAAGCTGCGCCATATTTTCCCTCTCGCGGTACAGGCGCATCATGTTGTTAGCCGTCGATACCGAATAATCCACGTTCTCGGCAAGCCAAGCACCAAATTCACCGTGCGGAATCTGCTCCTTGACCTCGCAAAGCAGCCTGCCAATCTCCACCGCAGCCATCAGCGCAGTCCTAAAGGTCTGTTGCTTGATGGTGTTAATCTCCAGCGCAATCTCACGCGCCTCTCTCGCGGGCACGCCCGCGCCACTCTTTACCGTCATTTCATTTGCCATTTATCCTGCCTCTCTTTCTGTGCTTTTTGCACGTCTTGTTTGTTTTCTCACGCCGCCGCCTGCCTCAAGCCAGGCAAGCCAGCGGTCAAAAAAGTCCTTCGCCTCACCTTTGATGCCACAGTTATGACTGCCATGCACCTGCTGCAGCTTCCCCTCTCGCATTTCAACCGTATAAAAGGGCTTGTCAGGCTCTGCCACCCTGCGGAGAAACAGAATGGTCGTCTTACAGGTCACATGCCTGTCCACGTAACCGCCAACACAATGACCGAGGGCGTTGCCCTCTGCCACGATTTCAGGGCCGTCCTTTGCCACGCGCACAAAATAGTCGCCCTCGGCAAAGTCATAGAATTTCCGACGCTTTGCATCGCTCTTTGCATACTTACGTGCCTTTTTCTCCCACGCCGCGTATTGCTTTTCGTTTCTCATGTAGTTGCGTGCCGCAACCGCCTCGTCGTGCGCTCTTTGCAGGTCCTTGGGATAGCGCACGTTGTGTACCGTAATATCCCGCCCGATTTCGCGCGCAGCCTCAAGATAATCCTTGTAAAAGCCAAAATACTGCTTGCTGTGCGTGTTACAGTATCTGAGGAGCCTTGCGGGCTTTTCGCCCTCAAGCATATCAAGAATTTCAAAGAACGCACGCACCTGTCGCTCGCCGTCCCGATACATAGCCGCAAGGTCGACCACGGGCAACCGCCCAAAATATTGCCTGCAATCCTTAAAAAAGGATAGCCTGTCGGAAAGCCCCTCTGTCGCGCGGTATTCTTCCTTGCTCACACGCCAGAATTCAAGCGGATTTCTCGCCTTCCAATTCACCACACGTGCGTTTTTTTGGTGCGAATATATAAGGTCACGCGCCGCTTCGCCCCCACCCGTACGCAGGGCAATTTCAAGTGTGGGATACTGCGTATAATAGCAAAGATAAGCCATCAGCTTGGTGCTCCCTGTTCCGCCACTGTAATAGCTTCCGCTCTTTGGACGCAGGCGGTTAAAATCCCGCACCCGACTGTATTTGAGAAAGGTGTCCTGCAGCTTCTGCATATTCATAAAGGCGTAATGCGGATAGTGCCACATGTAGGTTTGCCACGGGTCGCAAGGGCGCTTCCTTGCCTGCCATGGCCCCACGTCGTTACGGTCGTATATTCCCTGATAACAAGCCAAGGTGTCAAACATCATCGGCTCGTATGTCGGGAACGTCCGTCGCTCCATAAACCACTCCCCTTGCGAAAGACGGTAATGCGCCTTCTCCACAAAGCAGAGCCTTACAGGGCCGTCTGCGTGATAATTTGCAAATACCGTGTAACAGCGGAAAAACACCGTCTGCCCACCGTGTATCGGCAGAATAAATATCACGTTCCGATAACAGTCAAGCGTGCTAAAATCCTTAAACCGTCCTGCCGAGCGATAAACAACCCCCTCGCCACATGAGGGACAATACCCTGTTTCCTTATCCTTTGCAACCCACAATTCCCCAAGGAACGTGCCCTCATCATATTTACGCGCCACCATTTCCTTTCCGCAACAGGTGCAACGCCCACGCACGCACCCTTTCTCGCGTCGGTAAAAAATGTAATGTGAGAATATTCCCCTCACCTCCAGCAATTCCTCGTTAGGCACGTCGGGCATATTGAAAAAGGCATCGCCCCACCCTGCCCTGTCCTCGTCACAAACACGGATGAATTCCATCACACGCCTCCCAGGTCAAGCAAATCCTCAAGCCTGAGGTCAAGCACTTTTGCACTCGACTGGGATTTTGCATCTCTCATAGCCGCATCTCTTTCAAACTTGCTCATGTAGACCGTCATTTTCATCTCAATCACCGCACCGGGAAAATAAAACTCCACCGCACGGGCGTAAAGGTCAAGGTCAGAGATTGCGTTACCGCATTTCTCCGTAATCTTCTCGCAGCACGCACCCAGCGTCCCCGCCGATTGCAGCACAGCATCCGCAAATTCCTCGTTCTGCTCGCAAAAGGACACAAGCGTATCACGCACGGCAGAATAAACCGCCTTTGCCTTGGCACCACTCGCCCCCTGCTTCTGCTCCTCACTCTTCAAAAGAGCAACTGCCTTCATCTGTACCTGCGTCATAATTCAATCTCCTTTTTTACTGCTTTTTGTAAGGTCTGGGCCAGCCCCGAAAGGTCAGCCGCATTTGAAAATCCGTTCGCAACCATACGGTCGCACTGCCCCTCGCGCTTGGCAAGCAGCACCCACATAGAGGCAAACTCGGAAAAATATAAGTAATCGTCACCGAGCATACGGTTGACGTCATTCACCAGCGCACGCACCATCAGGACAAGCCCCTCGGCCAAAAATAAATCCTCGGCGAGCGAAATCTCTCCCACCGTCACGCCACGCGCCGAAATTCGCCCCTTATCGCGCATTTCCCGTACCGCCCTGACCGCTTGCCTTCCCAAGCACCTGCTTGTTGTATATGGCAAGAATTTGCCCCTCAGGCATCGCCGCCACCTTACGCCGCCAGCCGTCCCCGGAATAAAGCCGCGCAACCTCTGCACGCATCTGTTCGATAGTCATTGACATTTTTCAAAATCCTCCTTGCTTTTTCTTCCGTTTTGTGATAGAATAGAGGAACAGGAGTTCTCACATTCCTGCCCCTTTGGGCTCTGCGATGCCGCCAAGCATCTTCGCAGAGCTCTTTTCTTTTTCCAATTTTCATTTTGTTTTTTCCATTTCTTCTATATAATTTTCCAATTTATAACAAGAAACAACGGCAATTTTCTACAAACGCTCCTTATACTGCTTATCAACCTCCCTTTCCCACCACTCAAGCTCGGCACGCAATATCATACGGTCGTTGTTCAGCTTGCCGCCGTTGCAGCAGTGCCGCACCGCCTGCATAATGCCGTATGCCTTGTTTTTACTGATGCCACCGTATCGCGCCACCACGTCGTCTACCGTCAGGAACGGCTTGGCACTCTCCGCCTCGGCCTTTTCCAAAGCTGCGGTGTACCCATCCATGTAAGCGCGCATATATAACTCACTCCCGGCTCTCTCCGCTATGCTCATTTCAAACCTCCCTTTCCTTCAATAAATCCTCTACCGAGCACCCAAGCGCCTCGGCAATCGCCTTACCCATATACATACTGGGCACCTTGCTGCCGCGCTCAATCTGCGCCACGTAGGAGCGCCCCACGGATAACAAATCCGCCAGCGCCTGCTGTGTCAGGCCCCTTGCCTCACGGCGCGCACGTACATTTTCTGCAACACTCAATTCGCAACCCTCCTTTGTTGACTTTTCTTAGTTTTTGTGGTATGCTTGTTTTGGAATGTTACCACGGTAACTATTATAACTTAGTAAACATAGTAAAGTCAACCATTTTTTGCTAAGTTTTCAAACTTTGTCACAAATGCACACTCTTGGTTTGCTAAGTTTGTGCAATTTGGAGGAAAAATGTTCAAAAAAATTTTTACTGAATTATGTAACGAGCGCGGCATCGCGCCCACCAAAGCGTGTACCGACAACGGCCTCTCAAACGCCGCTTACTCCTGCTGGAACGAGAAGACAGTTCCGCGCCAGGCAACGCTTTTCAAATTTGCAAAATATTTTGACGTCACCGTAGACTACCTACTCGGCAAGGAGGATAAAAAAATCCCCCTCGGCCCCATTGTAGAGCGCGAGGAAGACGAGCTATGGGCGAAAATCACAGCCCTCGATGCCACAGACCGCATCAAGGTGGACGCCTTTGTGACGGGCTTGCTTGCCGCAGACAAATACGGAACCGCCACCGAGCACACCCACCAAATAAAAATAGCCGCCCGTGGCGGCGGTGTCAAAGAAATCACCATCACGGACAGCCAACTGCAGGCTCTCTTGGCCCTGCCCGACGTCACCGACCTTGGCGACGCCGATAATTAAGTATGAATTCAGAAAACTTGTGATACACCAGACGCTCAATAGGGCTCGTGCAGAATTTTCCGCGCTCAAGGAGAATTTGCATACGCGCCCACCTGTACCCTGCCGCCACGTCGCTCACGCCGCATAGCGTGGCAATTTCAGCGGCAGAACGCACGCCACATCCCCATAGTACACACGCAGGGGCAAGCAGCCGCGCCGCAAAGGTGTTAGCTGCCTGCTCCACCGCATTATCTGCCGAGGACGGCTCACGGTTCACCAAATGATATTGGCCCACGTGACCGAGCAGCACGTGCCCCAGCTCGTGGGCAATCGTAAAGCGCGTGCGTCCCACAGGTTTCCCTCTCTCGATGCAGATTCGCGGCTTGCCGTTAATCATCACGCTGAAGCCGTCGCCAACACCCTCACGGGCGCCGTCATACCACACCACGCGCACACCGAGCTTACGACAGAGCGCCACAACATCGACGGGCAGCTCACGCACACCCTCTCGCAGTAAAATTTTCCACGCAAAATCTCTTGATTTTTGATATACCTTGTAATCCATACAATCACCTCCGTCTTTCATCATACCAAACGACGGTGGCGTATGGAACAAGGAATTTTTGGAAATAAAAAAGCCCTCTCGGGCGAAAGGAATTTTGTTATGACAAACACCGATGGCTATTCCTTGACAGGCGCCTTTGTAGGTCGCATGAAATACTTCTTTGGCATCCACTCTTTATCCAACGGCTATTTAGTTCTCAAAACCATTTACTTAGTGCTTTTCACCATTCCCTTTTTAGCGGTATCCTTGGCAGAGTTCATTGTCCTCACAGCTATCACCATCGTGGGCAAGCTTGTGGGCTCCATACCTCTCCTCGGCATAATTCCTGCAGCACTGATTGGTATTATCTATACGATTGTATATTACATCTTTATGTTTCTTTTCACATTTTTCACTCTGCCCGACCTATTGAATCGAAACAACTAAACCGAGATTTATGAAGCGCAAAATCTTTATTCTTTTCACCATCGTCCTGTTATTATCTCTTTTAATTCTCCCCATACTTGCCCACTCCGGAAGAACAGACCAGTATGGCGGTCATTGGGACCACTCCACGGGAGAATATCATTATCACGGCACCCCTAACTCTAATCATTCAAGCAGTTCCGGTTCCTCATCCGGCAGCAACAAAGAGGGTTCATCAAACAAGTCTAAATCAAGTAACAACTCCGATTGGATAGCGCTGGCTATTGTAGGCGGGCCGTTTTGCCTGTTTTTGCTTTGGGCTTTTATCATTTCACCACTTGTTGAAAAGATAAAGGAAGCATTTGCACCACCGCAAAACGAACAAAAACCTCTGACACCACCCCCAACAAAAGCCGAAGAAGCACACAAAGCTCCCTCGGCACCAATCACAGCAAAGTCCAAGCCAACCACTCCCCCCTCTCTGCCGAAAGAGCCTGGCAAAGGCAAAAGCGCTACTGCAAAGCAAGCAACTCCGCCCTTGCCGCGCACGCACGGCTCCGAAAATCATTTCCCTCCGACAGCGGTACAACCTACTGTTTCTCCACAGTCACAGTCGCCGACTCAGCCCTCCGGCAAATCCGCCGCACTCTCGCCGAAAGCAAGCACACCAATCGGCAGTCAAGCCCCCTCTTGGCTTTTGGATATCGACCCGAATTATTTTACAGATACCCAACGAACGCAATTTGCTTCTGCGCTCGACAAGGAGCGCGCCAAGCGTGCCACCACCGAGCCTCTTGTTTTCAAAGATTTGAAGGTAAACAAGGACCACACACCATACCGCGTCACGTGCTCCGTTATCTCCCACAAATCTTATCAAGAGTATCAAACGTCCCTGATTTCCTGTACCTGCAAGGACTATCAAACGCGCCGGTTGCCTTGTAAACACATGATTGCGCTCGCCATAAAGGTAGACGCCATTATTATTGACCAAGCAGAGGTAAAGGGCCTCACGCCCAAATAACGAAAGGAGCCACTATGCCCTCATACGAAAAGAATAAAAGCAGCGGCTTGTGGTCTGTCCGCTTCCGCGAAACCTGTGCCGAGGACGGCAACACCATCAATAAGCGTCTCTCGGGCTTCAAAACCAAAAAGGAAGCCCAATACGGATACGAGGATTATATCAAGGAGCGTGAGCGCACCCTGGCGGCCATCACCGCCCCTACGCCCTCTCCTGATTCCATGCTGTTTGACGAGCTGCTGGAGCACTATCTGAAATTCACGCAGAAACGCGTGAAGGAATCCTCTTACCTCGATATCCGCGCCAAGATTAACAATTCCCTGTTGCCCTATTTCACGGGCAAAAAAATGAGCGAAATCACGGCCAAAAGCATCTCCGACTGGATTGAGGGGCTTGACCGCAGCTATTCCTCTAAAAAATGGATTTTCTGTACGCTCGCTTCCATCTATAAATACGGTGTCAAATATTTTGAGGTTACCAATACGATTCTCAAGGTGGACCGCCCAAGGAACGTCGAGCAGCCCAAGGAGATGCAGGTGTGGACGCCCGAGGAATTTAAGCACTTCGCCGAGCACGTCACCAACCCTGTGTATCACCTGTATTTCACATTTTTGTACGTCACAGGATGCAGACGCGGCGAGGGGCTGGCAATCACGTGGAATGATATCATGATATCAAGCAAGAAAAACGCCACCGTCAAAATCAGCAAAAGCATCACCAATAAAACCACGTCCGGCACCTATGCCGTCACCACCCCGAAAAACAAGGGCAGTATCCGCACAATCGCCGTGCCACCAATGCTCCTTACACAGCTGCTTGCACACAAGGAAGCGCAGAGGGAGGAATATGCAGATGCCTGGACGCCTGAGCTTTTTGTGTTCGGCGGCACCCGTCCCCTGCCAACGTCCACCACAGACCATACCTTCAAAGCGGCCATCAAAAAAGCAGGCGTCAAGGAAATACGCATACACGACCTGCGCCACTCCTGTGCATCCTTGCTGATATCGAAAGGAGTATCTATCGTAGCAGTCAGCCGCCAGCTCGGCCACACCAATATTGAGCAGACGCTCAACACCTATTCCCACGTTATGCCCGACGATACAGACCTCATCAGAAAGGCCCTCTCCACCATTTTTTGACACCTGATTCCCGTACCCAAACCACACCTCTGTACCTAATATGTACCCACACTCCCCAAAAACCACAATATATAGTGTAAAAAGGTTGCTTTTTTATCAATATTTTGTTGCTAACACTATTCCAACTGTCTCCACCAAAAAACAACGGCTCCTACAGGAGCCGTTGTTTTTTTATCCAAGCCGCAGGCTTGGTATCTCATCGCCGCACAAAGTGCGGCGTATATCATCAGGGGGGCGGCCGCCGCCCCTATATCTCATCACGCGTTAGCGTGTATTCCCCTGCGGCTTGATGATATACAACACTACGTGTTGATGATATACAATTCCCGCGGAATTAATGATATACACGCCTGCGGCGTGATGCTTTTAGCAGACGCAGGGCGTGCGAATTTTCGCGCAGACGCGCGAACATCTCTCGTGTTTAAGATTTGCTCCCCAATCGGGTGGCTTTTTATTTTCTATCCAAGCCGCAGGCTTGGCATATCATCACGCGTTAGCGTGTATATCATCGCCGCACAAAGTGCGGCGTATATCATCAAGGGTGGCAACGCCGCCCTTGCATCTCATCACGCGTAGCGTGTATCTTGCCTGCGACTTGATATCATGTAAACCCTTCATTGACAAATCCCCTCCTCTTATGCTATAATCTTTCTATCAAAACAACCGAGGTAGACGATGAACCTTTGTGACCAGAAAACAGTGAAAAATATTATGACGGCGTTTGGGCTGCATTTCCGCAAGGAATTCGGTCAGAACTTCCTCACCAACAAGCTGGTGGTAGAGGATATTGCCGAAATGTGCACCGACACGGCGGAGGGCACAATTTTGGAGATTGGCCCCGGTATCGGAACCCTGACCCGCGAGCTTGCCGAAAGACACCGCAGGGTGCTGGCGCTGGAAATTGACAAAAGCCTGATTCCCGCCCTTGCCTACACGTTAGGCGACTTTGACAACGTAACCGTGGTGAACGAGGACGTGATGAAGGCGGATATTGCGGCACTCCTTGCCCCCGCCTTTGCAGAGGGTCCTGTGTCGGTCTGTGCCAATCTTCCCTATTACATTACCACACCGATTCTGATGAAGCTCCTTGAAAGCGGTCTTCCCTTCCGTCATATCACCATTATGATTCAGAAGGAGGTTGCCGACCGCCTTGTTGCCAAGGCAGGCAGCGGTGCCTACGGCGCGATTACCGCCGTGCTCAATTACTATGGTGTGGCAGAAAAGCTGTTTACCGTTGCGGCAGGGCAGTTTATGCCGCCGCCCAAGGTTGATTCCGCCGTGGTGCGCATCACCCTGCACGAGGAAAAGCCCTACCAGCCCAAGAACGAGCGCATCTTCTTCCGTACAATCCGCGCCGCCTTCGAGCAGCGCCGCAAGACACTCCCGAATGCCCTCTCCGCAGGCTTTCCCGAGCTTGACAAGAGCGTTTTAACCGACATTGTGGTCGCCGCAGGTCACAGCGCCGACATTCGCGGCGAGCGACTTTCCACGGCTGAATTTTTAACCCTTGCCGATATGATTGCAGACAAACTCGCAGAGAATTAACCAAAAAAGGCACCGCCTACATGGCGGTGCCTTTTTTATGTAGATTATCTCTTTTTCAGCTTGCCGATGACGCGACCTGCGACACGGACGTCCTGAAAATCCTTCAAAAGAATATCACCGTAATCGGGATTGAGGGAATACAGACGGTCACCGCCGAACACCTTGAAAAAGCCGTTGCCGTCAAGCAGGAAAATACCGAGCTCACCAAACTCCACGGCATCGGCTTCCTGTACGAGCAGAATATCGCCGTCGCGATAGCGGGGCTCCATCGAGTTGCCGCTGATGCGCAGGGCAAAATCAGCCTCACGGGTGCGGGAGTTGTCGCTGACGGTAATCTCGTCCGCGGTATCGGTATCGAGCATCACGCCCGTGCCTGCGGAAACAGGCAAATCGTAAAGCGGAAGCGTGCGGCGCGAAAAGCCGTTTTTGCTGTCGGCATACGCGGCAGCCAGGCGGTCAGCCAAGGGCTCAGGGCGGTAGAAGGTCGGGCGCTCCGCAGGCTTTTTTGCCGCGGTGGGTGACGTGCTTGCTTCATGTGACAGGAGCGCGTCCACCGCGCTTTTACCGCGCGCATCAAGCGTGCGGTACTGCTCCACCAGCGCAATCTCATTCTCGTCCAGCGTGTAGTTGTTGCGGTTTTCCTCAATGCCATACATAATGTAGTCGAGTGAGCAGTTGAGTGCCTGACAAATGGCGACAAAATTGGAAAGCTTGGGCGACTCACTGATGCCTGCGAGAATCTTGGAGAGTGTACCCACGGCGATGCCCGTTTTCTCCGCCAGCTCCTCATTCGTCATCTTTTTTTCGCTTTTAATCTGCTTGATGCGCTTGATGTAATCCATAAAAAGGCACTCCTTTTCCGTCTTTGGCATCATTATAGCACGATTTTTCCGCTTTGTAAAGAGGTTTTGCGAATTTTCTTTCCAAAAACAGAAATATTTTCCGAAAAGGAAAAGGTCGGAAGCAGTCGGAAGGGGCAATTCCTTCCATTTTCGAGCCTTTTTACGCTTTGGCGCGGATTTTGTCGGAAGGGGTAATTCCAACAAATTCTGCGCTTCCCTATGACTGAAAAATTTCGTCGTTTGGCACGGATTTTGCCAGATTGACGTTTTTATAGCGGAAATCTGTCGTGACCTCACGCAGCACCGTAACAAAGTCGGGCAGGAAAACCGTTTCGCGCTCGTCGGCAAGCTCTATTTCCAGAACAGCCCTGTCCTGCCAGAAGGGATACACGTCAATCTCCGCCTCTCGCGCGCCCACAGGCACGCGATAGCGTGTTTTGATAACGGTATGACGCGTGGGGTCTGCGAGGGCGAGCAGCTCCCCGTAGCGCGCGGCGGAAATCTCCTTCTCACGCTCCACGGCAGAAAGCGCGTTCACACGCACCTTGGTGGTTTCAATATAAGTAACAGAAGCACCCTCGCGCACCAATCGCACGCGGTGGGTTTCCCCTTGCTCTGCCGAAAGGTAGGTCTGCTCCATTGACAAAATACGACAGTCGGGCAATCGGGCAAGCGCCGACACATCGGGCATCTTGATGAGATATTTGCGCTCGGTTTCGGTGGGCGCAAAAAGGTCAAAGGGGAAGCCCTGCGGCTTTGCCGCAAAGGTCAGCTCCCGTCCGTCCTTGGGGTGCGGAAGGGTCAGGCAGACGGCAAACAAAGCAGGCGATGCGGCCTTGACACGCGCGCCGTATTTGCCGTCCCCGACAAGGGGCGTGCCGCGTGAGGAAAACTGCACGCGTATCTGGTGCGAGCGCCCTGTTTTGAGGGTGACGGCCACACGGGTGAGGGGCTTTTCTCCATAAACGGCAGCACCCGTTACGGTATAGGAAAGCTCTGCCGCCCTTGCTCCCTTGCGCGGCGTTTTCACCACAAAGCTCTTGCCCTGCCTTGCGTCCTTGAAAAGCAAATCCGAAAGGGTATCCGCGTCCCTTTCGGGCTTGCCCTCAAGCACGGCGATATAGCGCTTGATCAGGCGGTTTTCACTGACCGCGCGCGAAAGTGCGGCGGCAGATTTACCGTTGCGCGCATAGACCATGACACCGCCCACAACGCGGTCAAGACGGTGGACGGGATAGAGCCTGCCGTAGTCGGTGGCAAGCAACGTGGGGAGCGAGCCCTCAGGGGCTTCCTCAGAGAGCAGGCCCACAGGCTTTACCACAACAAGAATATCTGCATCGGCATATAAAATCTGAGGCATCTTACCCTCCTTTCCCGACATTTTTCGTGAAAATACGTGAAGATAATGCCCACCAAAGGTGGGCATTAAAAAATGTTAGACAAAATCGGTTTTGCCATCGGCAAGCAGCACGCG
>JAFQMP010000039.1 GCA_017396225.1 Clostridia bacterium | reverse complement strand
GATAGACACGATAATCAGCACCACAGGTGCAAAGGCATAGGCAGGCAACGGAATGGCTACGGGGGCTTCATCGGGCTTATCTTCCGTCTTAGGTGCACGCACCACGGGCTCAGCAAAGACGCGCTTGCTGGAAAGGAAGAAGCCTGCTGCAATCACCGCACCGTAAATGGCTGTAATCAGCATAATCGTACGCCAACTCGTCACAAGCAGCATCGCAGGGCAGAATACACGCAGGAAAATGGTGGCAAAGGCAGAGCCCCACATGACGCGCATAATAGCAAAGTTGTATTCGTGGTCAGCAAGATAAACCGAAAAAAGCTTGACCATGGGCGCCCATATCATCGAATGCGCAAAGCCGTTGATGCACCAAAGCACCGTCATCATCGGCACGCTATCCACAAAATAAAATGCCCCATTGATGACACTGGATACGCCAAGTCCGCCTGCAATCATAATAATGGGAGAAACCTTATCACCCAGCACACCGCTAATCAGCTGACCCGTGCCGTAGGTAATGGTCAAGCCCGTTAAAACGACGGCAAGCGCCGACTCGGCAACCCCCATGTCGCTGCAAACCTTCACCAGCATCACGCCGAGGTTTTTACGCAGCACGTAGCTGGTAAAATAAGCGAGCGCGCAAACCCAGGCAATCGCCCTGGCGGCACCTCTTCTTTTTGTCTGTTCCATATTTTCTCCTTAATATAACGGCTGGGAAACAAATCCCTCTTTTGTAAAGAAATAAATCTCACCAAAGCCGCAGGCGCGAATGAGGTCAAGTGCCTCGGGGAAGGCATGGGTGATAAATCTTCTGTCGTGGCAATCCGAGGAAAGCGTGAGTTGCGCGCCCGCACGGTGCAGCTCCTTCAAAATCGGTGCGGTCGGGTAGGGGGCGGTGCGATAGCCGCGTGCCATACCGCCTGTATTGACCTCAAAGACGGGAATTTTCGGGACAAGCGCGTGAATGGCCTCAAACGCCGCATCAAGATACTCCTTGCAGGTATAATCAAAGAAGGGCTTTTTCTCACAAAGCTTGGTAATGGTATCAAAATGTGCCACGATATCGGCATCTATGTAAGAGGGCAAATCGCAAAGCTCACGGTAATAGCGCTTTGCCATGGCAAGCCCGTCACCGCCGAAATGCTCGACAATCTGCTTCTCCATATTGGCAAGGTCGCGGTCAAATGGAATGTAAACTCCGTCCTTATAAAGGTTGTGCAGGGCGCCCAGCACGTAGTCGTAGCGCGACACGTCGTGACCGCAGTAACAGTCAAACTCATAGCCCTGAAGAATTTCGATACGGTCACCGTAAACGGTTTTCAGGCGCTCAACCTCGTGAAAGCAATCGTCTGTACCGTTAGGGGGCAACGGATAGTCGCTGTACCAGCAGGCGGCGTGCGGCGAAAAGCCAAGAGAGGTCAGCCCTGCCGCAATGGCAGCCTGCACCATTTCCTCGGGGGTATCCTTACCGTCACAAAAATTCGTATGCGTATGTAAATTCTGCAAATACTTCATCATTGTACAATCCCCCTTTATCCGTTATACATTGTACCTATACGCGCGCGTTTTGTCAATATAAAAAATAATATTATTATAAAAGGCAAATTTTTACTGTAAAAAAACAAACTTTTTATAAATCAACTTGCCAAAGACAGCTAAGTGTGCTATAATCTAACAAGTTTCAGTTAAAAGATGAGGAGATGACCCTATGGCATTTTCGGATTTTCACGTACACACCACCTTTTCAGACGGCAAGGGGACGGTTGATGCCTGTATTGCCGCCGCACGCGAGCAAGGGCTTTTTTCGCTCGGTCTTTCCGACCACAGCTATACCGCATTTGACCTGACGTACTGTAGCAAAAGCGAGGAGTGCGAAAAGGAGTATGAAAAAACCGTGCGTGAAGCACAGAAAAAGGCACGCGAAGAGCACGGCTTTCCCGTTTACCTCGGCATTGAATTAGACTACGGCTCGCCCAAAAGCAAATATGAAAGCTACGATTACACCATTGGCTCGGTGCATTATATTTTCTGCGGTGACGAGATTTTCCCTGTTGACAGCGGCCTTGGCAAGCAGCAGGCGGGCATTGACAAATACTTTGGCGGCAATCAGCTGGATTTTGCCAAGGCGTACTATGCACAGGTTGTGGCACACGCAGAAAAAAACCGCCCGACCTTTATGGGTCACCTTGACCTCCTGACAAAATACAGCAGCTTTAACGAGGAAAACGAGGATTACAAAAAGATTGTACACGAGGCGATTGCCGAGACGGTCAGATACGTGCCGACCTTTGAGGTGAGCGCGGGACCGATTATCCGCGGCTTAAAGGCCATTCCCTACCCCAACCCCCAATTTCTCTCGGTTATCAAGGAATGCGGTGGCAAGGTCATACTCTCCTCCGATGCACACGCACCTGACAAAATCGCCTATCATTTCCCCGCACTGCTCGAGCTTATAAAAGCCGCAGGCTTTACGAAGGTCTCTCGCTTTGAGGCGGGCAAGCTGATTGAGCTCGATATTGACACACTGTCATAAAGCCGAATGCGTGTTATCCTTAACGGAGAACACGCTATGAATTGCAACCTTGCGGCCCGCGTGAATTGAAAGTCAAGCTTTCGCGAATTGCCTGCGGCATGAATTGTGCCTTGCGGCACGTTGGTTGCAATTCAATTCATGTGAGCGACGAATTGCAAAGCAATTCCGCGAGCAAATCATGGCGAAGCCAATTCATGATGCGTTAGTATCAATTCATTTATAATAACAAACAGAGCAAGAATATAAGGATTTTCTCCTTGTACTCTTGCTCTCTTTCTGTTGTATAAGGGTTTGGGCTTAGCCCATATTTGCATTTGACTAGTCAAATGCGATGCTCGCACTACATTGAATATTCAAATTCTCCGCTAAGAACATCACGCTAATGGCTTGCGCATTTTTTCGTCAATCCTTAATGTCGACATTAACCTTCTTGCCTGTGGTACCTGCAGCCGCCTTCATGACGGAGCGAATTGCCTTGGCAATACGGCCGTGACGACCGATGACCATGCCCATATCGTCAGCATGTACAGTCAGCGTCAGCGTGATTTCGTTGTTTTCCTCCTGCTCGGTCACCACCACATCATCGGGATGATCGACAATGGCAGCAGCGAGATCGATCAGGATCTCCTTGAGGCTCAACATTTTCTGCTCCCGCGTCAATTATGCGATAACGCCGGCCTTGGTGAGAAGAACCTTAACAGTCTCAGTGGGCTGTGCGCCGTTTGCAAGCCACTTCTTAGCAGCCTCTGCGTCAACGCCGAGCTCCTTGGACTTGGGGTTGTAGTGGCCAATCTCCTCGATGAAGCGGCCGTCGCGGGGAGAGCGCTGGTCAGCAACAACGATACGGTAGGAGGGGCTGTGGGTCTTGCCGGTGCGGGTGAGTCTGATTTTAACCATGGTAAAAATCTCCTTTGTTTTTGTATAATTTTTTATTTTTATTTGTTAGCTCCGTTAAAGCGGGAGTTTCATCTTGCCAAAGAGGCCGCGCTTGCCTCCGGGGGTGGACATTTGCTTCATCATCTTGCGGACGGTGTCAAACTGCTTGAGGAGCTTATTGACGTCCTCCACCGTGGTGCCGCTGCCCTTTGCAATACGCATTTTGCGCGATGCATTGATGATTTCGGGTTTTTCGCGCTCACGCATCGTCATCGACTTAATGATAGCCTCTGTACGTGCGAGCTGCTTTTCATCAATCTTGGCGTCCTTTAAGGCACCCTTGTTCATACCGGGCATCATACCGAGCAGGCTTTCAATATTACCCATTTTCTTAATCTGGGCAAACTGTGCAAGGTAATCGTCAAGCGTGAAGGTTGCTGCGCGGATTTTCTTTTCAAGCTCTGCAGCCTGCTTCTGGTCAAACGCCTGCTCCGCCTTTTCAATGAGAGAAAGCACATCGCCCATACCGAGAATACGGCTTGCCATACGGTCAGGGTAGAAGGGCTCAATCGCATCAAGCTTTTCGCCGATACCGATAAACTTAATCGGCTTGCCTGTGACGTGGCGGACAGACAGTGCCGCACCGCCGCGCGTATCACCGTCAAGCTTGGTGAGAATCACACCTGTGACGTCAAGCTGCTCATTAAAGTGCTCGGCAACCGTCACCGCGTCCTGACCAATCATCGCGTCAATTGTGAGCAAAATCTCAGTAGGGTTCACCGCCTTGCGAATATCGCGCAGCTCGCCCATCAGAGCCTCATCAATATGCAGACGGCCTGCAGTGTCGATAAACACCATATCATAGCCCTGCTTTTCCGCAAGCTTCAGTGCCTCCTTGGCAATCCTGACAGGCTTTTCCTTATCACCGGGGGCGTACACGGGAATATCCAGCTTTTCACCAAGAATCTGCAGCTGCTTGATCGCGGCGGGACGGTAAACGTCACACGCAACCAAAAGCGGGCGCTTACCCTGCTTCTTATACATGCCCGCAAGCTTACCTGCGTGCGTGGTCTTACCTGCACCCTGCAGACCAACCATCATCACAACCGTGGGGGGCTTAGGGGAAATGGTCAATTTTGCCTGCGAGGTACCCATCAGCTTGATAAGCTCCTCGTTGACGATTTTGACAATCTGCTGTGCGGGCAGAAGGGATTCCATGACCTCGGTGCCGACCGCACGCTCGGAAACCATTTTGATAAAGTCCTTAACGACCTTAAAGTTTACGTCCGCCTCCAGCAGTGCGAGCTTAATCTCGCGCATACCCGCCTTGACATCAGCCTCGGAAAGCTTGCCCTTGTTGCGGAAGAATTTGAAGGCGTTATTCAATTTTTCGGTAAGATTCTGAAACATTTGACTGCCGCCTTTCCTTTTTTATTTTAGTATCGCCCGTGAAGGGACGTTTCAACCGTCCTCACCGAGTGCGACTGCAAGCAGTGTGCGCGCCGCCTCACGTGCCTCGCCCTCGCCAAGCAGTGTAAGCAGGTGCTCACCTGCCTCACGCACAGCGCTGTCGCGTGCCACCAGACCGAGATGCTCCTCATAAAAGTAAAGCTCACGCTCTGCCTTTTTGATGCTGTCGCGCACGCCCTGACGGGAAATGCCGACATCATCTGCAATTTCACCCAGGGACAAATCCTCATTATAGTAGAGGTCAAGCACACGCTGCTGGCGCTCACTCAGTAGCCCTGCATACGCGTCCATCAGGAAGGAGAGTTGTAGGTTTTTTTCAAACATAACAGTCGCCTCCATAGCCTGTAAAGCAAAATACTTTACAGAGTATACCACAAATTCTCCCCTCTGTCAAGTGCTTTTTGAAATTTTTTTAATCGGCATCGTGCCAGAATCCGCGTGCGTGCAGCATCTCGCGCGTGCTCCTGCTATCGGTAAGCAGCGGAAGCCCCTCTACCGCAATCATATAGGCACAATCCAAGCATATCGCGTGGCCGTTGGTGAAATCGCTTTCGCCACGCCCCGTGTGCTTGTCACACAAATAACAATATCCCCCAGCTCCTCCTTCCCCTTGACAAACAAGGCACAATCTTTTATAATTCTACTATGTCATAAAATATTGCACCTGTCGTTAACCGACAGGACGGAAGGGGGGAAATATATGGCCGTTATCAGCTTGTCGGATATTACCGTATCCTTTGGCGTGCGCACGGTGCTTGACCGCGTGGGCTTTTCGCTGGAGGAAGCCGACCGCCTCGGTGTTATCGGCGTCAATGGCTGCGGCAAAAGTACCCTTTTCAGGGTCATCACAGGGGAGCTTGCACCCGACACGGGCAATGTCTTTATCGGGCGCGGCAAAACCGTTGGGCTGCTCCGTCAGGACGATGCTTTTGAGGTTGACCTTACCGCAGGCGACAGCCCGCTTTCCCAGATGATTGCTGCCTTCCCCGAGCTGCTTGCCGCCGAAAAGGAGCTTGCCGCGCTGGAAACCGCACTACACGAGCGCGCAGGCGAGGCGGGAACAAGGGCTTACGATGCATTAACCGCCGCATATACCGAGAAAAACGCAAAATTTATTGAGCAGGGCGGTCTTGAATTTCGTGCACGTGCCGCCTCTGTACTGCTCCGTATGGGCTTTGACGAGGAAATGGCATCGCGCTCCCTCTCAATCCTTTCAGGCGGTCAGCGCACGCGCCTGGCACTTGCCCGCCAGCTGGTGCGCGAGCCCGATATTCTGCTCCTGGACGAGCCAACCAACCACCTTGACATTGACACACTCTACTGGCTTGAAAATTTCCTCTCGCAATACAAAAAGTGCGTGCTGGTCATTTCTCACGACCGCTATTTTTTAGACCGCGTCACAAATAAAACCCTCGTGTTGGAGCACGCACGCGCCGCGCTCTACAACGGCGGCTACACCGCTTCGGCAGAAAAACGCCGCATTGACCGCGAAATTGCCGAGCGCCACTACAAAAATCAACAGCGCGAGATTGCAAGGCAGGAGGCCTACATCGCGCAGCAGCGCGCGTGGAACCGCGAAAGGAACATCATTGCCGCCGAATCACGCCTGAAGCTGCTTGCCAAAATGGAGCGCGTGGAAAAGCCGCAGGACGCCCCCCGCGCCATTCGCATGAGCTTTACCGAGGCAAGAGAAAGCGGCAACGAGGTCATCTCTGTCCGTGGGCTTGCCATGGCGTACGGCGCCAACCGCCTGTTCCGCGATGTGAGCTTTCTTTTGAAGAAAAATGAACGTATGTTCATCGTGGGTCCCAACGGCTGCGGCAAATCCACGCTCCTCAAAATCCTTCTCGGTCGCATCGCGCCCACTGCAGGGCGTGTGGAAATGGGCTATAACGTAGAAATTGGCTACTACGACCAGGAAAACCAAAATCTCACCCCTGAAAATACAGTGTTAGACGAGCTCTGGAACGCCTACCCGAGCCTGACCGAAACCGAGGTCAGAAGCACCCTTGCCCTCTTCCGCTTTGTAGGCGAGGACGTCTTTCGCGAGGTGGCGGTGCTCTCGGGCGGTGAGCGTGCAAGGCTCACGCTTGCCAAGCTGATTCTCTCCCACGTGAACCTCCTTGTGCTGGACGAGCCGACCAACCACTTGGACATTGATTCGCGCGAGGCGCTTGAGGAGGCACTTGCCGCCTTTGACGGCACGGTGCTTGCCGTTTCGCACGACCGCTATTTTATGGATAAGCTTGCCACGCGTGTGCTGGGGCTCTGCCCCGGCACGGGTGACGGCGACCTACTGGACCTGACCGTCACACGCGAGGGACACGGATACAGCGAATATCTTGCCTTCCGCGAGAGCCGCGCCGCACACACGGCTGACGGCACTCCCACCAAGGCCGAAGCACCGATGAGCGCAGGCAAGGCGGAATATCTGGCACGCAAGCAAAGTGCTGCCGAGGAGCGCAAGGCAAAGGCGCGCATCGAGCGCCTCAGAAAGGAGGCCGAGGCACTGGAAAGCGAGCTTGCCGCCATTGACGAGGAGCTGTTTGGCTCCGCCGCCAGCGACTATGCGCGTGCCGCAGCGCTTGATGCCCGCAAAACCGAGGCCGAGGAAAGACTGCTTGAAATCTACGAGGAAATCGGCGTATAATGCTATAAAGAAAAAAGCCGCACATTGCGGCTTTTTTCTTATCGAATTGTTTTGGTAGCAATCACATCGGTGCCGAACAGGTCAGCAAGAATGACCGTGCCCGCCTCTATGGGGGCGTTCACCTCTGCGGCGCGAATTTTCTGCATCACGTCAAAGATGTGCTCCTTGGGAATTGGTGCCGCGGTTTTGACGCTCACCATGGTATCCTCGCGGTTAGCAACACGCACAATCGAGGTGACGGTGCGCGTAGGGTGCGTGCACTCATCGACGGCATACTGTCCGCCCTTCGGGCAAGCGTTGCCCGTGACCGTCAGCGCATCACCCTCCCCCGACACGTGCAGGGCACAGCCGCGGGGACAGATAATACAAATCAAGCTTCTATCCATTACAGTACCTCCAGAGAAACGGTAATCGGCGCGGTTGCCGCTGCCAGTTTCTCATTCTTTACGACAATCTTCTCCATTTCGCCGGGCGCGGCCTTGAGACGCACGGCGGTGGCAAGCACCGCATCACCCGACTTCACGGTAAAGCGCACGCGACCAAACGGCTCGGTCACACGCATAAAAAGCGCCACGTCCGCACCCTTATCGGTATGCACGCGCTGGGGCAGCACATATCGTACGCCATGCCCTGCCTTGGTTTCCACGGTGTTGCCTGCGGGGCCGACACCCTTTACAAAATCGGCGGCACCCAGACCCGCAATTTCAGCCTCATCGGATACATAGTCCACCAGGTCGTGCACCTGCAGCACGTTACCGCAGGCAAAAATACCGGGAACGGCGGTTTCGCGGTTTTCGTCAACCAAGGCACCCGACGTCACAGGGTCGATGGGAATCCCTGCCGCACGCGTAAGCTCGTTTTCGGGAATCAGACCGCAAGAAAGGAGCACCGTGTCACAGGGAATGTAACGCTTGGTTTCCTCCTTGACCTGACGTCTTTCGTCCACCTCAGCAATCGTGACACCTGTCACGCGTTCCCTGCCGTGAATTTCTGCCACGGTAGTGGAAAGGTAAAGCGGAATATCGTAGTCCTCCAGACACTGCACGATGTTACGGGTCAAGCCGCCCGAATAGGGCATAATCTCAAGGACCGCCTCCACCTTAGCGCCCTCAAAGGACATACGGCGCGCCATAATCAAGCCAATATCGCCCGAGCCGAGAATCACCACGCGGCGACCGACCATATAGCCCTCACAGTTGATAAGCTTTTGGGCCGTACCTGCGCTGTAAACGCCCGCAGGTCGGGTACCGCTGATATTCAGCGCACCGCGGCTGCGCTCACGGCAGCCCATGGCAAGCACGACGGCACCTGCCTTGATTTTCAGAATACCCTCTCTGTTACGCGCAGTCACCACGCGGTCAGGTGTAACGGCGGTTACCGTGGTTTCAAGATAAACCTTGATGCCGCGCTTTTCCACCTCGGCGCGGTAAACGTCGGCATATTCGGGGCCCGTCAGCTCGCGACCGAGCTTGTGCAGGCCAAAGCCGTTGTGGATACATTGGCGAAGAATACCACCCACGCTGTCCTCACGGTCAAGAATGACCACATCGGTAACACCCGCATCATACGCGGCAACTGCCGCAGCCATACCCGCAGGACCCCCGCCGACAACAACAATATCATGTGTAATCATCAGTAGTCCCCCCTCAAAGCTTTCCAATCAGTTGATAAGAGTCCGCGCCCTTTTTGGTCACGCGCTCCATAGCGACACCGTTCTCCTCTGCAATCAGGCGCATAACGTAGGGCATACAGAAGCCGCCCTGGCATCTGCCCATGCCTGAGCGCGTACGGCGCTTGACACCGTCAATGTCGCGTGCGGGGGGATTTCTGCGAATGGCATCGCGGATTTCACCCTCGGAAACCGTTTCGCAACGGCAGACAATCTTACCGTAGGCGGGGTGCGCCTTGATGTAGGCGTCCTTTTCCTCATCGCTCATCTCGCGGAAGGCGTGAGGGTTTTCGCGAACAGGGTTAAAATCAGCCTTTTCCACAGTAGCAAGACCCATTTCACGCAACAGCTCAATGGCGTAATCGGCAATTGCGACGCAGGACGTAAGACCGGGGGAGTCGATTGCTGCCACGTGGAGCATACCCTGCACGCTTCTGGCAGGCTCAATGATAAAGTCGCCGCGCTTTTCCGAGGCGCGTACACCCGAAAAGCTGGTGATAACCTGACGGAAATTCACCGAGGGCACGCTCTTGGCTGCCAGACGGGCAACCGTTTCAAGCCCTGCGGGCGTGGTTTCGGTATGGTCGGGTGCTCCCACCTTGACGGCGGTGGGGCCCGTCAACAGGTTGCCGTCCACCGTGGGGCTGACAAGAACACCCTTTCCCTCCGCACTCGGCACCTGGAAAATGGTATGCGACACACGCGCACCCTCATTTTTATCAAGCAGCATATATTCACCTGCGCGCGGGATAATGGTAAAGAAATCGTCCCCCACCATTGCCGCAATGCGGTCAGCATACGCGCCAGCACAGTTGACGACATAAGCCGCCTCCACACGCGCACCGCTTTCTGCGATGACGGCAAAGCCCTTTTGAGTCCTTTCAATCGCGGAAACCGCAAACTCCACCTTAAGTGCAACGCCGTTATCCATGGCGTTGCCAATCGCTGCCAGCGTGAGCTCGTAGGGGCAAACAATGCCTGCATTGGTGACGTGCAGCACAAGCGATACCTTATCGGAAAGCGCGGGCTCCAGCGCTCTTGCCTCATCACCCGTCAGAATTTCAAGTCCCTTGATGCCGTTGACAAGACCGCGCTCGTAAAGCGCGCGCACGGTCGCCTCCTCCTCGGGCGTACCAAAGGCACAGACGAAGGAGCCATTTTTGCGGTAGGGGGCGTGGATTTCATCAGCCACATCGTAAAGCTTTTGCACACCCTCGGCGTTGAGCTTCGCCTTCAGGGTGCCGGGCTCAGGGTCGTAGCCACCGTGCACGATGCCGCTGTTTGCCTTGGTGGCGCCCATTGCCACATCGCTTTCCTTTTCAAGCAGGCAAACCGAAAGCTGATAGCGGGAAAGCTGTCTTGCAAGCATACCGCCAATAACACCGCCACCGATAATTGCAATATCAAACATTTCTATATTCTCTCCATATTCATTAATCCAGATTCCAAAGCGAGCTCTTACTGGTAGATACGGCAAATGCGCCACATTCCAGTGCCGTCACAACCTCTTTTTTGGTTTCAATCAGACCGCCCGCAATCACGGGAATATCCCCTGCCGCAAAGCGTGCAATCACCTTGCCGATGACACCCGGCATGATTTCAATCAAATCGGCGGCGGTATTGGCAAGCGCCTCCGCCGCGCTTTCCAATCCCTGACTGTCAAGCGCAAAAAAGCGCTGCACGGCAATAAGGCCCATTTCCTTTGCCTGTCTGACCAGCTGCGTGCGCGTGGTAATCACACCGTCCACACCGAGCTCTGCCAGATAAGCAAGCCCTGCGCGGTCACGCCCAATTCCTTCCGCAAGGTCGAGATGCACCAGAATATGCTTGCCCGCAGCGTGCACGGCGGCAATCTGCGCGGGCAGCGTTAAAACATTCGATTTCAGGTGAAAAATCACCTCTGCGGGAGAGGCAATCGCTGCCTCCAGAGCGCCTTCCTGTACAGCGGCAACAACGGGTGTGCGGCAAAGGCAATCCAATAAATCCTGTTTCATCATCGTGAGTTCCCCTCCCTGAAAAAGGCATAAAAAAAGATGCATAGGTACACCTATCCTCAGGTATACGTCTGCATCTCCAAATCTCCACAGCACCTACATTATATATCAATAGTTTTTGCTTGTCAAGAGGATTTTTACAAAAAGAAAAACTTCCCGAAAACGGGAAGCTTTTCTACTGTTACAGGGGGATAAAGCTGCTCCATGCGGTATTGCCCGCGGCATCGGTCACCGCCACGCGCACAAAGCGCTCATAGGCGCAAATTTTATAGCTTGCGTGCGTCATACCCTCACCCTCCAGCACACGACCCGCGGTCACCACATTATTGGTGAAAAATTCCACGCGCGAAACAGGGGTACAATCCACGACAATTTCATTCCCTTCACGGCGCACGTGAATTTCAGGGCCTGTTGATGCGTAAAAACGCCCCGCACGGATTGCCTCACGCAACGTAGTGGGCTGTGTATCCTCTGCCTCAATCATCAGGAATGCTGTGGGCGAAATAGCGTTGCGCCCCATGTTGCGGTGGAAATCATCTGCCGCAAAAACGGGCAGATAAAGACCTGCGGTGGCATAAATGTCAAGGAGCACCGAGGCATCTGCACGCCCTGTCCATTTGGACACGGTATTGAAAATCTCGACACCGTCAAGGTCGCGGAGTGCCGCCACCATGGAAAGACTGTTGAGGGACCAGGCAGGGTGCGCGAGAACGGCAAGACCGCCCGCCTCATGAATGGCATCAATAATGCCCTGCGCAGTTGCCCCTTCACGCACAAGCGCAGGCTCGCGGTCAGCAAAAAGGCAAAGAATATGGAAAATGCCCTCTCCCGCATCACGATAACCGACGTGATACTCCGCGCCGCCAAGCGAGCGAATACCGATGAAATCCTCTACGGGGCTATACACCCAGTGGTCGGTAATTGCCACGGCATCATAGCCGCTTTCACGGTAAAGCTCCGCCATTTCAAGGGGGGACAGCGCACCGTCCGAGCGCGTGGTATGCTGATGAAGTCCCACCTTTGCGCGGCGCTTGTCAAAAATATCGGTATACATAAACTACCACCTTTGTCAAAACTGCTTTTATTATACCGCATTTTGGGGGAAAGTCAAGCACTTCGCGCACAAAGGCTTTACTTTTTTTTAGATATTTGCTATAATAATAGCAATACGATGAAAAGGAGCTCTCTGATGCAAATCAAACGAATTACCGTAATTGGGTGCGGACGCTGGGGCAGCTTTATTGCGGGGCACCTCTCCGACCTTGGCTTTGCGGTCACGCTCTACGGACGCGCCACCTCGGCACGTATGCAGGCACTTTCAGAAAATCGCAAGAGCACATTGATGACCTTGCCCGATGCAGTAACGCTCTGCTGCGACCTGAGAAGGGCGCTGGAGGGGGCTGACCTCACTGTCATTTCTATCGGCGCGCAAGGACTGCGTGCGTTGGCAAATGAGATGCGCGACGCGGGCTTTACGGGCGGCGACGTGCTGCTTTGCATGAAGGGCTTGGAAATTGCCACTGGCAAGCGTCTTTCCACCGTTATCGGTGAGGAGCTGGGGACAGACACGCGCGTAGCCGTCTGGCTTGGCCCCGGGCACGTGCAGGATTTTTGCAAGGGCACGCCCAACTGCATGGTAATTGACAGCGATGATGAGGACTTCAAGCACGCGCTCGTTGACACGCTGGCAAGCCCCCTCATTCGTTTTTACTACGGGCAGGACCTCATCGGCAACGAAATCGGCGCAGCCGCCAAAAACGTCATCGGTATTGCGGCAGGTATGCTTGACGGACTGGGGCTTTCTCCCCTGAAGGGAGCACTGATGTCACGCGGCACACGCGAGATTGCAAGATTAATCAAGGCGCTTGGCGGTAACGAGCTTTCCGCCTACGGTCTTTGCCACCTGGGCGACTACGAGGCAACCGTCTTTTCCCCGCACAGCCACAACCGCGGCTTTGGCGAGGCGTTTGTGAAGGGGCTTCCCTTTGAGGCGCTTGCCGAGGGCTATTACACGGTAAGAGCACTTGTCACACTGGCAACAGAAATCGGCGTTGACCTGCCGATTTGCCGCACCGTGCAGGCGGTGCTTTATGAAAACGCCTCGGCAAAGGAGGCGCTTTCCCTGCTCTTTGCGCGTAGCCTGAAAAATGAATTTTAACCAACAACAAAGGCGGGGGCGACAATGTCGCCCCCGCCCCTTTTTATGCCTCGTAAATCACGGTGCGAATCCATTTTCCTTCATAAAAATGATAATCCACACGGCGCACGCGTGCGCCCTTGCGCGGCGGCAGCTCCTCGCTTTCCACAATCGGATAATAGCCGTTTGCAGCAGCAAATGCCGCGTCGCTCTCCACCAGGGTGGCAAAGCCTGAAATCAGTCTTCCGTCCACACTGATGCCGCATCGCGGCGGTGCAACGGGCACGCCGTTTTCAATACGATATCGTTTCATCTCAAGCCTCCTCAAAAATTAGTCTTCCGCCAATACGATGAAAGCGCGCACAGTTTTCCGAGGTCGAAATAACATCAATGGCGGCGTGATTGGTTCCAACCCCTGCGCCACAATCGCCACCCACGGTCATCACTGCGCCGGTTCGCTGGTCAAAATCCAACTCATGCTGCGTGTTACGCGTCGCAAAGTACCGGTCGGGCGCGGTGCTCTCCCAGGCAATGGGATACAAGAAATCCCCCTCCTCATTCAGCTTCACGTGCTTGACAAAGCTCGTTTCCTCTGTAAAGAAGGGATAGAATACAGCCCCGGACGTGTCGTCCTCCTCGCCACTCGAGGAGGAGGCACCGCGACGGTACAGCACGCTGCCATCTCTCTGACACTCGACTGTAATATCGTGAAGCAGCGAGCTGATGTTGCCCCACGGGTTTTCCTTGCCGCGCCAGACAATGGGTGCCGTCGGGGAATCGCTTGCCCGACCCGACGATGCCACCGTCACGGCAGAAATTGCCTCTCCTGTTTTGGCATAGGCAAGGCAGCAGAAGGCAGTATCAACCTCCTCAAAGAGTGCCGATGCAGTAAGTCCCTTCAGCGTCAGGCGATACCCCGCGCCTGCCTGATAGACAATCTCGTTTACAACATAATCGCCATACCGAGTCCAGGCGCCGCCCCAGCTGTAATTCATATAAACCGTCACCTTGTCGCCCACCGAAAAGGAAGGCTCGGTTTTGCTGTATAAACCTGTGGGAAAAGCCGCGTTTTCCGCATGGGCATCAAACAGTGCGAGGGTATTGCCCACACGGCCGTGCATCACGCCCTGCAAATTACAGGTGGCAAATTCCACCAAAAGCAACAGATAATCCGAGAACCAATCCGCCGCCCTTTCGGGTCGTGCAGCAGCAGAACGGCTTCTCGCCATAGCAGTGATGTTATAGGAAGCGCCCTCATACAGCGAAAGGCCGGCGCGGGAATGTACCAAACGCTCCTTGCTGTCATAACCCATTTCAAATGCAGGGCGGTAAACAGGCTTGGTTCCGTCAGTGAACATCGGTGCCAGGCTGTATCCCTCAAGCGCCCTGTCGCTGACAGATACGCGGGAAAGCGCGCCCTCGGGCGTCAGCTCAAGCTGATACCAAAAGGGTGTGCAACGGTAGATAACCTCCCTGCCCACCTCGCTCGGCGCCAACGAAAAGCCCTCCTCCCCCCTCTCAACAAAATCATACCAGGTGCGCGTGTCCTCATCAAAGGTTGCATTAAAAATCGGACGATTGAAAATTGAAATGTGGTCAAAATCATTACGCACCTTCTCATCGCCCACCGCGACCTCTGCTACCATACCGCGCGCAAGGTCTGCGCGCACACCGGTCGGCGAGCCTGACTCCGGGTCAAACACAACCGACCATGCGTGCAGCGGGTCCATACCCTGCATCAGCGGCGCTTGCCTCACACGGTTTCTCATACAGCCGCCTCCGCCTGTGCGTACTGTATCACGCCAACATTCCATTTGCGTGCGGCGTTGGAGAAGGTGCAAATAATGTCAAAATCCCCAGTCACGATTTCAGGCAGCGCTGCACCGACAAAATTGTATTCTCCGGCCTGTCCCCAATCAATAGGTACCGCACCACAGGGACGCAACGGCGCATGGCAGGAAATCACAATCCAGTTATCCTGGTCAAGGGTTCCGACAGGCGGCAACTCAAGGCGCACACGGCGCCAGCCCTCATCGTTACCGTAAAGAGGGCCCGACAGGTCAAGCGAATAATGCCGTTTCTTCTCAGGCAACAAGAAATAGATGTCATCTACCAGCGTGGGCGTCATCTTCAACATTCGTTCCTGCTGCACAATTTCCGCCGTAATCCCCCCTTCACCTTCATCATCACCCGGCAGACTATCATCGGGCATCACCGATGCCATCACCTCAATTTCAAAGGGCGGTGTGGTCAGCTTGCCACCCGCCTCATCAAAAATAGAAACGTCACAGGTAAGCACGCCCTCCTCACGCAGCATCCAAGCGGTCAGCGGCAGCGTCACACTGCCGTCGGCGTGCACCTCGCCTGCAAAGGCGGCGCTCTGTTCGTTGGCAGATTTTACGTTCAGCACCACCGCTGCATTCTCCTCAATGCGCAAAAGCTCTCCATAGGAGAGCAGGCGCAGCAAAATACTGCGGCATCTGCCGTCACCCTGCCTTGCCACCACGGAATGCATCATATCGCGTTCCGATACGTCAAGCACCATTTTGGTTACACATTGTGCCATAAAACTATTATTTCCTCCTT
>JAFQMP010000038.1 GCA_017396225.1 Clostridia bacterium | reverse complement strand
CAGGCAACGGGAATCGAACCGAATCGATAGCCCAAGGCGCCCGCGCAGGGCGTCCCGTTGCCGAAGCGTATATTCGCGCCCGCGCGAAATTCCCGTTCCGCCGCCACAGAGCGCGGCTTGCCGCGCGGAGCAAGGCAGCATAGGAGCAGGCAGGGATTAAGGACATTTGAGAAAGGAGCAGGGAAGATGTTGGAAAAGGCTTATCTGGAAATTACAAACATCTGCAATATGGCGTGTGATTTTTGCCACGGCACCTGTCGCACGCCGCGCGAGATGACATTGGCGGAGTTTGAGGCGCTTACCGACCGCTTGGTTGGCAGAGTGGAATACCTGTATTTTCATTTAATGGGTGAGCCGCTTTTGCACCCTTTGCTGCCGCGCTTTATTGACAGAGCGCGTGAAAAGGGCTTTCGCCCGATGCTGACGACCAACGGCTCGCTGCTTGGTGAGGTAGGAGAACTACTCTTGCAGTCGCCGCCGCACCGCATCAGTATTTCTCTGCACGCACCTGCCGCGAATCAAGCGTTTGCGAGCCCCTCTTATCTCGCGGATTGCATTTCTTATGCAAGGCGTGCGGCGGGGAATGGCACCATTGTCGTGCTCCGCTTGTGGAATTTGGGCGGTGCCGGCGAGCGCGAAAATGATGATATTCTGGAGGCGTTACACGCGGCATTCCCCCATGAATGGGTCAAGAATCGTGCGGGCTATCGTCTCTCGGAGCGCCTGTATCTTGAGTGGGACAGGGAGTTTGTCTGGCCCGATAAGGATTCCCCGCAGGTGCCGGAAAAAACCTCTATTTTCTGCTATGGATTGCGTAACCATGTCGGCATTCTGGTAGACGGCACCGTGGTGCCTTGCTGCATGGACGCAGACGGTGTGCTGGCTCTTGGCAATCTGTTTGAAACACCTCTCGACGAGATTTTGGCAAGTCCGCGTGCACGTGCCATTAAAGAGGGCTTTGACTGTCGCCGTGCAGTAGAGCCGCTTTGCCGCACCTGTGGATTTGTGAAGAAATTTTAATAAGCTAAAAAAGCCGCCCATGGGCGGCTTTTTTGTCGTGGAACGCACTTTGTTGTCCCTGCAAGGCGACCCTAAGAGCGGTCGTCCTGTTTTTTGTTTTTGCTTTCAAAATTACCAAGGGCAATGTTGTTTTCGCCGCGCCCGATTTCATCGGGCTTGAAATCACCCAGTGTAGCGATGCCAAATGCGCTTGTTTGCGCACCGTTTTGGGGCATTTTTGCCTGCTTTCGTTCTTTTCCCATGCCGTTCACCTCGCTTTTTATATAGTGTTTGCGTCAGGCGCGGCGGTATTCGTGTTATTTTTCGCTAAAATCGGGTGTATAAGCGGCGGTGGCGGCGGCAGCGTCCTGTAAAAAGCCCTCAAAGCCAAGGGCTTGGGCAAGCTCTGCGACCTTTTGATATTCGAAGGTGGTGACGCGACGCAAAAGGTGGCGCGGTGCACCCTTTGGCGCAAAATCGGGGGTGTACTGTCGCATCAGGGAGAGGCGAATGTCGGCTATGGGCAGTGTGGCGGCAAGATGCTGTAAGACCGCCTCACTGTCGTGGCGGCAGCCGGGCAAAAGCAGGTGGCGCACAATCATACCCTTTGTCATCATGCCGTCTGCGTCAAACTGTGCCGCACCCACCTGGCGGTGCATTTCAAGGAGCGCGGCTGTTGCTACTGCGGCATAGTCGGCAGCGCCCGAGCAGGCTTTTGCCAGGTCCGGTGAAATGTATTTGAAATCGGGGAGATAAATATCGAC
This sequence comes from Clostridia bacterium, assembly GCA_017396225.1. Taxonomy (GTDB): domain Bacteria; phylum Bacillota; class Clostridia; order Oscillospirales; family CAG-272; genus Firm-07. The sequence goes on along the minus strand of JAFQMP010000038.1, from coordinate 7,244 downwards.
AAGTCCTTCTAAAAGCTGCAAGGCCTCGGGGGTTTCGTAGCTGCTGCTGTTCCATACGACAGGAATTTTCAACTGCGGCTTAACGGTGGCAAGGGCGCGTGCCACGCGGTCGGTATAGTGGGTGGCGGTGACGAGGTTAAGGTTGTGCACGCCGCTTTCTGCAAGGGAAAGGAATAGCGCCGCCAGCTCTTCTTCGGTATAGCACTTGCCGTATGAGCCACGGCTGATTTCCTTGTTCTGGCAAAAGATGCAGCCGAGGGAGCAGCCCGCAAAAAAGACGGTGCCTGAGCCGTTTTTGCCGCTGATGGGCGGCTCCTCAAAGTGGTGTGCTGCCGCACGTGCCACAAAAATGCCGTCCGCGATGCCGCAAGCGCCTCTGATACCGTTTCCGCGCGCTGCGCCGCACCTGCGCGGACAGAGCATACAGCCCTTCATTCGGTCACCCCCTTTATTTTCGCCTATTATTTTATCATAACCAAAAAATTTTTTCAAGATTTTTGCGTGAAGAGGGGCAAAAAGGGGAAATTTATGATACAATGAAAGCAGTATTTTTGAGAGGAGCCTTATCCGTGAAAAACAACTGCTTTGAGCGTGCCGAGATTCTTTGTGTCGGCACTGAGCTTCTGATTGGTGATATTGTGAATACCAACGCCGCATATCTTTCCCGTCGCCTTGCGGCAATGGGTGTTGGCGTGTACCGTCAGGCGGTGGTGGGGGATAATCCTGCCAGACTTGCAGAGGACGTGCGCGCGGCGCTTTCCCGCGCCGACCTGATTATTATGTCCGGCGGTCTTGGTCCGACCTACGATGATTTGACAAAGGAAACCGTGGCATCGGTGTTCGGGCGCACAATGGAGATGCACGAGCCCTCTTTGGCGCGTATTACCCAGTATTTTGAGGCGCGCGGTCGCGTGATGACCGAGAATAATAAAAAGCAGGCGATGATGCCTGTGGGTGCTACGGTGTTTGATAACGATTACGGCACGGCGCCTGCTCTGGCGCTTGAAAATGAAAAGGGGCAGGTTGTCGTTATGCTGCCGGGGCCGCCGCGTGAGCTGGAGCCCTTGTTCCGCGAGCGTGTTGAGCCCTATCTGCACACGCGCTGTGAGGCGGTGATGTTCAGCCGCAATGTGCACATCATCGGCATGGGCGAATCGATGATTGATGCCATTCTGCCCCACGATATTCTGGAAAGTGAGAACCCCACGGTGGCGCCATACTGTGCGACAGGTGAGGTCAGACTCCGTGTCACAGCGCGCGCCGCGAGCATTTCTGAGGCAACTGCGCTTTGCGATGCGATGGTGGAAAAATTAAAGCAAACGCCTGTCTGGCCCTTCGTTTACGGTATTGACGTGCCATCGCCTGAGGCGGCACTGGTTGCAGAGCTGGCTGCGCGCAGCATGACGCTCTCTGTGGCAGAATCCTGCACAGGTGGCCTGATTGCCAAGCGACTGACAGATATTCCCGGCTGCTCAGATGTGGTGGCAGGGGGTGCGGTTACCTATCAGACGCGTGAAAAAACCGCAGTGCTCGGCGTGCCCGCCGATTTGATTGCACGCGAGGGTGTTGTCAGTGAGGCTGTGGCGCGTGCTATGGCTGAAGGTGCACGCAAGCGCTTTGATACCGACGTGTCGATTGCCACAACCGGTTATGCGGGCCCCGGCGGTGGCACTGAAAAGGAGCCTGTGGGTACAGTGTATGTGGCTGTTTCCGCGCCGCAGGGCACAATCTGCACGCGCTATGCGATGAGCTCGAAGCGCGACCGCGCGTATATCCGTGAGCTTGCTGCAACCTATGCCTTTTCCGATGCGCTGGGTTTTTTGCGCGGCGTGGCTGATGAGGGCGCCGAAAAATCGTGAAAAATTTGTCAATATACTTGACATTTACGCAGCAATATATTAAAATGTAAAATAGGTTAATTCGCGAAAGGCGAAGAAAGGATTGTTAAACCATGGCAAAATTTCGTAAAATCGGTATTTTGACATCGGGCGGTGACGCACCCGGTATGAATGCCGCGGTCCGCGCCGTTGCACGCAAGGCGCTTGACGAGGGTGTTGAGGTTGTCGGCGTTATCGGTGGTTACTCCGGTTTGATTAAAGATAAGATTGTTCCCCTGAATCCCCGCTCGGTTTCCAATATCATTTCCCACGGCGGTACGGTGCTTTATTCCGACCGTTGCCCTGAGTTTAAGACCGAGGAGGGTATGCAGCGCGCCATTGCAACCTGCAAAAAGCACGGTATTGATGCGATTGTGGCGCTGGGCGGTGACGGCACCTTCCGTGGTGCAACCGACCTCACCAATCGCGGTATTCCGACCGTTGGTATCCCCTGTACGATTGACAATGACATTACCGCAACCGACTATACCATTGGCTTTGATTCTGCAATGAATACAACCCTGACGATGATTGACTGCCTGCGTGATACCTGTGAGTCGCATGCACGCTGCAACGTGGTTGAGGTAATGGGTCGCGACTGTGGCGGTATCGCACTGAATACGGCGTTGGCCTCCGGTGCGGTGGCAGCAATTATCCCTGAAATTCCCTTTGATGAGCAGGAGATTCTCTCCCGCATCAAAACCCTGGCTGATGCAGGCAAGCGCAGCTTCCTCGTCGTGGTCAGTGAGGGTGTTGTGACAGCAGACGGGCAGAAGTACGGTGAGGTGCTTGCAAAGCGCATTGATGCGTATACGGGCATCGAAACCAAGTTTGCGCGTTTCGCGCATGTTGTGCGCGGCGGCAGCCCCAGCCTGCGTGACCGCTTTACCGCGACCGCAATGGGTGTCCGTGCGGTAGAGCTTTTGCTGGAGGGCAAGAGCAATGTGGTTATCTGTGAGATTGACGGCGCGATTACGCACCTTGACATCAATTATGCGCTGATTGCAGACCGCATGTATAAAAATAAGCTGAAGACAGGCGATCTTGATCCCTTTACTGCGGCACAGATTGCCGATATGCAGAAGCTTGCCGCTAAGCGTAAGGCTGAGCTTGTGGCAGTCAGCAAAATGGTAGTTCATACAAGCAAGTAATAAATAAAACCTGATCACGAAAGGATTAAAAACCATGAGAAAAGTAACAATTATCGGTGCAGGCAACGTCGGCGCAACCATTGCGTATACCCTTTCTGTTGAGGGCGTAGCAAACGAGATCGTTATCATTGACATCAACAAGGACAAGGCAGAGGGCGAGGCGATTGATATTGGCCAGGGCGGTCTGTTCTTCTGCGAAGATGTGAAGATTACCTCCGGTGACTACGCTGATGCAACCAACTCTGACATTGTTGTCATTACCTCCGGCATGGCTCGTAAGCCCGGCATGACCAGACTTGACCTTGCACAGAAGAATGTTGACATTCTTTGCAGCATCGCTCCTCAGATTACCGCAGCTGCTCCCAATGCGGTTTACGTGATTGTCAGCAACCCTGTTGACGTTATGACCTACGTTTTCCATAAAATTACCAACATTCCCGAGAGCCGTATTATCGGTTCCGGTAACAGCCTTGATACCGCACGTCTGCGTTATTGGCTTGCCAACAACTGCAATATCAGCCAGCAGAACGTACATGCATACGTGTTCGGTGAGCACGGCGACTCCTCCTTTGTCCCCATGTCCCAGGCTGCAATCTGCAGCACGCCCGTGGTTGACTACTACAAGCACCTCACGGGTAAGGATATCGACCAGGCAGCAGTTGAGGAGTATGTCCGCAAGTCCGGCGCCGAGATTATCAAGCGCAAGGGTGCTACTTTCTATGCAGTTGCTTGTGCAACTGTTGATATCTGCAAGATTATCTTCAGCGGTGTCAATACTGCACTTTCCGTTTCCACCCTTATGCATGGCGAGTATGGTGTAGATGATGTTTGCCTTTCTACCATCGCTATCGTAGGTAAGGACGGCCTGAAGGGCAATGTTCCCGCAGTGCTGACCAAGGAAGAGGAAGAGAGACTGCAGCACAGCGCAAAGTGCCTGCGTACAGTTATCGACCAGATTACCTTCCAGTAATGCAATGAATTGAAGATAAAAAACGGTGTGGGAAAACCCACACCGTTTTGCTTTTATTGTAAAAAATCAAGTATTTGGTCAAGTACGGGAAAGACTCTTTCGTCCTCGGCAAAAAGAATTTCGTGGTGTACATCGGGCAGGATTACGTGCGTAACCTGCGGTGCACGCGCGGCAAACAGGGCGTGCGCTTCGTTTGACACGCGGTTTTCCTTTTCGGCGGAGAGGAGCAGAATGGGAATATTGATGTGCTCAGGTATACCTTTGGCTAAAATTTCACGTCGTACGCGCAGTGCGGCGCGCACCCAAGGCGCGCTGGGGCTGCCGCTTGCCAGCAGTGGGTCGCTTAAGCGCAGCGCACGCTCTATTTCGAAGCGGGCGGGGGAGCGATAGTTGGTTTCGTGCATCGGACGATTTTCGCTGTGTCGTTGATTCTTGATAATGGGCTTTTTGCGTCTTGTGAGGCTGCGGCAGGCGGCGGCAAGAGATACGATGGCGCGGTCTTTTCCGCGGTAATTCAAATCAAGCATCGGGGCGGACAGTATCGCACGGGTAAAGCGCGCGGAATCCTGCGCCAGCGCGCAGGCGGCAACGGCGCCGCCCATGGAGTGCCCAAAGAGATATAGCGGCCTTGTCAGGCTCTTTTCATAGGCGGCGTAAACTGCTTCAAAGTCGGTGAGATAATCCTCAAAGCGGTCCACATGAATGACACCGAGTGGCGCGGAGCGCCCCGATTTGCCGTGCCCGCGGTGGTCGTATATCAATACTGAAAGATGCTCGCGCAGGCAGTAGAAAATTTGCTCGCGGTATTTTTCGGTGTTCTCGCAAAGTCCGTGCAGCCAGATGACTGTGCCGCGGGGATTGTCGGCCTCGTAGTGGACGGTGTGCAGTGCGGTACCGTCTGTGCTTGTTACGGTTCGTATGGCACGGCGGCATTCCAGATAGGGGATAATGATCTCGTGCATTGCTTTCGTGATTTCGGATTCCCTGATATACGCTCTCATCGTTTCACCGCCTTTCTTTTTATATCATACCGCATTTGTGGGCATTATAGCAAGCAAAAAGCAAGAAAAGGGCGATTTCGTAGCATTAAATGCCAAAATGAGCAATATTTGTCTGACACTTTTCAGCAAATGACTTGACAACCAATAACGTCTCCTTTACAATAATTGTAGAACTATAAAAGGAGGGCATAATATGGGCTTTCCCGTAGCAGTACAGATTTATTCGGTGCGCGATGACGCACAGGCGGATTTTCTTGGCACGCTGAAGAAAATCAAGGCAATGGGCTATGACGGCGTTGAGCTTGCGGGGCTTTACGGCAATGACCCTGCTGCAGTCAAGGCAATGTGTGAGGAGGTTGGTCTTGTTCCGATTTCCGCCCACGTCCCCTATGCGCAGATGGTTGAAGACCCGGAAGGCGTTCTCGGTCAATATGCGACAATTGGTTGTAAGTACGTAGCTGTGCCGTATCTTAGTGAGGCGGAGCGCCCCGGTGGTGAGAAATTTGCCGAGGCACTGAAAAATATTGCAATGCTTGGCGGCGTTGCCAAAAAGCTTGGTATGACCCTGCTTTACCACAATCACGATTTTGAGTTTATCAAGCTTGACGGCAAGTATGGCCTTGACGTGATGTACGATACCGTTCCTGCAGACCTTCTGCAGACCGAGCTTGATATGTGCTGGGTTAATGTTGGTGGCGAGGAGCCTGCCGCATATCTGAGCAAGTACAGCGGCCGTGCGCCCGTCCTTCATCTGAAGGATTTTCACGGCGAGAAGTCCGAGGATATGTATGAGCTTATCGGTATTGAGAGTGCTGCCCCTAAGCGTCCCGGCAACTTTGAGTTTCGTCCCGTAGGCTCGGGCCTGCAGAATTTCCCCGCTATTCTTGAGGCCGCAAAGGACGCGGGTGTTATTTGGGTGGTCGTGGAGCAGGATAAGCCCTCGATGGGCCTTACCCCCCTTACCTCTATTGAAAAGAGCAGACAGTTCCTGAAATCCATCGGCAACTGATGCCGTGATTATTTAATTTAGGAGGAATATTATTATGTCTATCGCAGAAGATAAGGACCTTAATGCGTTTAAGGAGTCCCAGGAGGAAACCGCCATTGATACCAGCCGTAAGCTGCGTATCGGCTTTATTGGTTGCGGCTGGATTGCAGGCTCGCACATCAAGTCCTTTCTCAAGCAGCCTGACGTGGAGATTGTTGCAGGCGCGGATATTGTTCCCGGTAAGGCAAAGGCCTTTTTTGAAAAGCATGGGGTTGAGGGTGTAAAGACCGACTACGCCTCTCACAAGGAGATGCTTGATGACGAGAGCCTTGCGCTTGACGCCGTTACCATCTGTACTTACAACCGTCAGCACGCAGAGCCCGCGATTTACGCGCTGAAGAAGGGCGTACACGTTCTGCTTGAGAAACCCTTTACCGTTACTCTTGACGAGGCTGTTGCGGTAATGAGGGCGGAGAAGGAGAGCGGCAAAATCCTTTCTATCGGTTTCCAGCCCCGTCTTGACGCCAATATGAAGATGATTAAGAAGATTGTTGAGAGTGGCGTGCTTGGCAAGATTTATTACATTCAGACCGGCGGCGGACGCCGTCGTGGTATTCCCACCCCCTTTGGTACCACCTTTATCGAGAACGAAACGGGCGGTATCGGCGCACTAGGTGATATCGGCTGCTATTCGCTTGATATGGTGCTGAATGCCATTGGCTATCCCAAGCCCCTGACCGTCAGTGGCTATAAGTCTGCATTTTTCGGCACCGACCCCAACTACTCCAACTACGTTAAAATCGGTCACCCCGAGTATGCCGCAAAGTTCGGTGTTGACGATTTTGCCGCAGCATTTGTTCGTCTTGAGGGTGATATTATTCTCGACTTCCGTATCTCCTGGGCTATGAATATGGATACCGCAGGTGACACGCTGATTCTCGGTACCAAGGGTGGCTTGCGTATTCCCTCTACCGAGTGCTGGAACGGTACCGTTGGCGGTGAAATGAAGCTTTATCACGAGGTGTGCGGCGAGCAGACCGAGACGGCTATCCCGATTATCGAAATGCCCGAGGCAAAGAAGGGAATCGGTCTGTTTGATATGAAGATTCGCTCCTTCTGCGATGCCATCAAGAACGGTGGCGAGGCCCCCGTGCCCTCTGCGCAGATTCTTTACAACCAAGCTATTATTGACGGCATCGCCAAGTCTGCCGAGGCAGGCCGCGAGGTTGAGATTGTGATTCCCGAAATTTAAGATTT